>NZ_LYTM01000004.1:0-204514 GCF_001672445.1 Mesorhizobium sp. WSM3873 | reverse complement strand
AGCGCCTGCTTTGCTCGAAGGGCTCAAGGCCAAACGCGTTCTTGCCGATAAGGCCTATGACAGTAATGCCCTGCGCGCGATCGTCGTCGAGATGGGAGCGCAGGCCGTCATCCCTTGCAATCCAACCCGCAAGACCCTCATCCCCTACGACTTTGAAGCCTATAAGGCGCGCAATCTCATCGAACGCTGCTTCAACAAGCTCAAACACTTCAGGCGCATCGCCACCCGATACGACCGGCGTGCTCTCTACTTCCTCAGCTTCGTCCAACTCGCTTGCGCAATGCTATGGATGCGCTGAATGTCGATTCAGCCTAGAACGCAGTGCGCGCCGAGGAACCCGGAGCCGCCGGTAACGAGCACCAACTCACCGCCCATTCCCACCTCCCCACCCCTTTAGGCGTTGCAGTCCCTCAAATGGCGACCTGAGTGCCGATCTCGACCACGCGCCCGGTGGGGATCTGGAAATACTCTGTCGCATCGGCCGCCGTCTTCGCAAGGCCGATGAACAGCCTGTCCTGCCAGATCGGCATGCCGGAATTGGGCGAGGCCTTCAGCGAGCGCCGCGACAGGAAGAAGGACGTCGTCATGATGTCGAACTTCCATCCCTGCTTGCGGCAGATCGCCAGCGCGCGCGGAATATTCGGCTGCTCCATGTAGCCGAAGGTCAGCGTGACCCGCATGAAGAGCTCGTTGACCGTCTCCATCTTCACTCGCTCGCTATCCGGCACCACCGGCTGCGGTGCGGTCACCACGGAAAGAATGACATTCTTCTCAAGCAGCACCTTATAGTGCTTCAGGCTGTGCATGAGCGCGGTCGGCGCGCTCAGCGGATCGCTGGTCAGGAACACGGCGGTGCCGGACACCAGCTGCGGCTTTTTCTTCAAAAGGTTCGCCGCCAGGAAGTCGAGCGGGATCTCGTTGCGTCGCGTCTTGTCGAACAGGTAGCGGCTGCCGCGCACCCAGGTCCACATGCCGAGGATGATGGCGAAAGCCACGGCGAGCGACGCCCAGCCGCCTTCGAAGACCTTGACGATGTTGGAGGCAAAGAAGCCGACATCGATCAAGGCAAACAGCGCCGTTAACGACACCGCGACCCAGAGCTGCCACTTCCAGATACGGGTCATGACGACGAAGAGGAGCACCGTCGTCACCAGCATATTGCCGGTCACCGAGATCCCGTAGGCCGAGGCAAGTCTGCTGGACGCGCCGAAACCGACCACCAGAAGCATCACCACCAGCGCCAGCAGCATGTTGACGCGCGGCATGTATATCTGGCCCGACTGTTTTTCGGACGTATGCAGGATCTCCAGCCGCGGCAGCATGTTGAGCTGGACCGCCTGCCTGGTCAGCGAAAAGGCACCGGAGATCACCGCCTGGCTGGCGATAACGGTCGCTGCCGTCGCCAGAATCACCATCGGGATCAGCGCCCAGCCTTCATTCATCTCGAAAAACGGATGGCCGACGACACCGTTCTTGGCGAGCACGAAAGCGCCCTGCCCGGCATAGTTCAATAGCAGGCAGGGAAATACGATCGCCAGCCATGCCAGCACGATCGGCTTGCGGCCGAAATGGCCGAGGTCGGCGTAGAGTGCCTCCGCGCCGGTGACGGCCAGGAAAATGGCGCCGATCGTGACAAAAGCCACGTCCGGCGAGTGGATCAGGAAGGCGACGATGTAGTGCGGGCTGATCGCCCAAAGGATTTCAGGATCGGCAATGATGTGATTCAGCCCGGACAGGCCGATGGCGAGGAACCACACGGCGGTGATCGGCCCGAAGATCAAGGCGACACCACCTGTGCCGAACCGCTGCACCGCAAACAGAATGGCCAAGATGAGCAGCGTCAGCGGCACCACATAAGGCTGAAAGGCGGGTGTCACGACATTCATGCCTTCGACGGCCGAAAGCACGGAGATGGCCGGGGTGATCACGGCATCGCCAAAGAAAAGCGAGGCGCCGGCGATGCCGATGGCCAGGATGACCGCCGAACGCGTCGCGAAAGTGCTGCGCGCCAGCGCCATCAGCGAGAGCACGCCGCCTTCGCCACGGTTGTCGGCGCGCAGCACGAACATGATGTATTTGATCGTGACGATGATCGTCAGCGACCAGATGATCAGCGACAGCACGCCAAGAATATCGCCGCGATCGGCGACCTCACCGCGCGAGGAAGCAACGAGCGCCTCGCGGAACGCGTAGATCGGGCTGGTGCCGATATCACCATAGACGACACCCAGCGCGCCCAGCATCAGCACCTTGGTGCTGTGCTGCTCTATCTCCGGATGCCCCGTTTGCTCGACGGGTTCTGCCTCAGCACCATTGGCAAGGGCCATGACGACACTCCGATAAAATGCGCGGTGCTCTACGCTTGCTGCAGTGCAATATCAAGTGCCCTGGCGTTAGGGCTCCCATACCGCCAGTGCAAGGCTCGACCTGCAGAGGTCCATTCAAATCTATGGCACAATGTGAATGCTTGAAGGGTCAGATCGCGACCTGAGTGCCGATCTCGACCACGCGTCCGGTGGGGATCTGGAAATACTCCGTCGCATCCGCCGCCGTCTTCGCAAGACCGATGAACAGCCTGTCCTGCCAGATCGGCATGCCGGAATTGGGCGAAGCCTTCAGCGAGCGCCGCGACAGGAAGAAGGACGTCGTCATGATGTCGAACTTCCATCCCTGCTTGCGGCAGATCGCCAGCGCGCGCGGAATGTTCGGCTGCTCCATGTAGCCGAAGGTCAGCGTGACCCGCATGAAGAGCTCGTTGACCGTCTCCATCTTCACCCGCTCGCTATCCGGCACCACCGGCTGCGGCGCGGTCACCACGGAAAGAATGACGTTCTTTTCGTGCAGCACCTTGTAGTGCTTCAGGCTGTGCATGAGCGCGGTCGGCGCGCTCAGCGGATCGCTGGTCAAGAACACGGCGGTGCCGGACACCAGCTGAGGCTTCTTCTTGAGGAGGTTCATCGCCAGAAAGTCGAGCGGGATTTCGTTGCGGCGCGTCTTGTCGAATAGGTAGCGGGTGCCGCGAATCCAAGTCCACATAATCAGCCCCATGATCAAAGCGACAGTGATCGACACCCAACCGCCTTCGACCATCTTGACGACATTTGCCGAGAAGAAGCCGAGGTCGATGACGCCGAAGAGCAGCGCCAGCGCCAATGCGAGCGCCAGCTGCCATTTCCAGAGCCAGCGCATGACGACAAACAAGAGGATCGTCGTCATCAGCATCTCTCCGGTCACCGAAATGCCATAGGCGGAGGCGAGCGCGCTCGAGCTGCCGAAGCCGACGACCAGAAGCATCACGCCGAGCGCGACCAGCAGATTGACCCTCGGCATATAGATCTGGCCGCTTTGCATCTCGGATGTGTGCTGCACCTCGATGCGCGGCAGAAGATTGAGCTGCACCGCCTGTCTGGTCAGCGAGAAGGCGCCGGAGATCACCGCCTGGCTGGCGATGACCGTCGCCGCCGTTGCCAGGGCGACCATCGGCATCAGCCCCCATTCGGGAAGCATCTGGAAGAACGGGTTGGTCGGCTTGCCGCCGTGCGAGAGCACGAAGGCGCCCTGCCCGAAATAGTTGAGGAGCAGGCAAGGGAAAACGATGGAAAACCAGGCCAGCACGATCGGCTTGCGGCCGAAATGGCCAAGGTCGACATAGAGCGCCTCGGCGCCGGTGACCGCGAGGAAAACCGCGCCGACGGTGACGAAGGCGCCCGTCGGCGTGGTGGCCAGGTAATAGACCGCATAGTAGGGGTTTATAGCCAACAGGACGGACCAATCGTCGACGATGTGATAGAGGCCGGCAACGCCGATCGCCACGAACCATGTCGCCGTGATGGGTCCAAACACTGCCGCCACCTTGCCCGTGCCGAAACGCTGCACGGCGAAAAGCACCGCCAGAATCACCAGCGTGATCGGAACGACATAGGCATCGAGCGCCGGCGTGATGACTTCCAGGCCTTCAACCGCCGAAAGCACGGAGATCGCCGGCGTGATGATCGAATCGCCGAAGAAGAGGGCCGCGCCGCAGAGGCCGATCACCAGGATCAGGCTGGAGCCCTGCGGATAGGCGCTCCGTGCCAGCGCCATCAGCGACAGCGTGCCGCCCTCGCCCTTATTGTCGGCCCTCAGCACGAAGGCGACATATTTGATCGTGACGATGATGGTGAGCGCCCAGACGATCAGCGACAGCACGCCGAGCACATCGTTGCGGGCAACCACTCCCCCTGAAGCATGGAGAGCCTCTCGAAAGGCGTAGATCGGGCTCGTGCCGATATCGCCGTAGACGACGCCGAGCGCACCGAGCATCAGAACCTTGGTGCTGTGCTGCCGCTCGGCCTCGGCATGGCCCGAAGGTTCGAGGGATTCTGTTTCGCTGGCGTTGGCTAGCACCATGAACCCCACTTCATCAGATTCGCCACGCTCCGAGGCTGCCGCAAAGCGCGGGACACGCCGGAGCTACGCAAGGCGTCCTCGCCCTACCATCCGCAGGCCTTCAAGAACCGCCCAACCGTGCCGGCCATGCCATACTCCAGCGCATCCGCTGTCAACCCATGTCCGATCGATACTTCGGCCAATGCGGGGATGCGTTTGATCAGTGCAGGCAGATTGTTCACGGTCAAATCGTGGCCGGCATTGACCTGGAGCCCCGCCGCGAGTGCCGCGTCCGCGGTCTTTCCCAGTCTTTCCAATTCCCTGGCCGCCTTGGCGGAATCGGAATGGTAACCGCCATAGGGCCCGGTATAGAGCTCGATCCGGTCGGCGCCGGTATCGCGCGCGGCATTCACGCTGGCCGCATCGGCGTCGGAAAACAGCGACACGCGAAATCCGCCCTTCTTCAGCCGCTTGACGATCGGTGTCAGGAACGCGGCCTGCGCGACGAAGTTCCAGCCGTGGTCCGACGTCGCCTGCGCCGGATCGTCGGGCACCAGTGTCACCTGCTCCGGCTGGTTCTTCTCGACAAGCACCAGGAAATCCTCTGTCGGGTAGCCCTCGATGTTGAATTCCGTGTTTGGGAACTCATCGTCGATCAGCGCCCTGATCTCCGGCAGGTCGGAATGTCTCGTATGCCGCTCATCGGGGCGTGGATGAACAGTCAACCCATGCGCGCCGGCGGCAAGAGCGATGCGTCCCAGCCCTATGACGTTCGGCCACGGCAGGTCGCGGCGGTTGCGCAGCATGGCGACAGCGTTGAGGTTGACCGAAAGCTTTGCAGGCATGAATTCGCATCCAGCTTGGTTTTGGCGGGCATCTATAGCGCCTTTGCAGGGAACAGATAGTGGGTTTCCGGTGTTCCAGAGACTAGCTGATGGCCAACACAAGGATTTGCCAGTGAATTTCCTCGAGGCGGTGCCGGCGATACGCCGCATTGAAACCAACCGTGACGCGCTTTTTGCCATCGACGTCGTCGGCGATGTCTCGCCGGCGGATGCGGAAAACCTGTTCGGCCTGCTGGAAGCTGCCTATGCCCTGCACCCGAGGATCGACGTGCTAGTGCGGCTGAGTGACGAGGAGAGCGTCGATTGGGCCAACATCTCGCAAGAAACGCTGCAGCAAGGTGTGGCCGACGCGCTGGAGCATGTCGTCCGTTGCGCAGCTATCGGCGAACCGCGCTGGGCATCGCTTGTCGGCGACTTCTTTCCGAAGGTTCTGCCGTTCGAATTCCGGCATTTCACCAGTGACGACGAAGCCGCGGCCTGGCAATGGCTCGATGCGAGGCCGGCAGAATAAGCGGACTGGAGCAATTCCATGAAAGGTGTGACGGGTTTCCGTTCGGAATTGCGCCAAAACAACGAGCTAAGGGGTTTACCGTTTCCTGACCCGGTGAACCGCTCTATCGCACGATCGTCAGCCGCTCGGCCGCACGCGTGATGGCCGTGTAGAGCCAGCGTTGCCGGGTCTCCTTGAAGGCCCAGCTCTCGTCGAACAGCACGACGTCATTCCACTGCGAGCCCTGCGCCTTGTGCGCGGTCAGCGCATAGCCGTAGTCGAAATCGTCGAATCGCTTCTTCTGCTGCCATGGAATCTCGGCATCCGGATCCTCGAACGCCGCCTTCAGCAGCTTGATCTTGGCAACGCCGCGGTCGGGATCGTCCTCCTCCGGCGAGACCAGCAGGTTGATGCCAGGCTTCACCGTCTCGCGTGACGAGGTCATCACTTTCCACAGCGATCCGTTGAGCAGCCCCTTGGCCGGATCGTTGCGCAGGCAGACCAGCTTGTCGCCGGCCTGCGGATAATCGGCGGAAAAGCCCTTCAGCTCGCGCAGGCGCTGGTTGTAGCGCCGCCGCGTGCGGTTGGTGCCGACCAGTACCTGATCGGCTTTCATCACCAGATCCTGCGTGACCCCTTCCCTGCCGATCACCTGCGCCGTGCCGTAGTCGCCATGCATGAACTCGCGGCCTTCGCGCACGTCGAGCGCCAGCCGGATGATCGGGTTGTCGCGCGCCTGTCGATGGATCTCGGTGAGCAGCACGTCCGGCTCATGCTCGGTGAAGAAGCCGCCGCCGGAGATCGGCGGCAGCTGGGCCGGATCGCCGAGCACCAGGATCGGCGTGCCGAAGCTCATCAGATCGCGGCCGAGTTGCTCGTCGACCATGGAGCACTCGTCGATGACGACCAGCTTGGCGCGCGCGATCGGACTTTGCCGGTTGAGTGAAAAGGTCGGTGACATCGAGGTCTTGCCGGTCACCTGGTCCTCGACCGATTCCTCGCCCTTCGGACGATAGATCAGCGAATGGATGGTGCGGGCGTTGATCGCTCCTTTGGAGCGCAGCACCTGGGCAGCCTTGCCGGTGAAGGCCGCGAATTGCACCTGCCCGTCGACATGCTCGGCGAAATAGCGCGCAAGCGTCGTCTTGCCGGTGCCGGCATAGCCGAACAGGCGGAATATCTGCGGCCGCCCGTCCTTCAGCCAGCGGCCGACCGCCTTCAAAGCCTCGTCCTGTTGGGGAGAGAATTCCATCAGTTCGACAGACCGGATTCGCGAGCGAAACACAAGGTTGCGTGCCATCACCGGCGTCGTCGGCGACGGTCTCATTCATTATCAGCTCGGCACGCTATCAGGCGCAAACAAGAACGTAAAGGGAACGCAGCTTGAGTCCGGGCTACCGGCGGGCTCCGGGATCATTCTCCAGCAGGATCGGCTTGCCGTGCGGCGTGGCGTGCGCGGCACGCTCCCAGGCGGCCGCGAGCGCATCGATCTCGTGCTTGCCGGCGACGCCCTTGGTCGCCAGCAATTTTTCCAGCGCCGACAGCCAGTGCTCGTAATAGTCGTGGCCGTCCCTCGCGGCGTCCGGCTTCTTCACTTCGGCGGACAGGGCGTCCGCCCATTCGTTCCACGAAAACAAGCCGCTGTCGTGCAGCGCGACCGTGATGGCGAAAGCCTCCGCCTGCCACGGTTCGGCGAACACCGGATCGTCGAAGCTGCCCGGCAGTTCGGTCTCATGCCGGCTCAAGGTAGCTCTCCCAGGCATCGATCGAGACCTCAAGCGTCGGGTCGGCGCCCTCGCCCCAGATCTCGGCGCCGTCGAAAACCACGGTATAGACCCATTGCGGGTTCTCGCCCTTGCCATGCGCGTTGCTGTCCGGGAACACGAAGCCGTCGCGAACGGCCTCGATCCTTCCGTTCTTGCCGCGCGCGTAGCGCGGCAGGCGCGTATGGCCGGTCGGACTGAAATTCTTCGTCCGCACGCGGTCGCCCGCCTGGAAGCGCGCCGGCGCAGCCACGGGACGGTCGCAAGGCCCACCCTTGGCGAGCACGGCAGGCACATCGGCAGCCTTCAGCACGCGTTTGGGTGTCGCCGCCGGATCGACAGCCTTGCCGGCGGCAAGGTCGCGTTCCGTCACGAAGCCATGGCGCTTCAGGAGTACCTCAAGCGCCTGGATCCAGATCTGGTAATAGCTCGACGAATAATAATCGGCGGGATGCAGCGACTCTCGCGCATGCCGGCTCTCGTCGATGTTCCAGGCACCCATGGCGCCGGCAGTGAGCGTGACGCCAAGCGCCCGCCGCTCCCAGGCAGCATGGAAGTAAGGCTCGTCCGTCTCGGGCCCGACCGGCCCGAACCCCATCTGCCCGCCAAGATCTTGCGGCCCGTTCATGCCGGCTCCTTCGCCAGCGCCGTGCCGATCATCGAATCGCGGCTGACCAGGCCGGCGAGTTGCTCCTCGCTCCAGCCGTCGGTGCCTTTCGGCCGCATCGGCACCACCAGATAGCGAAGCTCGGCCGTCGAATCCCAGACCCGGATTTTCCTGCCCGCGGGCAAGGTTAGCCCGAATTCTTCCAAAACGCCACGCGGATCGATAACAGCCCGCGAACGATAGGGCGGCGCCTTGTACCAGACCGGCGGCAGGCCGAGCACGGACCACGGATAGCAGGAGCAGAGCGTGCAGACGACGAGATTGTGCGTCTCGTGCGTGTTGAACACCGCCTGCATGTGCTCGCCCTGACGCCCGGTATAGCCGAGCGAGGCAATTGCTGCCGTCGCGTCGCGCTTCAGCCATTCGGCATAGGCCGGATCGTTCCAGGCCTTCGCCACCACCCTGGCGCCGTTGCGTGGGCCGATTTTCGTCTCGTATGTATCGACGATGACGTCGATGGCCGCCGGATCGATCAGGCCCTTCTCGGTAAGGATCGTTTCCAATGCGCGCACGCGCGCCGCAAACGGATCGAGCTCGTTGTCGTGATCGTGATCATGGGACATGGCGCAAGGTTACGATCGTGCGCACGCCCCCGCAAGCTCGGCACCTTGGGCCAGAGCCGGGCCGCCTATTCGGCGGCCAATTTTTTCGGCTCGGCATTTTCTCCGGGGTCGAAGAGCGAGGGCTGCTCGACCGGCTCGACCGCATGCAACTCCGGCCGGCTCTTCTTCGAGGAGAAGCTGAGCAGCCAACCGGAGAAATGCTCGAAATAGACATAGATGACCGGCGTGACGAACAGGGTCAGCGCCTGGGATGCGAGCAGGCCGCCGACCACCGCAACGCCGAGCGGCTGGCGCAGCTCGGCGCTGGCGCCGGTGCCGAGCGCGATCGGGAACGTGCCCATCAAGGCCGCCAGCGTCGTCATCATGATCGGCCGGAAACGCATCAGGCAGGCCTTGTGGATGGAGTCCAGCGCAGACATGCCCTCGCGCCTCAACTCCAGCGCCACGTCGATCATCATGATGCCATTTTTCTTGACGATGCCGATCAGCATCAGGATGCCGATCACGGCTATGACCGACAGGTCCATGCCGAAGAGCCGCAATGCAACCACCGCGCCCAGTACCGCCGATGGCAGGCCCGTCAGAATGGTCAGCGGATGGATGAAGCTCTCGTAGAGCATGCCGAGCACAATGTAGATCGTGAGAATCGCGCCCCCGATCAGCAGCCCTTGGTTGGCAAGCGAATCCTGGAACGTCTTGGCGGTGCCGGCGAAGGTGGTGCCGATCGCCTGCGGCATGCCGATCTGGTCCTTGAGCTGGTTGATGCGGGTCACCGTGTCGCCGAGCGAGACACCCTGCGGCAGGTTGTAGGAGATCGTCACCGCCGGCAGCTGGCCAAGCTGGTTGACCGTCAGGGCGCCGGCCGTGCGATCGACCCGTGCGAAGGCACCGAGAGGAACGAGGCTGCCGCTCGCCGTTCTCACCTGAATGGCCAGCATACGCTCCGGCGACCACTCGATCTTCGGATCGAGCTCGGTGACGACCTCGTAACTGTCGGCCGAGCCGAAAATGGTTGAGACCTGATCGGTGCCGAAGCCACCATAGAGGGCAGAACGCAGCGTGTCCGTGTCGATACCGAGCTGAGCGGCCTTGTCGCGATCGACGACCAGCGACGCCTGCAGCGCGTTGTTCTGCAGATCACTTGTGACGTCGGTGAAGAATTTATGATCGGCGGCCATGGCGTCGTTCAATTTCTGCGCCCAGGCGTCCGTCGCGCCGTTATCGAGGCCTTGGACGACCAGCTGATAGGCGCTGGCCGAGGACCGCGAGCCGAGCCTGAGGTTCTGCACCGGTTGCATATACGTTTCGATGCCGGCGACGCCGGACAGCTGCCGCCTCAAATCGGAAAGCACCTTCTCTATGTCGGGACGCTTGTCCTTGTCCTTCAGTTGCACGAACAACTGTCCCTGATTGAGCGCATTATTGCCGCTGCCCACCGACCAGGCGACGTGATCGACGTAAGGCGAATGCGAGAAGACGTCGGCGACCTGGCTCTGCAGCTTCGTCATCGCGTCGAAGGAGATGTCCTGGCGGGCGATGGTGGTTACCGAGATCTGGCCTATGTCTTCTTGCGGGAAGAAGCCCTTCGGCGAAACCTGGATCAGCCAGACGGAGGCCGCCGCGGTGCCGACGAAGACCAGGAACACCAGGAAGGTGTGGCGCAGGCAGAAGCTCAGGATCCAGTCATAGCCACGCGTGATGAGATCATGTCTGTGACCGTCGGCATGCGCCTCGCGATCGGCCTTGGTCACCGACAAAAGCCGCGAGCACAGCATCGGGGTCAGGGTCAGCGACACGAACATCGACGCCAGGATGGCGACCGTTACCACGACGGCGAATTCGTTGAAGATACGGCCGATGACGCCGCCCATCAGAAGCACGGGGATGAACACCGCCACCAGCGAAATCGAAATCGATATGATGGTGAAGCCGATCTCACGCGCGCCCTTGAGCGCGGCGTCGAAAGCCGACAGCCCGTCCTCCTCCATGTGGCGGAAGATGTTTTCGAGCATGACGATCGCGTCGTCGACGACGAGGCCGACGGCCAGCGTCAGACCCATCAGAGATATGTTGTCGATCGAGAAGCCGAACAGGAACATCGCGCCGAGTGTGGCGATCAGCGAAATCGGCACGGCCACCGCCGGGATGATCGTTGCCGTGACGCGGCGCAGGAACACGAAGATCACCATCACCACCAACGCGATGGTCAGGAGCAGCGTGAACTGCACGTCGTCGACGGCCTGGCGGATCGAGGTGGATCGGTCGTTGAGCAGTTTGATGCTCGCGGCAGCCGGCATCTGGTCCTGGAAGGACGGCAGCATCGCCTTGACCTTGTCGACGACGTCGACCGTATTTGCGTCGGGCTGACGCTGCACGGCCATGATAATGGCGCGCGTGCCGTCATACCAACTCGCCGTCGTCGTGGTTTCGACCGAGTCGATGACGCGCGTGACCTCGCCCAGCCGCACCGGATGGCCGTTCTTGGTGGCGATGATAATGTTTGAAAAATCGGCGGCGTTCATCAACTGGGTGTTGGCCGTGATCGTCAGCTGCTGCTTGTCGTTCTGCAGCACGCCGAGCGGCGTGTTGCTGTTGGCCGAGGCCACGGCCGTCTGCAACTGGTCGATCGAGATGCCGCGCGCGGCGAGCGCGGTCGGATCGATCTGGATGCGCACCGCATATTTTTGCTGTCCGTAGATCGAAACCTGCGCAACGCCATCGATGGTCGACAGCGAGGGCGAGATGACGTTTTCGGCGAAGGCGTCGAGGTCGGTGAGTGGAACGGTGTCGCTGACCAGCGACATCAGAAGAATCGGCGCATCGGCCGGATTGACCTTGCGATAGCTTGGCGGCGCCGTCATTTGCGGCGGCAGCGATTTTTGCGTGCGCGCAATGGCTGCCTGAACGTCCGCGGCAGCCGCGTCGATGTCGCGGTTGAGCACGAACTGGATGGCGATCGAGGTCTGGCCCAGCGAGTTGGTGGTCGAAATCGAATCGATGCCGGCAATGGTTGCGAACTGCTTGATCAGCGGCGTCGCGACCGAGGTCGCCATGGTCTCCGGCGAAGCGCCGGCCAGTTGGGCCGAGACATTCACCACCGGGAACTCCGCGCTGGGCAGCGCCGCAACCGGCAGGAACTTGTAAGCGAACAGTCCGCCCAGCACGAGGGCGAACGACATCAGCAGCGTGGCGACGGGCTTTCGTATGCAGAATTCGGAAATCATGGGCGGGCCTCGCCGGCCTTGTCGGCTTGTGCGACCTTAGGCGAATTTTGATCGCCACTGTTGCTCGCTGTCTTGCCTTCGTGCACCGTCGCGCCGTCCTTTAGCCTTGTCTGGCCTTCGACCACCACCTTCTCGCCGCCCTTGAGGCCTTGGCTGATGGCGCTGTTATCGCCCTCCGTCAGCGCCACCTGCACCGGCCGCATCTCGACCGTGTTGTCCGGCTTGACCACATAGACGAAGGGACCTTTCTGGCTCGGCTGCACCGCGACCGTCGGAACCGAGGTCATCTGCGGCATCGTGCCGGCATCAAGGATGACGTTCACATACTGCCCCGGCCAAAGCGAAAGATCGGAGTTCGGTATGCTCGCCCGCGTGGCGATGGTGCCGGAGGCGGTGTCGACGCTGGAATCGACGAAATCGAGCGTGCCCTTGCCGATCGGCGTCGGATCGCCGTCCTTGGTGAGCGTCACGTCGCCTTGCTGTGGGCTCGCCAGCGCCTTGTGCAATAAAGCAAGGTTGCTTTCCGGCAGAGTGAAATTAACCTGCAGCGGGTCCATCTGTGTGATGGTCACAAGCGGCGTCGTGGTGCTTGAGCCGTTGCTGGTGGTGACGAGATCCCCGACCGAGACGTTGACCGCTCCGAGCCTGCCTGAGATGGGCGCGCTGATGGTCGCATAGCTTAACTGGACCGTATCGGCGTCGATCGTCGCCTTGTCGGCATCGATGGTGGCGGCCGCGGCCTTCTGCGCCGCCAGTGCCTGGTCGTAAGTCTGCTGCGTGCCAGCCTGCTTGGCGACAAGGTCCTTGGCGCGCTGAAGATCCGCCGTAGCGCTCACCAGCAGGGCCTGGTCCTTGACCAGCGTCGCCTGGTCCTTGGCAAGCTGCGCCTTCAGCGCGCGGTCATCGAGCGAGAAGAGAAGGTCGCCGGCCTTGACCATTTGCCCGTCCTTCACCGCGATCGACACGATCTGGCTGGAGACACGGGCATTCACGCTGACCACCGACGGTGAGGAGACGAAGCCGATGGCGTAGCGACGGATCGGAAAATCGGCGGTCGTCGCAGCTGCCGAAACGATCGAGGCCGAACGCGCGCCGCCAGCGCCGCCCTTCTGGCTGCCCGATGCCTTGGTCGTGTCGGCGGCGGCTGCGTCGGCCTGCTGGCCGGAGATCAGCTGCTGCACCCTGCCCATCGTGGCGGGTGACAGATAAAGGCAGACACCTGCAAGGCAGGCCAGAGCAACGACTGTAAAGGCGATTTTTCCGCGCATCGACAACTGGCCCTCTATCCGACACGCCGAAACCGGTGGTCTATTCTCAGCTCATTTCACGGCCGTTGCCGCGAATTTCGCCGAATAGATAGGACAAGGCTTTGGCGGAAAAGGGCCAAAACGCGGGATTACGAAGATTTAATATGCACTGCACAATTGTTGTGCAGCCGGCTAACGTGCCGTGGCGATCCCTTAACGCAGCATCGGCCAGAGCGTCGCTGCGAGCAGCAGACCCATTCCTATGTTGAACCATTTCAGCCGCACGGGATCCGAAAGGAAGCCGCGCAGCGCGGTGCCGAACCCGGCCCACACCGAAACGCTGGGCAGGTTGACGATGGTGAAGGCGATCGAAATCAGCGCCACCGAGACGAACGGATGATCCGGATTGGTGTAGACGGCCATGGCAGTGATCGCCATCACCCACGCCTTCGGATTGACCCATTGGAACGCGGCGGCATCGATGAAGCGCATCGGCCGCGCCTCCGCCCCGCCCTTGCCACCCATCGAGCGCGACATGCCGATCTTCCAGGCAAGGTAGAGCAAATAGGCGGCGCCGGCGATTTTCAGCGCCGTATGCAGCACCGGAAACGCTGTCAGCACCGCGCCGAGTCCGAAGCCGACGGCGAGCAGCAGAACCAGAAAACCGATGCTGATGCCGAGCATATGCGGAACCGTTCTGAGGATGCCGAAATTGACGCCCGAGGCCAGCAGCATCAGATTGTTCGGCCCTGGCGTGATCGACGTCACGAAGGCATAGAGCAGGAGTGCAAGGAACGCGTTGACGGACATCATATCCTCTCCGGATAGGTCAGCTATATTGTCCTTTTTCGGCAGGTGCGCAAAAGCCACGGACGGGTCGACCGCCGGGCCAGCGAGGAGAAGTTGAAGCAGTCGGAGCGGTGGTGGCGAGCCTACATCCCCTGCGGGCCGCGGTTCATGGCTGCGACACCGGTGCGGCAGATCTCGACCAGGCCGAGCGGCTTCATGATGGCAATGAACTGGTCGAGCTTGGAACCCTTGCCGGTGATTTCGAAGATGAAATGCTCGGTGTTGGCGTCGATGACCGACGCGCGGAAGGCATCGGCCAGCCGCAGCGCCTCGACGCGGGCGTCGCCGGCGCCGGCGACCTTGACGAGGGCAAGCTCGCGCTCCAGCGGCCGCTCCTGGCCGAGTTCGTGCGAGCGCACGGTGAGATCGACCACGCGGTGCACCGGCACGATCCGCTCGAGCTGGTGCTTGATCTGCTCCAGCACATGCGGCGTGCCGCGCGTCACGATGGTGATGCGCGACAAATGCTTCTCGTGCTCGGTCTCGGACACCGTGAGGCTTTCGATGTTATAACCGCGCCCCGAGAACAAGCCGATGACGCGGGCAAGCACGCCCGGTTCGTTGTCGACCAGCACGGAAAGCGTGTGCGTTTCCGGCTTTTCGGTTTCCTTGGCGATGAAGTAGGCGGAGCCGGTCGGCTGGAGCTGTGCGTTCATGACGTGAATCTCGATTTCAAACTTTGGCGCTAATTATCTGTTTCCACACGGCTTCCGCCGCAGACGCTGCCTGCCGCTACACCAGTTCCCTGCCCTTGGCGTCGATAGCGTTGGCCACCGCCTCGTCGGTCGCCTCGTCAGGCAGGAGCATCTCGTTATGCGCCTTGCCGGACGGGATCATCGGGAAGCAGTTGGCGAGAGTCGCCACGCGGCAGTCGAACAGCACCGGCTTCTTCACCGAGATCATCTCGCCGATCGCGTCGTCCAGCTCGTCCGGCTTGTCGCAGCGTATGCCATGGCCGCCATAGGCGTCCGCCAGCTTGACGAAATCCGGCATCGCCTCGGTGTAGGAATGCGACAGCCGGTTGCCGTGCAGCAGCTGCTGCCACTGGCGCACCATGCCCATATACTGGTTGTTCAGGATGAAGATCTTGATCGGCGCTTCGTACTGCACGGCCGAGCTCATCTCCTGCATCGTCATCTGCACCGAAGCGTCGCCGGCGATGTCGATGACCAGCGCATTCGGATGTGCGATCTGCACGCCGAGCGCCGCCGGCAGGCCATATCCCATCGTGCCCAGGCCGCCCGAGGTCATCCAGCGGTTAGGCTTGTCGAAGTGATAGTGCTGCGCCGCCCACATCTGGTGCTGGCCGACTTCGGTGGTGATGTAGGTGTCCATATCCTTGGTCAGCGCATAGAGCCGCTGGATCGCGTATTGCGGCATGATCACGTCGTTGTTCATCCTATAGGCGAGCGAGTCCCGCGCGCGCCATTTCGCGATCTGCTCCCACCATGGATAGAGCGCCTTCTTGTCGGCCTTGGCAGTCGCCCGCCACAGCCGCACCAGATCCTCCAGCACGCGGCCGACATCGCCCAGGATCGGCACGTCGGCATGGACATTCTTGTTGATCGAGGACGGATCGATGTCGATATGGATCTTCTTCGAGTTCGGCGAGAACGCGGTCAGCCGGCCGGTGATGCGGTCGTCGAAGCGCGCGCCGATGCAGATCATCACGTCGCAATCATGCATGGCCATGTTGGCTTCGTAGGTGCCATGCATGCCGAGCATGCCGATCCAGTTCTTGCCCGAAGCCGGATAGGCACCGAGGCCCATCAGCGTCGAGGTGATCGGGAAGCCGGTGAGGTCGACCAGCTCGCGCAGCAGATGGCTGGCTTCCGGACCTGAATTGATGACGCCGCCGCCGCTGTAGATGATCGGCCTCTTCGCGCCGGCCATCAATTCGACGGCGGCCTTCACCTTCTCCAGATCGCCCTGGACCTTCGGCTGATAGCTGGTGCGCGGCGCCGTTTGCGGCGGCACGTAGATGCCCTTGGCGAACTGCACATCCTTCGGAATGTCGACCACGACCGGGCCCGGCCGCCCGGTGGTCGCGACATGGAAGGCTTCATGGATGGTGGCGGCGAGCTGGTTGACGTCTTTCACCAGCCAATTGTGCTTGGTGCAGGGGCGCGTGATGCCGACGGTGTCGCATTCCTGGAAGGCGTCGGAGCCGATCAGCGAAGTCGGCACCTGACCGGTGAGACAGACCAGCGGAATGGAATCCATCAGCGCGTCCTGCAGCGGCGTCACCGCATTGGTGGCCCCGGGGCCGGACGTGACCAGCAGCACGCCGGCCTTGCCGGTCGAACGCGCATAACCTTCGGCGGCATGGCCGGCACCCTGCTCGTGCCTGACCAGAATGTGCTCGACCTCATCCTGCTGGAAGATCTCGTCATAGATCGGAAGGACCGCGCCGCCCGGATAGCCGAAGACATGCTTGACGCCGTTGTCCTTCAGCGCCTGCACCACCATTTCGGCGCCCGTCATTTCGCGCCGCTCGTTATGTCCGTTGCTCATCGGTCTGGTCCCGTACTGTTCGCCATCTGGCGATTTGCTGGTCGTTTAGTTGGGTTTTGGGCAATAAAAAAGGCCCCCGAGGGAGCCTGTGGGATGCGCATGGGAGGTTTTCGCCCGGCGGTTACACCGCCTTGCCCACGCGCCAGCCTACGAGAATGAGTGCTGTTTTCATGGGCGCGGACAATAAGGTCGGTTCCGCGCCGCTGTCAACGGGCAATCTGTCGGTCCCATTGTTCAGCGGCGCGGATTGTTCAGGCCGCCAGCACCACACCCCTTGCCTGGTTACCGCCAACGCGTTTTGCCGGGTATGTCGAGACGCATGATGTTGCCGAGAAAACGTCTCTAGTCTTCGGCGGCGCACTATTGTCGGCAAGTGTGCCGGGTGGGGCGGCGCCGGTGATCACGTCGCGCTTTGGGTCGCGAACTTTTTCACCACCCGCTCCAGCAGCGGCACGTAGTCGCGAAAGGCGCGCGTCTTCATGTTGGCGACCTTGCCACCCTCGTCCCAGATGCGCACACGCACGGCTTCCTGATGGAATGGATTGCTGCGGAACTCCGCCACCTCCTCCGCGCTCATCGGCCCGCCCTGCAGCGACAGCGTATGGACCGAGGCCGGCGACAGCTTGCCGAAGTAGGAGGGATCGGTGGCGCAGAGATAACGCTTGGCCGCAACATGCAGCCTGACGCATTCGACGATGACCGGCGGAAAGAACGGCGCCAGCACCTCGCCACCCGCCTCGTCGTGGTGCTTGTCCTCGACGTCGTCGGGCGAATAGGTGCCGAGCTCGCTGGTGTAGTGGCCGATGTCGTGCAGCAGCGCCGCAGCCACAAGCTCCTCCGGCGCGCCATCCTGCTCGGCTAGCCACGCGCCCTGCAGCATATGCTCGGACATGGTGACCGGCTCGCCGAGATAGGATTCCGCGCCGCGACGCTCGAAAATGTCGGCGATGAACTCGACGATGTTGCCGGTGTTCAGTTCATTCGATTTCATTCGGCCGCCTCTCTGACATCGTGTTCGATTGCCGCCAGCGTGGACAGCAGGCCGTCCTTGTCGGCGTAGCAGCCCTGCAGCCAGCGCGTGCCGCTGCCGGAAAAGGCCTTGCGCGCATGCATGACGCGCGTGTTGTCGACGATGAACGACTGGCCCGCCTCGAGCTTGAAGGTCACCTCGAAGGCCGGATCCTCGATCAGTTCGGCGAACCGGCGATAGGCAGCGTAATATGCGTCCATTTCGGCGAACGGCACGTCGATGGTCGGCGCCAGCGAACGGTTGTTGAAGCGCACGCAGATGAGCTCGCCATCCGGTCCGAGCTCGATCATCGGGCGCTTGGACTGCAGCCGCACGCCCGATGAGCCGGCATATTCGAAGCGTGCCGGATAGGAGGAAAGCAACCGGAAGCCGTTCGAATTCTCCGCCTGCAGCGCGGCCGCCACCGCGAATCCGTCGACGACGCTGGATTCGCCGCCTTCCACCGTATTCTCGATACAGGCCAGGATCTGCAGCGTCGGCACCGGGTCGCGGTAGGGATTGTCGGTATGCGCCTGCAGGCCGAGATTGGTGTAGGCGAGATTGCTCGGATTGACCTCGGCGCGCACCTCGAACCAGCGCCCGTAATTGGTCTCCCTGATATATCCGAAGAGATCGGCCACGTTGCATAATGCCCCGGATTCGGCCGGCAGACCGTCCATGACGGCAAAGCCAAAGCTCCGCATCGCCGTCAGCCATTGCCGCAGAACATTCCTGTCCTCCCTGGCCTCAAGATAGGCCGCGCGCGGCACCGAACTCTGCATCGTGGCCTTGGTCCACCGCCGAATGTCGCTGCCGGTCCAGCCGGGCTGCCGATTTTCTTCACGGTCGTAAGTATGGCCACGAAGCCAGCTCGCGGGAAAGCTGACGGTCTTGTCTTCAGGCACGAACGTGACCACCAGCGCCTCGCCCTTGATCGTGGCCTCTCCGATCCGTGTCTCGGCCGGAATGTCCAGGATGGTGATCAGCCGCTGGCCGTTGCCGGCGCTGCGCGTCCTGTCGTCCAATGCGTTGTCGCGCAGCCACATGGCATTGAATCGGCTGCGTGTTCCGTCGTCCCAGCCAAGCGCGATCGTTCGCCCTTCGTCGCCAAGGATTGCTCTCGTCAGCATGTTTCTGAAACTCCCCTCTTGGGCCGTCGCCGCGGTATCGAGTGCATGCTGTCTTTGCCAAAGGCATAATTCAAATTATTGTTTTTCACCCAATGCCGCCAAAAATCTAATGACTGGAAAAGCTGCCGATCTCATGCCTCCGCTCGACTGGCTACGCAGTTTCGAAGCGGCTGCGCGCCTGTCGAATTTCACCGCCGCGGCCGCCGAGCTCGGGCTCACGCAAGCCGCCGTCAGCCAGCACATCCGCTTTCTGGAAGAGCGTCTCAAGACGCGACTGTTCGCGCGGCTGGCACGCGGCGTGGCGTTGTCGCCGGAGGGCGCCGCCTATCTTCCCCACATCCAGTCGGCATTCGCGATCATCGGCAGCAGCACGAGCGAGTTGTTCGAGCCACGCGTCTTGCAAACCGTCACCATTCGCGTTCCGATTTCTTTCGCGCTGCTCGTGCTGGTCCCGGCTCTTCCCGATCTCGCAAAGGCGCTGCCGTGGATCAGGCTCGATCTGGTGACCATCCATCGGCCGACGGACTACGACGAGGCGGGCTCGACGCTCGACATCCGCTTCGGCAACGGTTCGTTTTCCGGGCGCGACGCCGACCGGTTGACGGTCGAGCGGCTCGTTCCGGTCGCGGCGCCGACCTTGGCCGGAAATGCCGAATGGACATCGCTGCCGCTGCTTTTGGTGGCGGGCGCGCGCGAGATGTGGGCAGAATGGTTCGCAGCCTCCGGCCTGGCCGGACAGTCCCAACGCTCGCATCGCTTCGACAGTTTTGTCGCCGCGATGGAAGCGGCGAAGTCCGGCGCCGGAGCGCTGCTCGGCTCGCGGCCGCTCATCGAGGCCGCGCTTAAGGCCAATCTCCTTGTCAGGCTTTCCGAGTTCGAGCTTTCGAGCCCATCGGGTCACTTCCTGACGCGGCCATCGTCATCGCGGCTGTCCGGCGCCGAACAGGATTTTCGCCGCTGGCTTTTGTCGCGTCTCGCCAGCATTTCAGGATAGCGCCCGGGCCGGCTCCCCTATCCGCTTCCAATAGATGAGCGTGCCGGTGAGGCCACCATGCGGTTTCAGCGCATAGTCCGGAATCTCGCCGGTCAGCGAGAAGCCGAGTCTTTCGTAAAGGCCGCCGGCCCCCTCTTCGCTTGCTGTGTCCAACACCAGCAGGGTGCGCCCTTTCTTGACCGCCAGTTCCTCGGCGGCCCGCATCAGGCCGGTGGCAATACCTTTGCCGCGATAGTCGAGGCGGGTCATCAGCTTGGCGATCTCGGCGCGGTGCGGTTGGTTGGGCGGGCAGTCGAGAAGCAGTGTGACAGTGCCGACAAGCATCTCGCCATCCCATGCGCCCAGCAGCGCCCGTTCCCCGCGCGCCGCGGCAGCGAGCGATTTGCGCCAGAACTCATGGGCCGCATCGGGAGACAAGGGATGCATGAAGCTCACCGATCCGCCGGCGGCGACTGTCTCGATCAGCAGGTCGGCGAGCATTCCGCTGGTCTTTGCGTCGTCGTTCAACGCCCTGATTTCAAGGGGGGCCATGTCGGTGGTCTCCAGGTGATGAGGTGTCGGGCCACGCTCATCCGAAATGACTGCTCCGTCTTCGGCGGCGCGCCCTTCGGATTTCCGCGATACGCTCGGCATCGTCCTCGCTGAGGTGCCGCCCGCGCTCCAGGATCTCGAGCGTGTATTCCTCATAAGTGAGCCCAAGCCGCTCGGCCTTTTCCAGCCGCATCAGCATGACGGCGTGGCTCGGCGCCTTCCAGGCTTTGTCGTGGGCGGTGCGCCAGGCAAGAAAGATGTAGGGGTCGCCCTTGCCCCAGGGCGGACCTTCGTAGTCGTCGAGAGGCGGCCCGCCATTGTGGGACCGTTCAGGCCGGCGTGCCATGCGATCAGCCCCGGACCAGCGCCACCAGATACTCGGCGGCTTCCGGTCCCGGAGCGTGGAAGGTGCAGTCCGACGGGGCTCCGAGCGCCAGGCAGTCGCCCGGCTCCAGCCTGTGCACGACATTGCCTTCTGTGAAGTCCAGGCGGCCGCCGATCAGCCAGATCTGCTGCTTGATGAAGGCATAGGACGCTGCCGGGAATTCGACCTTGGCGCCTGCCGGCAGGCTGACCCGGATCAGTTCGAGCGGCATTTGCGTTGCCGGCGACAAATGCCGTCGCACATAGCCGGTCGCCGGATCCTGCCAGACCGGCTGCTCGTCCTTGCGGGACACACTGCCGCCCTGCATTTCGGCGCGGGCAATCAGCGTCGAGAGCGTCATGCCGAAAGCCGACGCAATGCGCACGAGGAGCGCCGCGGTCGGACTTGTCATGCCGCGCTCCATGGCGCTCAGCATCGCCTTGGAAACGTCGGAACGCTCGGCCAACTCGGCCAGCGACCATCCCCGCAAATCACGCTCGGAGCGTATCCGCCTGCCGATCGTGGACGTGATGTCGTTCGATATAACAGTCATTCATCCAATATATCGAAATTTCGGGATGAAGGAAGAGGCTGGTCGATCGCATTTTCGCGAGTGGTTTAACGGGCCCTACACCATCCGACCTCACGCGGCTTTAACCCCGATTGGGATAGCTTTGACCCGAGGGGAATGGGACAGGTAACGATGTTTGTTGAACGCGAAGCCTCCGTTGGGGAGCCGACCTCGCAGGAGCGCCGCGACGCCCAGCAGAGCGACAAGCGCATCCTGGGCAACGTCGTGCAATGCGACGGTGCGCGCGCTACCATCAGCGCCTATGCCGAGGATGCCGAAGGCACGGTGACCGGCCTATGGACCGTCGGCAAGATGATTTCCATCAACCTTGGCGCGACGCGAACCGTTGGCCTTGTCTATGCGATCGGCAAGTCTGACCGCGCCTGGAGCAATGAGGGCCAGAACGCAATCGAGGTCAGCATCGAACTGATCGGCGAGGTGCGCGACGGCGCCGAGCCCGGCGCCAAACCGGTCTTCGACCGCGGCATCACCACCTATCCGCATATCGGCGCGGTTGCCCACCGTATCCGCAGCCGCGACCTGCAGGCCGTCTACGATCTCGCCGGCCGCCATTCGATCACCATCGGCACGCTGTCCCAGGACGAGGCGATCGACGCCAACATCGCTGTCGACGACACGCTGGCGCGCCATTTCGCCATTGTCGGCACGACCGGCGTCGGCAAATCCACGGCTGTCTCGCTGCTGTTGCGCAAATCGATCGAGGCGCGGCCCGATCTGCGCGTGCTGATCCTCGACCCGCACAACGAGTTTGCCGCCTCGCTTCCGGAATACTGCGTGAAGGTCGATTCCAAGACGCTCGACCTGCCGTTCTGGATGTTCAGACTGGAAGAATTCGCCGAAGTTCTGTTTCGCGGTCGCGAGACCGTTCCGGAGGAAGTCGACGTCCTGCGCGACCTCATCCCGGCCGCCAAGAACCTCTATCGCAACCCGAGCTCCGGCTCGTATATCAGGCGCGGCAGCGATGCGCTGACGGCGGACACGCCGGTGCCTTACCGCATCGCCGATCTGCTCAAGCAGATCGACGAGCGCATGGGTCTGCTCGAAAGCAAGAACGATCGGCCGACACTGAAGTCGCTGAGGACGCGCATCGAATCGGCCGCTTCCGACCCGCGCTACCGTTTCATGTTCAATTCGCGGCTGATCGAAGACACCATCCACGAGACGATCGGCAACATCTTCCGCGTGCCGAACCATGGACGTCCGGTGACCTGCTTCGAGATGGCGGGCATGCCGTCCGAAGTCGTCAATTCGGTCTGCTCGGTGCTGGCGCGCCTCGCCTTCGACCTTGCACTCTGGAGCGAGGGCCGG
The DNA here is from genome assembly GCF_001672445.1 of Mesorhizobium sp. WSM3873. Classification (NCBI taxonomy): domain Bacteria; kingdom Pseudomonadati; phylum Pseudomonadota; class Alphaproteobacteria; order Hyphomicrobiales; family Phyllobacteriaceae; genus Mesorhizobium; species Mesorhizobium sp. WSM3873. The sequence goes on along the minus strand of NZ_LYTM01000004.1, from coordinate 182,056 downwards.
CTGCGGCTGCTCCTGCTTTGCGAGGAAGCGCACCGCTACATGCCTGCCGATCCGCGCCTCGGCTTCGCGCCGACCAGGCACGCTTTGTCGCGCATCGCCAAGGAAGGCCGCAAATATGGCTGCTATCTCGGCGTTGTGACCCAGCGTCCAGGCGAGCTCGATCCGACCATCCTGTCGCAATGCTCGACTTTCTTCGCCATGCGGCTCGCCAACGAGCAGGACCAGGCGATCATCCGCTCGGCGATCGCCGATTCCTCGGCCTCGACGCTGGCGTTCCTGTCCTCCATGGGCCAGCGCGAAGCCATTGCCTTCGGCGAAGGCGTGGCGACGACAATGCGGCTCAAATTCGAGAAACTGTCCCAGGAATTCATTCCCGGCACTGCGAAGCGGGAGCAGGCCTTGCCCGCGGAAGCCGGCGACGATGTCGATCTCGCCGGAATTGTCGAGCGTCTGCGCAACGTGCCGAAACCGCAGCAGTCGATCGCGTTCGCCGAGGCCGTCGATACCGGGCGCCAGGCTGGCGACCCCGATTACCGCAAGCCATCGGCGCCGCGCGTACAGCCGGACGACGATTTCGACATGCGTTACGGCCTGAGGCCCTCGACCTTCGGCATGCGCCAGCAGAACGATTGATCGCTCTGCATCTTCGCGCCGACTCGCTAAGAGTGCCAGGAACGGCTACGCCAACAGGCATGGGCAAGTTCGATCAGGAAATTCGTCAGGCTGAGTCGACTGGAGTCGCTTTCGAGGACCCGAGCGGAGCGGACATATAGTCCGTGAGCACGCGCATGACCCCGAAATCGAGAACGCTTTTCGGAAAGGATCATAAGGAACACGCGGCGGGTAGAAGCGCAGAAAGCGGCTCCAGGCGGCCAGCGTCAAGAATTTGATCATGGAATTTCAGGCGCAGACGCGGTTGCGGCCCTGCTTCTTCGCCTCGTAGAGCTGCCGGTCGGCGCGACGATAGAAGTCCTCGGCACTCTCCTTGCGGTCCCAGACGGCGAGGCCGACGCTGGTGGTGACCTTCAGCCGCACATTGCCCGACATGATCGACAGATTGGCGATCGCCTTGCGGATGCGCTCGGCGAACCGCGCGAGCAGTTCCGCATCCATGTTGGGCGTGACCACGGCGAACTCCTCGCCGCCCAGCCTCGCCACCACATCGTGATAGCGGGTCATGCCGCGTACGCACTGCGCGACGGACCGCAGAACCTCGTCGCCGACATCGTGGCCATGCGTGTCGTTGACCTGCTTGAAATGATCGAGATCGAGGATCATCAGGCCCACCGGCTTATCGATGCGGCCGAACTCGTCGAGATATTCCCGCAGCGCGTCATCGAAGTAGCGGCGGTTCTGCATTCCGGTCAGGCCGTCGGTGAGCGCTGCGTGCTCAAGCGTTTGCGAACGGGCGCTCAGCGACACCGTCATGGCGCGCAACTTGCCCTCTTCCCTCACCTGGCCGCGGATCAGCGGGTAGATGAAGAAGGTTCCGAAGAACAAGGCAGCAGCCAGCAGCGCACCGGTCACGAACAGCAATTTGTTGAGATAGGCGATTCTGTCGAGACGCGATGCGGTGTCGAGAGCGGTCGCGATATCCTGCAATTGGCCATAGGCGTGAAAGGTCACCAGGCCGGCGGCCAGGATCACGAAGATAAAGACGAAAAACGCGGATTCCGCCTTGTGAAAACGCATAACGCCCCGCGGTACTGCGACCGTCGCCGTTATGGCATGCCCGGCCTTACGGACGGTTAACCCGGACAACCGTGACGGGAAGCTGCGCTTACAATTCCAAGCCCCTGATCAAATCGCATTCTATCAGTCCAGGATTGACCATTTCTCGCCCGGGCGTAACCTTTGCCACTCCGGTCCCAGTTGGTATTTGAACCAGGTCGTCTGCCGCTTGGCATATTGGCGCGTGGCGATCTTGGCTCGCTCAATCGCTTCGGGAAAGCCCATGTGTCCGGCCATCGCGGCCTGCAGCTCGCGCACGCCGATCGCCTTCATCGCCGGCAGGTTCGGATCGAGGTCGAGCGCCATCAGCTGCCTGACCTCGTCGAGCGCGCCCTTGTCGAGCATTTGATCAAAACGCGCCCCGATACGCGCCACCAGTTCGCCGCGATCCGGCTCGATCACGAGGAAGCCTGCGCTGTCGCGGTCGATGAGCGGCTGGCCGCGTGCCGCCTGCCATTCAAGGATCGACCGTCCCGACGCGTCGAGCACCTCCAGCGCCCGCACAATGCGCTGGCCGTCGGTCGGCCGGATCTGCATGGCGACAGCCGAGTCCTGATGCATCAATATGAGGTGCAGCCGTTCTGCCCCTTGTTCCTTGAGTTCGTAGCGCCAGCGCTCACGCACCGAAGGTGGAATGTCGGGCATGTCCGAGATGCCTTCGGCTAAAGCGCGGAAATAGAGCCCGGTGCCGCCGACGAAGACAGCCGGCCGGCCGGACAAAATACCTTCCGCGATCAGCCCGGTGACGTCGCGCAGCCAGGCGCCGGTCGAGTAGGCTGTCGAAGGATGCACGTGGCCGTAGAGATAATGCGGCACGCGCGCCGTTTCGGCCGCGCTCGGACGCGCCGTCAGGACGTCAAGAACCGAATAGCCCTGCATGGAATCGGTGTTGACGATGACGCCGCCCTTGCGCTCGGCGATGTCCAGCGCCAGCGCCGACTTGCCGCTGGCGGTCGGCCCCGCTATCAGGATGGCGTTTTTCACGCGGCCTTCGCCCGCCTGCCTGCCGGAATTTTCGATGCCTCTGATCGCCACGCTTGTGTCCAATCCCAAAGACCGCCGAGTGTCGGTCCCGCTTGCGAATATCGCTTCGCGAGCGGCAGGCGCAAGCGCCGTTCATTGGCTGGCCGAGCATGTCGCCTGCGATCTGGTTTTGCCGGAGACGCCCGACATCGGCGAATTGACGGCCAATCTGCGCGCGGCATTGGCCTCCGAGCCGGTCGACATCATCGTCCAGCCGGCTGAAGGCAGGAGGAAGAAGATCCTGCTTGCCGATATGGATTCGACCATGATCGATCAGGAATGCATCGACGAGCTCGCCGACGAGATTGGCGTCAAGGACCGTGTCGCTGCGATCACCGCGCGGTCGATGAATGGCGAGATCGCATTCGAGCCGGCCTTACGCGAACGCGTCGCCTTGCTGAAGGGCCTCGACACGGCGGTGGTCGAGCGCATCATCGCCAACCGGCTGACGCTGGCCGCCGGCGGCCGCGCGCTGGTGCAGACCATGCGTGCCAACGGCGCCTGGACGGCTCTGGTCTCAGGCGGCTTCGACGTCTTCACCAACCGCATCGCCGCAATGCTGGGCTTCCAGGAGAACCGCGCCAACCGGCTGATCGAGGACGGCGGCAGATTCACCGGCACGGTGGCCGCGCCTATCCTCGGCCGCGCCGCCAAGGCCGAGGCGCTGCTCGACATCGCGGCAAGGCTGGGCGTGACGACGCAGGATGCGGTTGCCGTTGGCGACGGCGCCAACGACCTCGACATGATCCGCCTTGCCGGCACCGGCGTCGCGCTGCACGCCAAGCCGGCGGTGGCGGAACAGGCAAGGATCCGCATCGACCACGGCGATCTGACCGCGCTGCTTTACCTCCAGGGCTATCGCCAGGGAGAATTCGTGCAATGAAGCCGATCCGCACCGAGCGCCTCATCCTGCGCAATTGGGAACAGCGCGACCGCGCGCTCTTCCATCGCATCAACTCGGACGAGCGCGTGATGGAATTTTTTCCGTTCCGCCGCGACCGCGCCACGGCGGACGCAAAGATGGACGAGCTCCGGGCCTGGATCGATGAGGATGGCTACGGCTTCGCCGCGGCCGAGATCGCCGCCACCGGCGAGTGCATCGGCTTCGTCGGCCTCCTCGAAACCGATCATGTGCCCTCGCTGCCGGCCGGCACGATCGAGATCGGCTGGCGGCTGGCACCGGAGTACTGGCGCAAGGGCTATGTCACCGAGGCATCCGAAGCCTGGCTCGCCTTCGGTTTCGAAACGCTGGAGCTGGACGAAATCGTCTCCTTTGCCGTCGCGGAAAACCATCGCTCGATCGCCGTCATGAAGCGGCTCGGCATGCGCGCCGACCCGGGCGCCGATTTCGACCATCCCGCCGTGCCGGACAGCCACCCTCATCTTAAGCGGCATTCGCTGTACCGGCTGTCGCGCGACGACTGGCAGGCGCGAAAAAGGGCGGCCCGCTAGCCGCCCATTCTTGCAAATCAACCCGTTCGGGCTCTCCGGAATCAGTCCATCCGGATCGTCACGAAGCGCAACTCGCCGGATTTCGAGGCGAGCATCAGCAGCGCGTTCTTGCGGCCCTGCTCCTTCAGCGCGCCGATCCGGTCCATGACATCCTTTGGCGTGCCGACCGATTCCTGCGCGATCTCGGTGATCACCTCGCCGGGCTGGATGCCGCGTTCGGCGGCGGCCGAATCCTTGGCGACGTCGGTGATGACCACGCCCGACACATCGGCCGCGATGCCGAATTTCTGTCTGTTCTGCTCGTTGAGCTCGCCAACGGTCATGCCGAGCACCGAAGCCGTCGACACAGGAGCCGCCTTGTCGCCCTTGTCCTCGCCGGTACTGCCGTTCTCGCCGCTGGCCAGCTTCTCGCCGTCCTCGAGCCGGCCGAGCGTCACCTTCACTGTCTGCTCGACGCCCTTGCGCACGATGACGACGTCGACCGCCTTGCCGACCGGGCTTTCGGCGACGACGCGCGGCAGGTCGCGCATTTCGTGGATGTCCTTGCCGTCGAATTTGATAATGACGTCGCCGGCTTGAACCGTGCCGTTGTCGACCGGTCCGCCCTTGATGACGCCGGCCACCAGCGCGCCCTTGGCCGTCGCCATGCCGAGGCTTTCGGCGATGTCGTCCGTCACTGGCTGGATGCGCACGCCAAGCCAGCCGCGCCGCGTTTCGCCGAACTGGCGAAGCTGATCGACGACGCCCGCGGCGAGCTGCGAGGGAATGGAAAAGCCGATGCCGATCGAGCCGCCCGAGGGCGAGATGATCGCCGTGTTGATGCCGATGACCTCGCCACTGCTGTTGAACAGCGGACCGCCGGAATTGCCGCGATTGATGGCGGCGTCGGTCTGGATGAAATCGTCATAAGGGCCGGAATTGATGTCGCGGTTGCGCGCCGAGACGATGCCGACCGTGACCGTGCCGCCAAGACCGAACGGATTGCCGATCGCCATCACCCAGTCGCCGACGCGCATCTTGGTGGAATCGCCGAACTTCACCGCCGTCAATTTGTGGCCCTTCGGATCGACCTTCAGCAACGCGACGTCGGTCTTTGTATCAGTGCCGACAAGCGTCGCCTTCAGCGTCACGCCGTCGGAGAAATTGACCTCGATGTCGTCGGCATCGGCGATGACGTGATTGTTGGTCACCACGATGCCCTGCTCGGCATCGATGACGAAGCCGGAGCCAAGCGACTGCACCTTCTGCCCGCCGCCCTTGTCGCCGCCACGGTTCTTGAAGAAGTCATCGAAAAAGTCCTGGAAGGGCGAGCCTTCCGGAAGCTGCGGCATCGGCACCGCACCGGGGCCTTCCGTGCCTTTGACGGTTTGCGAGGTCGAGATGTTGACCACCGCGCCGAGCAGGCGTTCGGCGAGGTCGGCGACGGAAGGCGGCGCGTCGGAGGCGATCGTGGGCGTGACGAAGGACGGGACGGCAATGATGCCGACGACGAATGCGGTGGCGCCGGCGAAAAACCTGCGCCGCGCCGCGCGCAACAGGGTGTCGGATATCATCGTGGCCTCCCGGCGTTTTTGAAAAAGAAAGGCGCTTCCGCAAAGGCGCCCGTCCAATTCATGTTGGCAAGAAATAAGGCGCGTTTGCGGCTATAGCTATCGGCGGAAGATAAATCGTCAATCGCCTCGGCACCAAGGAATTTCATCAGCCGCGAACCAGCCAGACGATGGCGACGCCGATGGCGATTGCAGCCAATCCGGCGATCCGCAGCACATTCTCCGGCAACGACAGCACCTCCGCCGCCAGTTTCCTGGCCAGAGCCGGAAACCCGCCATAGACCAGGCCCTCGATGACGAGGACCAGGCCGATGGCCGCGAGGAAATCCTGCACCGTCCGCTACTGGGCGCTGCCGGGTTGCGTGGCCGGGACTGCCGGCGTCGCGGGCGCGGGCTGCGATGCCGCCGGCTGTCCGGGCTCGGGCTTGCTTTCCGGATCGCGGAAGAAGCGGAAGAACTCGGAGTCGGGCGACAGCACCATGGTGGTTCCGGTGCTGTCCAAGGCCGTGCCGTAAGCATTCATCGAGCGATAGAAATCGAAGAAGCCCGGGTCCCGCTTATAGGCTTCAGCAAAGGTGGCGCTGCGCTGCGCCTCGCCCTCGCCGCGCAGGATCTCCGATTCCTTCTGCGCCTCGGCGATGATCTCGACGACCTCGCGGTCGGCCCTGGCTTTGATACGCTGCGCCGCCTCGTTGCCGCGAGCTCTCAGCCGCTCGGCTTCCGCCAAGCGTTCGGCTTTCATGCGATCGTAGGTCTGCTGCGATACTTCGGCGGTCAGATCCGTCCGGCGGATGCGCACATCTTCGATGTCGAGGCCGAGCGACGTCGCGTCCGGACGCAGTTGGTCACGCACCTCGCGCATCATGACGCCGCGTTCTTCGGAAAGTGCCGCCTCGAAATCGCGCAGACCATAGACGCGGCGCAGCGCCGCATCGAGACGCGTCTTCAGCCGGGCTTCGGCGAGTTCCACCTGCCCCGATACCGCCGCGCGGAACGTGCGCGGATCCGAAATGCGGTAGGCGATGAAGGCGTCGACCTCGTAGAACTTGCCGCCGGAGACCTGAACGCGGATATTGTCGAGGTCGAAGCGCATCACTTTTTTCTCGATCGTCTGAACGCTGTCGGCATCGAAGAAGGCGAATGGCGCCTTGAAATAGATGCCCGGCTCGGTCTTGACGTCGATGATCTCGCCGAACCTCAGCACGATCGCCTGCTCGCCCGCCTTGACGACGAACACCGACGAATAGAGCAGGAACAGAAGGACGGCCGCGATGACCGCGATGATGGGAAGACGGTTGGCCATCACTGGTTACCTCCCAGCGCAGGCGCTGGCGGCGCCTTGGGCTGCAGTGCCGGCAGCGGCAGGTAAGGAAGCACGCCCTGCCCGTTGCCCTGCTCGACGACGACCTTGTTCGAGTCCTTCAGGATCCTCTCCATTGTTTCCAGGTAAAGGCGCTTGCGCGTCACGTCGGGCGCTTTGGCGTATTCGTTGTAAACGGAGATGAAGCGCTGGGCCTCACCTTCGGCTTCCTGCACGACCCGGTTCTTGTAGGCGGCGGCATCTTCGCGGATCTGGGCCGCCTCGCCGCGCGCTTGGCCGAGCTTCTGGTTGGAATATTGATTGGCCTGCTCGACGAACTTGTCCTCGTCCTGCTCGGCGCGCTGCACCTCGTCGAAAGCATCGGCGACCTCGCGCGGCGGGGCGGCGTCCTCGATGGAGATTGCGTTGACTTGCAGACCCGTCTTGTAACCGTCGAGCGTGTTTTGGATGATCTCACGCACCGATGTGGCAATACCCTGGCGATCGTCGCGGAAAATATCCTGCGCGGGGCGCCGGCCGACGACCTCGCGCATGGCGCTTTCGGCCACCTGCGTCAGCATGCCGTCGGGATCGGAGACGTCGAACAGATAGGCCCTTGGATCGGAAACCTGGTAGGCGACCGAGAACTGCACATTGACGATGTTCTGGTCGCCGGAGAGCATCAGCCCGGAGCCGCTGCTCGCCCCGCCGCCGATGCTGACGAGCTGCTCGGAAATCTTTGCCGTTTCGACCGTTTCGATCGGCCACCAGTGGAAATGCAGGCCTGGCTGCGAGAGCTCGGCCTTCGGCTTGCCGAAGCGCAATTCGACCGCGACCTCGTCAGGCTGCACGGTATAGATGGCCTTGAAAGCCCAAAGCACGACAAGCGCGAGCGCGATCAGCCCGAGGACGGCCGGGCTAGCGCCGCCGCCTCCCGGAAGGGCGCGCCGCAGCCTGTCCTGGCCGCGGCGGATGATGTCCTCGAGATCGGGAGGCGACCCGGGCGGGCCGCTCGGGCCTTTCGGTCCTTGTCCCCAGGGCCCCTGATTGCCGCCGCCGCCCCATGGGCCGCCGCCACCGCTCTTGTCGTTCCAGGGCATGAATGTCCTTTCGCTTCGGTTCCCTCAGGCCTTGCGGCGCGATCCTAGCGCATGACCTCGAAAACCGATATCGGTTTTCCGAAAGGAATCATGCGCCAAATCAAAGTTTTACGGCGACCTTCTTGCGCGTCCGGTTGGAAGCGTGGCGCTGTACCCTCGTTCTTCTATAGGGACGCCGTGACGCGCTTTCAACGCGATCCGCTACGCGCGCCTGCGATTTGAGCCGTCAGCGACCCTTTGTCCTCGTCAGTGACCGTCGCCGCGGCGCTCGTAAACGGTATAGCGTGTCGCGTGGCTGTCCTTTTCGCCCGCCGGAAAATCCTCGGATCGGACGATCCGCCAGATCGCCGGGTCAATCGGCGGAAAATGAGCGTCGCCATCGACCGGGGCCAGCACATGCGTGACGTGGAGACGATCGGCCAGCGGCAGGGCCTGGGCATAGATCTCGCCGCCTCCGACGACGCAGATCTCCTCGGCACCTGCCATGCAGCGGCCGCGCACCTTGGCCAGCGTGATCGCCTCGTCGAGCGAATGGGCGACTTCGGTGCCCTCGGATCGCCAGTCTCTGGCTCGCGTCACCACGATGTTGAGCCTGCCGGGCAGCGGCCGGCCGATACCCTCATAGGTCTTGCGGCCCATGATGATCGGCTTGCCCATCGTATCGGCCTTGAAGCGTTTCAGGTCGCTGGAAAGCCGCCACGGCAGCCCCCCTTTGCGTCCGATCACGCCGTTCTCGGCAATGGCGACGTAGATCGCGATGTCCATCAGCCGCCGTTCCCGCTATTGTCCGATGGCTCGAGCAGCAAGATGCCGATATCGTGCTCCGGATAAAAATCCTTGGCCGTCATCTCGAACGTCGTCGGACCCACCTTGCGGACATTGTCGCCGCAGAAGGAGACCAGATTCTTTGGGCTGCCCTTGTCGATGGTAAGCTTGAAGTTGCCGATACTGCCGGACGCCCAGTTGCCGCCGGTGGTCAGGACATAGGCGATGCGGCTCTCGAAATATTTGGGATAGCCGTCGGGATTTTCGTTCGCTGCCTTGCGCACAGCGTTCTCGAACGCGCCGTCCATGCAGTAGCGGGTCTTGTAAGTGTCGTACTGCCCCTGGAACTTGCCGTCGTAATAGAAGCTGACCGATGACGTGCCGCCGACGCTCGGCTTGTAGCGGTGCGAGACATGGACTTGCTTGTTGGCCGGGAAGGTGGAGCGCCACCAATAGGTCGAGCGCAATTGCCAGAACGGCGCGTAGGCGGTTTGCATGCCCGAACCGTTATCGGCGGTGTCTTCGATGATGATGCCGCGATCTTCCCAATCCTCCGCGACGTTCTTGGGCAGCTTTGCCAGCGCCGCTTTGGCGGCGTCGCCGAACGGATAGAGCGGCACGTCGCGCGCCTTGAGTTCCGCGGTGATGTCGATGCCCAGCGCGAACGCCTTTTGTTCGAGCTGCGGGTTGGCGTCGACGCCGTCGATCGTCACCTCGAAGCCGAGGAAATTGTCGCTCTGCGCTTCCGGGATCGCCGGCATCTCGTTCGGGTCGCCTTCGATGTCCGGCATCGGGAAGGCGACGATCGCGCTGACGTCCTTGTCGGTAGTGTTGCGGAAAACGTAGTCGACGGTCACCTTTTCCGGCGAGATGAAGAGATCCTCGCTTTCCATGGCAACCGCATCGCTGCGCGACAGCATCAGCCCGCCGGTGCCAAGCTCGGCAACGGAATCGTTGGCGAAGGCCGGTGCAACCGAGAATGCCAGCGCTGCGGTCAGGATAATGCGTGTCATGGCTCCCCTCTCGACGGCATGACCGGGATCATGCGGATGCGCTTCCATCTAGAGCAATTCCAGGAGAAGTAGCTAGAGGCGTTCAGCGTTTCTGCCGACCGGCCGAGTTTTGCGTTCCCGCGTGCCTGCCTGCCCCCGTCTGGACACCGGCCGCCCGATCGGGCAGGAGGACGCCTATGCGCAAGCTTCTCGTCATCGGCATCGGCGCCGGCAATCCCGACCACATGACCGTACAGGCCATCAACGGCCTGAACCGGGCCGACGTGCTGTTCGTTCCCGACAAAGGCGCGAGAAAGAACGACCTTGCGGAGGTCCGTCGGCAGATCTGCGACCACTTCGTCACAAACCCGAAGTCGCGCCGCGTCGAATTCGACGTCCCGGTTCGGGCCGAGCCGACATCGTCCTATCGCGTGACCGTCGACGACTGGCACGAGGCGATCGCCGAAATCTATGAAGGGCTGATCGGCAACGAGCTTGCCGAGGACGGCTGCGGCGCATTCCTGATCTGGGGCGACCCCTCGCTCTACGACAGCGCGCTGCGCATTCTGGAGCGCGTGCGCCTGAGGGGCAATGTCGGTTTCGAGCTCGAGGTCATTCCGGGCATCACCGCGATCCAGGCGCTTGCCGCCGCCCACGCGACCGCGCTCAACCGCATCGGCGATTCGATCCTGGTCACCACCGGCCGCCGGCTGACTGAGGAAGGCCTGCCCGCGAATGCCGGGAGCACAGTTGTCATGCTGGACGGCAAGTGCGCCTTCAACACGCTGGCCGACCAGGATGTTTTCATCCAGTGGGGTGCCTATCTCGGCACGCCGGACGAGATCATCCTTTCCGGCCGCCTCGGCGATGTCGGCGCCGAAATCGAGAAGGTCCGAGAGGAAGCCCGGCGCAAAAAGGGCTGGATCATGGACACCTATTTGCTCCGCAAGCCCGGGGAGCCGGGGGAATAGGCCCCTTACAGGCCCAATCAACCGGCGTCGATCTCGGCCTGCAAAGCCTGCATATGGACGGCCGCCGCTGAAGCCGCCGCGCGCTCGATCGCTCTGAAACGGCTGACGACGGCGAGACCCACGGCGGTCAATTGCGCGCCGCCGCCTTTTCGGCCGCCGGTCTGCGCCGCCACCAGCGGCTTGCCGAACACCCGGTTCATGTCCTCGACCAGGTCCCAGGCATGCTTGTAGGACATCTCCATGCCGCGCGCCGCGGCCGAAATCGAGCCGAAAGCGGCGATCTGCTCCAACAATTCGATCTTGCCCGGACCAATTCGTCCGTCAGGGTCGAGATTTATCCGCAGGCTCAGCGATGGCATCCTTTGTCCTCTGCGATCATGTCGAGATTACCCTCTCCGCCGCACATCGCTATTCCAAACCAACATAGCGATATTGCCCTTTCGTCAACCATCGGCCTCCACCGGCAGCCCAGCACCTGTCGTCGCGCTGTCAAAGCTCACCGTCTTGATCACCGCGAAGACCTCGCGGCCGAGCGCGAGCCGAAGGCTCTGCTTCGACTGTTCGGTGACGCGCGCCAGCACCGTTGCTCCGTTGCAGTCGATGGCGATCTCCACCGTAGGCCCGACGCCCGGCCTGACCGCGGCGATTTTGCCCGGCAATATGTTGAGCGCGCTAAGACCCGACGGCTGTTCGGTCGCGATCATGACATCGCGGGCGCGGATGCGGAGCCGCACCAGAGCTCCCGCCGGGCGTGAAACGCGCGGCACGCGGATCTCGCCGGCCGGCGAGCCGAGCACAGTCATGCCGAAAGCCTCGTCGTGACGCAAAACCCTGGTGTCGAGCACCGCGCCGCCCTCGCCGCGCTCCTCCGCCGGCAAGAGGTCGAGCCGCTGCATGATCGCCTCGGTCGGGCCGAAAGCCGCGATCTTGCCTTGGGACAGCACCGCCACGTCGGTCGCCAGCCGCGCCACCTCGGCGACGGAATGGCTGACATAGGCGATCGGGATCTTCGTCTCATCGCGCAGCCGCTCGATATAGGGCAGGATTTCGGCCTTTCGCGCCTCGTCGAGCGAGGCAAGCGGCTCGTCCATCAAAAGCAGTTTCGGGCTGGCAAGAAGCGCGCGGCCGATCGCCACGCGCTGCTTTTCGCCACCCGACAATTTCGCCGGCCGCCGGTCGAGCATGGGACCGATGCCAAGGAGTTCGACCACCGCATCCATACTGGCGTAGCGCTCGGCAACCGGCGTGAACCAGCGGCCATAGCGCAGATTGCCGGCGACGCTCAAATGCGGGAAGAGCCGCGCATCCTGGAACACCATGCCGATCCGTCGCCTGTGCATCGGCACGAAGATGCCGGCGGCGGTGTCGACCAGCACGCGCCCGTCCACCGCGATCCGCCCTTTCCGCGGCCGGATCAGCCCGGCGATCACATTGATCAGCGTCGACTTGCCCGAGCCCGAAGGCCCGAACAGCGCCGTCAGCCGGCCGGCGCTTTCGAAACTCGCCTCGATGGCGAAATCGCCGAGACGATGACTGACGTCCACCGAGAGCGTCATTCGATGTCCATCCGCTGGCCGATCCGGCGCGCCAGAACCTCGGAGGCCACCAGCGCCACCATCGAGATGACGATCGAAATCAGCGTCAGGCGCAGCGCTCCGGGATCGCCGCCCGGCACCTGCGTGAAGGTGTAGATCGCCGAGGGCAGCGTCTGCGTCTCGTTGGGGATGTTGGAGACGAAAGTAATGGTCGCGCCGAACTCGCCCATCGCCTTGGCGAAGGACAGGATCGCGCCGGCGATCAGGCCGGGCAGGATCAGCGGCAGCGTGATTGTGGCAAACACCCAGATCGGGTTGGCGCCGAGCGTGCCGGCGGCCGCCTCCATCTTGCGGTCGACCGCCTCGATCGACAACCGGATCGCCCGCACCATCAGTGGAAAACCCATCACCGCGCAGGCAAGTGCTGCCCCCGTCCAGCGGAAGGAAAAGACGATGCCGAAATGCTCGGCGAGGAAGGCGCCGGCCGGCCCGCGCCGGCCGAAGGTGAGCAGCAGCAGATAACCGGTCACCACCGGCGGCAGGATCAGCGGCAAATGCACCAGCCCGTTGAGCAAGGTCTTGCCCCAGAACCGCCCCCGGGCCAGGACCAGCGCGATCAGGATGCCGGGCGGCAGACTGGCGATCATCGCCACCGTCGCCACCTTGATCGACAGCCGGACCGCATTCCATTCGTCGGGAGTGAGGTCCAGCAGCCAGTTCATATGCGGTGTTAGGTCTTTCTCAGTTGCTCGGCGCGAGCACCGTAAAACCCTGTTCCTTGAAGAGCGCGGCGGCCTTGGCCGACTCGACGCATTTCAGGAAGGCAGTCGTATCCTTGTCCTTCGAATCCGCGGTCTGGGCAATCGGGTAGATGATCGGCGGGTGCGAATCCTCGGGGAAGGTGCCGACGACCTTGACGCCCTTTTCGGCATGGGCGTCGGTGGCGTAGACGATGCCGAGCGCGGCCTCGCCCGTCGACACCAGCTTGAGCGCGGCGCGGACATTCTCGGCCTGCGCGACCTTGCTTTCGACCGAGGACCAGACGCCCAGCGATTCCAGCGCCGCCTTGCCGTATTTGCCGGCGGGCACCGCCTTGAAATCGCCCATGGCGAGCCGACCGTCGCCGATGAGCCCGGCGAGGTCGAAGCCCTTCTCGACCTTCGCGTCGACCTTGGAGTCTTGCGGCGCCACGAGCACGATCTGGTTGCCAAGCAGCTTCACCTCGGTGTCGGGCCTAGTCAGCTTCTTGTCGGAGAGATACTTCATCCAGTCGAGGTCGGCCGAGACGAAGACATCGGCCGGCGCGCCGCCCTCGATCTGCTTGGCCAGCGCCGAGCTTGCTGCGTAGGAAATGATCGCCGCTTCGCCGACCTCGGGCTCGCAGGCTTTGTTGACCGCATCGAGCGCGTCCTTGAGGCTGGCCGCGGCGAACACGATCACCTTGCCGTCGGCGTGAGCCCCCGGCAAGGCCGCCGTCAACGCTGCCGTCAGTCCGCCAATGGCGATCGCCTTCAATCCAAAACCCTTGCCCGTCATGGAACCTCGCCCTCTTCTGAAAATCCGTTCGGCTCGAGCCCTGAATCGATATATCCGGATGAACATAACAAGAAAAGGATTTTTAGGCTCGGCGCCGTTGTGCGTCAGGATCCCACCAGCCCACGGTGAAGTCCGTTCGATACAGCGAGGCATAGGCGGATGTAGATCAGCGCCGGCAATATCCTGAAGGGCAAGGTCATCGTCGAGGGAGCGACCACCTCGCATGTCAGGATAGCTATCGGCGGCGGCGCCCCGACACGGCTTCGATCACCAACGAAGCGGTGGCCAATCTGCGACTGGGCAAGCAGACCTATAGGTGATCAAGGCCTCCGACGTCATGGCCGGGACTGGCTGGCGACTTGAGCGCTGGCAGCGCTCAAACCGGGCCTTAAACCGCGATCGGCGCCTTGATATTGGCGTCCGCAAAATAGTTCTCGAGGCGGAAATCCTCGAAGCGGAAGGCAAAAAGATCCTTCACATCCGGGTTGATCCACATCGTCGGCAGCGGCTTCGGCGTGCGCCGCATCTGCTCGCGCGCCTGCTCGAAATGGTTCGAGTAAAGATGCGCATCGCCGAGCGTGTGGACGAAATCGCCAGGCTTCAGGCCGGTGACCTGCGCCATCATCATGGTCAGCAGGGCGTAGGATGCGATGTTGAACGGCACGCCCAGGAAAACGTCGGCCGAGCGCTGATAGAGCTGGCAGGAGAGCCGGCCTTCCGAAACGTAGAACTGGAACAGGCAATGGCAGGGCGGCAGCGCCATCGCCTCCACTTGGGCCGGATTCCAGGCTGAGACGATCAGCCGGCGCGAATTGGGATTCTTGCGTATCTCCTTGAGAAGGGCGGCGATCTGGTCGATCTCGCCGCCGTGCCCATCCGGCCATGAGCGCCACTGCTTGCCGTAGACAGGGCCGAGATCGCCATTCTCGTCAGCCCATTCGTCCCAGATGGTGACGCCGTTGTCGTTGAGATATTTGATGTTGGTGTCGCCGGCCAGGAACCACAGCAACTCGTGGATGATCGACTTCAGATGCAGCTTCTTGGTGGTGGTGACCGGGAAGCCGCGCGAAAGGTCGAAGCGCATCTGGTAGCCGAACACCGAGCGGGTGCCGGTACCGGTGCGGTCGCCGCGATCGGAGCCGTTCTCCAGCACATGCTTCAACAGGTCGAGATATTGGCGCATCGGCTCGGCCTCGATTCGGATGACAAGCGATCATAGCCGACTGGGTGTCGGTCGAATACCCAAAGCCTAGGGATGTCGATCCGGCGCCGAAAAATCCACGGCGCCGGCACGTTGCCATGCCGGCTGCCGATGGCCTTGCCTCACAGAGAACCCAGTTTGCCCAGGTCCTTCGCCACCAGATAATAGAAGGTCACGCGGCTCTTGGTGTTGTCGGCGGCCATCGCCTTGCACGCCTTCTCGATCGAGGCGTCGGCCTTCTTGGCGTCGGCAATCCCAAGCTTCTTGGTCACCCAGTTGTCCCGGACCCGCTCGAGCTCCTTCGGGTCCGCGCAGGAGACCAGGGAGGAATCGCGGTTCCTGAGCGCGATGCCAAGATGCTTGACGATCTTCTCGACCGCATCGGCGCTGGCGCCGGCATCGTATTTCTTCACATCCGCAAGATAGTCGGCCATGAAACTTCCCCTCGTCGGCGCCACGGATCCGATCGATGAGGCTTGTGGCGCGCCGCGCAACTTGTGCGCTAGGTCAGATATTCCTCATCGCCGGGGGAGCTTCGATTGAGTAGACGCGCAAGTCAACCCTCGGCTGTCGAGTTTGGCGCAGGGGACAAGCCTCGACTTGGCCCTTTCATTTTCCGTAACCGCTCCCTATATTCGCTTCGTCGGCTTGACCGACTATGGCGATAAACAGGCGATGAAATAAGCCGTTCGGACCCGGGGGCGGTACCCGGCGCCTCCACCAAAAACCGCTCTTCCAAAGGGAGCGGCTTTTGCTGGGGGCGAAATAGGATCGACGAAGGTGTAAAGATCGTACTTTTGCCCGGCATTGTACCACCGTCATCGGGCTAAACTTATAGTTGCCAACGACAACTATGCGGAAGCTCGTCTCGCTGCTTAATGCAGTGCGAACGCTTCAAATCAAGCCCTAGAGGTTCGCACTTCTAGGCGGGGTTCGGAGGTACCTGGCAACAGAAACCTCCACCTTCCCCCTCGCCTTCTTTCCAAGTCAATTGAACGGCCAAGCATGCTTGGCGCGCATGCTTGCGGTCCTGCCTGAGCTGAAAAGGCCGGGCAATCCCGGCCTCTTCCGATTTTCTATCCGCGTCTTACTCGGCAGGCGCTTCGACCGGTTCGCGCGCACGGCCGAGCGTCAGCTTGGCCAGCATGAAGGAAATCACCGCGCAGAGCGTGATGCCGGCCACCATCGGCAGCGGCGTGCCGTCGAAGAAGAGGCCCGCCACGCCCATGGCCAGCGCGCCAATGGCGAAATGCAGCGTGCCCATCAGCGCCGATGCCGTGCCGGCGATCTCGCCATGCTCTTCCATCGCCAGCACGGAGGTGGTCGGAATGACCAGGCCAAGGAAGCCGTAGCCGACAAAGAGCAGCGCCGCCATCACGTCGAGCCGGTCGACACCGGATGCCATGATCGCGAACAGCGCCACCATCACCGTGGCATAGCCGGTCACCGCGACCCACACGACCCGCTTCAAGCCGAAGCGATCCGCCAGCATCCCGGTCAGCTGCGACATGCCGATGAAGGCGACCGCGTTGATCGAGAAGAACACGCTGTAGACCGACGGCGACAGGCCGTAGTGGTCGATCAGGATGAAGGACGAACTCGACAGATAGACGAAGAAGCTCGCAATGCCGAAGCCGGCGATCGCCGTCAGGCCAAGGAAGTTGCGGTCGCTCATCAGGTAGCGGTAACCGGCAAGTGCCGTGCCGAAGGACGAGTTGGCGCGCTCCTCCGCCGAACGCGTCTCTTTCAGCGAGGTCGCGAGCAGGATGGTGGCTAAAGCTGCTGCGCCCGTTACCGTCCAGAACACGGCACGCCAGCCGAAGCTCTCGATGATCTGGCTGCCCGTGAGCGGCGCGAGGATAGGCGACACCGAGAACACCAGCATCAGCAACGACATCAGCTTGGCGGCCTCGTTGCCGGTGTGCAGGTCACGCACGATGGCGCGCGGCACTGCCATGCCGGCGCTGGCGCCGAGCCCCTGCAGGAAGCGGAAGGCGATCAACCACTCGATATTGGGCGCCATAGCCGAGCCGACGCCGCCAACCATGAACAGCGCGAGTCCGACATAAAGCGGCAGCTTGCGCCCGACCATGTCCGAGATCGGTCCGACGACGATCTGGCCGAAACCCATCGACAGGAAGAAGATCAAAAGGCTCATCTGCACGGCGGCGGTGCCAGCCTTCAAATCCGCACCGATCGAAGGCAGTGCGGGAAGGTACATATCGATGGCGAACGGGCCGATTGCGGACAACAAGCCTAGCACGACCGCGATGCGGAGGAATTTGGGACTCATGATAAGGTTTCTTTCGGATCTGGTTGCCGCCGTGGTCCGGCGTCTACCCGAGGACGTTCCATCCCGTGGAACCCCGACATCCGGGATGTGAAATCATCGTCGCTTCAAAGCGCGATTCTGTTGTTCCCGGGAGCGGACTTCGCTTTATTGTGTCTACAAATTTAGACAGGCTTGTCCAATTCGTCAATCATCGCTATATAGTTTTTTATGAAGGTCGGCGTTTCTCCTGACACTTTCCCGCCACGCAGCCATGAGGCCAAGCGCATATCGGTGGTTGATGCTGCCGCTTCGGTCTTCTGCCGCGAAGGCTATGCCGGCGCCAATATCGACCTGATCGCGGCCGAGGCCGGCGTTTCGCGCCAGACCGTCTACAATCACCATGGCGATAAGGAAAAGCTGTTCATGGCCATTGTGCGCGACCTGACAGAGCGCTGCAATGCCGGCATCTTCGCCACCATTGCCACCTTTCCCGACCAGCCCGCCGATCTCGAAGCCGATCTTGTCGCCTTCGCGGTGCGCATGAACCGCAACTGTATCTGCAACCGCGACGGCCGCTTCCTGCGCAAGCTGATCCAGGCCGAGGGCGAGCGCTATCCCGACCTTTTTGCCGAGTGGCGCGAACAGGGACCGGGCCGCACCTGGTCGGCGCTTGCCGCCCGCTTCGCGCGGCTGGCCTATGCCGGGCACCTCTCGATCGACGATCCGGACGTGGCGGCGCGGCAGTTCCTCGCACTCGTCAACGCCGAGTTGCAGACAACCTTCATGCTCGGCGGCATACCGACGGAGGAAGAGGTGTTGCGGTCAGCGACCAATGGCGTGCACACCTTTCTGGCCGCCTTCGGCAGGAAGAAAGCGGCAGCCGCCCGGCAGGCCGCCCTCGCCCACGCCTGAGCGATCAAATCGCCGCCAGCCCTCTTGGCCTTAGCTTTCGGCGCCTATATGCGGTTTACGCCGCGCCCAAGCTTGATTACAGCTATGCGGACGATTCAATGGAACCCGACCGTCACATGGCCGACGACCACATCCGCTACGACATTCTGGCTCAGGAGGCATTGCGCGGCGTCATGCGCAAGGTCCTGGCCGAAGTCGCGCGCACGGGCCTTCCGGGCAACCATCATTTCTTCATCACCTTCCTGACCGGCGCGCCGGGCGTGCGCATCTCCTCGCGGCTGCGCGAGCGTTATCCGGAGCAGATGACCATCGTCATCCAGTTCCAGTACTGGGACCTGAAGGTGACCGACACCGGTTTCGAGGTGGGACTCTCCTTTTCCGACGTGCCCGAAAAGCTCGAAATCCCCTTCTCCGCCGTGCGCGGTTTCTATGACCCATCAGTGAATTTCGAACTCGAATTCGACGTCAAGGCGGACAACGCAGCGGAAGACGACGACGCCGCGCCGGCCCCGGAGCTGCCGATCGCGGTCGTGACCGAAAAGAAACCGGAATCGAAGAAAAAGGCCACCGAGGCCGAGAAGAAGCCGGCTGCCGCCGATACCGGCGGCAAGGGTGCCGAAGTGGTTTCGCTCGACGCCTTTCGCAAGAAGTGAGCCGGGGAAATGGGCGAGGTCGTCAATCTCCGCCAGGCCCGCAAGCAGAAAGCGCGCATCGAGAAGGAACGCCTGGCCGGGGAAAACCGGGCATTGCACGGCCGTTCCAAAGCCGAGCGCGAGCGTGACCGGCTGACGTCCGACATGACGGAAAAATTCATGGACGGCCATCGCCGCGAAAAGCCCGGCGATCCGGACCGGCGCTGAGCGCCCGGATGGCCGCTGTCGAAAAACGCTCGGTGACGATCCGCGGCCACCGCACCAGTTTTTCCCTGGAGCAGCCCTTCTACGACGACTTGGTGACGATCGCGACGCAACGTTCGCTGTCGCTCGCGGCCCTCGTTGCCGAGATCGACGAAACGCGGACCCGTGACGCCAACCTCTCCTCCGCGCTCAGACTCTACGTGCTCGCCTGGGCAAAGCGCGGCGGCAAGGCGTCTTGACCGGCCTCAGACCGGATCGCCGAGGCTTTCCTGCGCCTTGCGCTTGGCGCCGAAGCTGAGCAGGGCCGAACGGTCGCGTTCCTCGGCCTGTTTTTTCGACCGCACCCGCATCAGGTCCCTCCAGCCGATATAGCCGACCAGCCGTGCATCCTCGCGCGAGACGACCGGCAGATGCGAGACGTTGGCCAGGAGCAGCTTGTCTGACAGTCCTTCCAGATATTCGTCGGGATAGGCGAGCGTGACCTTGCTGCCGGCCAAAAGTTCGCCGAGCGTCGTCTTGCGGTGCTTGCCGGCGCGGCGCCAACGCAGGATCGCCGGCGGATCGATGAGGCCGAGCACATGGCCTTTCTCGTCGATCACAGGAAAGCTCGGATGGCGCGTGTCCGGCGCGGTCAGGAATGCCGCCGCGCCGTGCAGCGTCATCGTCGCCGGCACGCTCTCGACCTTGGTCGTCATCACCTCGCGCACCCTGGTCAGCGCGAAGGGATCGACGCGGTATTCGCGAACGAGGTGGTGTCCGCGCCGCGCCACCTTTTCGGTCAGGATCGATCGCTTCATCAACAGCACGGTGACGGCATGGGCGGTGGCGCAGGCTGCGATCAGCGGCACCAGCATGTGGGTGTTGCCGGTGAGTTCGACCGCGAAGAAGGTCGCGGTCAGCGGCGCGCGCATGGTGCCGCCCATGGTCGCGGCCATCGCCAGCAGCGGCCAGAAGCCGGGCGTCGCCTCGGGCAGGATACCGGCAAGCACCGCGCCCATCGCGCCGCCCATGATCAAGAGCGGCGCCAGCACGCCGCCCGACGTTCCCGAACCCAGCGCCACCGACCAGACAATGGCCTTGACCACCAAAAGCGTCAGTGCGGCCGCCGCCAGCACATGGCCATCCAACATGTTGGCGATGTTGTCGTAGCCGACACCGAGCGCCTGCGGCTCGATCAGTCCGCCGATACCGACCACCAGGCCGCCGATCATCGGCCACCACATCCAGTGTATCGGCAGCTTCTGGAAGGCGTCCTCGCACGCATAGACCATTTGCGTCAGCAAGCCGGAGAGCAGGCCGGCGGCAATCCCGACCAGCACCCAGCCACCCAATCCGGCGATCGACGCTTCCATGCTGCCCGAGAACGGGAAGATCGGTCCGGGCAGGTGCAGCAAGGTGCGTTCGACCTCGGCGACGATGGCGGCGACGGCGACCGGGATGAAGCTGCGCGGCGTCCATTCGAACAGCAGCAGCTCGACGGCGAGCATGATTGCCGCGATCGGCGTGCCGAACACGGTCGTCATGCCGGCCGCCGCGCCCGCAACCAGCAACGTCTTGCGTTCATTGTCGCTGACCGGCAGCATCTGCGCGATCAGCGAGCCGATCGCCCCGCCGGTCATGATGATCGGCCCCTCGGCGCCGAACGGTCCGCCGGAGCCGATCGAGATCGCCGACGACAATGGCTTCAATACCGCCACTTTGGCGTCGAGCCGCGAGCGGCCGAGCAGGATTGCTTCGATGGCTTCCGGAATGCCGTGGCCGCGGATCTTTTCGCTGCCGAAGCGCGCCATCAGCCCGATGACCAGCGCGCCGATCACTGGAACCAGCACGGCGGCATAGCCGAGCGGCGTGTCCTCGAGCCTGAGCTCGGCCAGTGTGAACTGGCCGAAATAGGCGATGTTGGTGGCGAGCCTTATCAGCTTCAACAGCGCGATGCCGGCAAACAGCCCGGCGGTCGCCACAACGACTGCGATGGCGGCGATGATGAGCACCCGCGGATCGGTGGTGAAGTCGCGGAGATGGCCGTTTCCGGCATGAGCGGATTTCATTGGGGAGCCTGAGCTTTCTGGCGGCGCGGTACCGTCCGGTTGTCGGCCGGCTACATATCGTAACACGATATAATTCTTCAAGGCCGTTTTTGGTGGTTGCTCCGCGTCATTTGGTCCTGGATGCGCCAGGCTTTCATAAGAGTTGAGCTTTGGCCGGAAAGGGCGATAAGTCGTGGCATGACGCATCCGAAGAAACCACGTCCCGCCATCAGCCAGGCCGACTATCAGCGGCTTTCGGAGTTCCGCTACCTGATCCGCCGCTTCCTCGAATTCAGCCAGTTGCAGGCGAATGAGGCGGGCTTGACCCCGCGCCAGCACCAGGCGCTGCTGGCGATCAAGGGCTATCCCGGCGGCGGGCCGGTGGCAGTGGGCGATCTGGCGGAGCGGTTGCGCATCCGCCACCACAGCGCCGTCGAACTGGTGAATCGGCTGAGCGAGGCCGGCTTGGTCGCGCGGGATCAAGACAAGGCCGACCACCGCCGCGTCCTGCTGCAACTCACCCCGCTCGCCGACGACCGTCTCGCCGAATTGTCGGCCGCCCATCTCGACGAGCTTGCCCGCATCGAACCTATGCTCAAGCGCCTGCTTTCGCGGCAGGAGCCGGTTTGAGCGCTACATCCAGCGCTGTCCTTCGCGACGTCTTGGGTGTTTTGTTCGCCCGCGATTCCGGGCGGAACCGCTATGCAGTTTTCCTGGAATAATGGGTTTCAACCGCCGTCCAGCGACTTCAGGAGGTTGTCGATCGTGAACGGATTGGACTTGGGCTTCGGCGGCTCTGGAACGGAACCGTCGTTGACGCCGGGAAGCGACCGGTCGACTTTTGGCGCCTGCTCAACCGCCCTGCGTTCAGCTTCCAGCCTCGCCTGCTCGGCACGCTTGCGATCCGCCTCGGCCTGGGCTTTCGCGGCTGCGGCCTGTTGCTCGGCCTTTGCCTTGGCATCGGCTTCCGCCTCTGCTTGCGCATCAGCCTCGGCCTCGGCGCGCGCCTCGGCCTCGGCCTGAGCCTTGGCGTCGGCTTCCGCTTTTGCCCTTGCCTCTTCTTCCGCTTTGGCTTGCGCCTCGGCTTCTGCCTTCGCTTGCGCCTCCGCTTCGGCTTTCGCCCTGGCTTCAGCCTCGGCTTTCTGCCGCGCCTCTTCCTCTTGCCGGCGCAGTTCCTCGGCCGCCCGGTCGCGCTCCGTCTGCAGCGCAGCGTAGTAGCGCACCTCGCGCCGCAGCCTCTGCTTCTCGAGCAGCGCCGCCTGCATCGCCTCGACGCGCTGCTGCTCCTTCTCCAGCGCGCGCTGGGTCAGGAACTGCGCCAGCGGCGCGCTGTCGAACTGGAGCGACGTCGCCCCGATCTGGCCTGCAAGGCTGAAGTTCACAGCCGGTTCGGAGCCGACAAGCGCCTCGTCGCCCGGTCGATAGGTGATCGCTCCCTTGGCGGCCAGCGTGCTCGCATCGAGGTCGGCGGTAACGTCCGCCGACAGCGTCGCCGCCGGATTGTCGAGGCTGATCGGCGGCGCCCGCAGCGTGCCATTGGCAACGGTGAAGGGGATATCGGTGTTGCCGGCCGCGAAACTTCCCTGTCCGGCGATCTCAGGCGCGAAGCCGGCGGTCTTGGCGGCATCGATGTCGCGTCCGATTGCATCGGCCTTGGCGATGACGGGGGCAAAAGCATCGGGATTGATGCCGGCGATGGTCAGTCCCTTCAGCGCGGCCGTGCCGGACCCTGACAGGGCGGCGATCATCGCATCGACAGACTTGCCGCTGGTCGACAGCGCGGCCGAAATGTCGCCGCTGCCGCTGATTCCGGCGCCAGGCAGCACTGCGGCAAGGTCACTGCCCGCCAGCTTCAACTGACCCGATAACAGACCGGTGCCCTCCGTGTTCTTGAGCTCGAACAGGCCGGTCAGCGTGCCCTCATAGAGCTTGGCTTTGAGGTCCGAGACACGGATGCCTTCCCGGTCGAGCTTCAGCGACAGCGTCGCGTCATGCGCGGTCGCGAACGGTCCGGCGGCAAGGGCCGCCGTGTTGAGGTCGAGATCGGCGCTGAACGGCAGGGTCGATTTCCGGCTGAACGGCGTCGTCGGCCAGCCACCGTCCTTCCCGGCGAGGAAGGACTGGTCGCCGAACAGCGACACCGCCAACGGATCGAGGTCGAGCTCATCAAGCGCCAGCGCGCCGGCAAGATGCGGCAGTCCGTCTTTCATGTCGGCGTTGACGTCGCCGGACACAGTCGCCTTGTTGATGGCGCCGCTGAG
The DNA here is from genome assembly GCF_001672445.1 of Mesorhizobium sp. WSM3873. Lineage (NCBI taxonomy): Bacteria > Pseudomonadati > Pseudomonadota > Alphaproteobacteria > Hyphomicrobiales > Phyllobacteriaceae > Mesorhizobium > Mesorhizobium sp. WSM3873. The sequence continues at coordinate 158,571 of NZ_LYTM01000004.1, read as the reverse complement.
CCCGCTCAGCACCAGAAGCCCATTGCCGAAGTCGGCATCGCTGGCGAGCGAAGCCGACGTGCCGGTGCCCATGCCGGGCAGCCCAACACCTGTCGTCATCAGCCATGGCTCGATATCGGCGGCGTCGAGATTGACCTTGCCCTTGGCGGTGGCGCCTTGCCCTGTCTCGGCGATGGTCCCGTCAAAGCTCGCCCTGAAATCGTCGGCCGTCAGGTTGAAGCTGGTTGCCAGACCGCCGCCCAGCGAGCCTTTGGCCGTGATATCGGTGGTGGCCTGTCCAAGCATGCCGAGCGGCAGCGCCGGCAGGCCGTAGAGTGCAAGCAGCGTGGCGGCGTTCTCGTTCCTGGCATTGAAGGTGATCGATACCGGCGCATCGGGAAGCCGATCCCGCGTCCCCCTGCCCGAAAGCGAAGCCGAGAAGGCGGAACCGCCGGCCTTGCCTTGCGCGGAGAGCGCGAGTCCGGTGGTGCTGTCGCCATTGTCGGCGGCACTTGTCACCAGGTCGATCCGGGCGTCCTGGAACAGCTCCGGATAGGCAGCAACACGGGCAGCCAGGCCTTTCAGAACCTGATTGTCCGGATAATGCTGGGCTGCGACATCTATGAGCGGTTTGAGATCGACGGCCACCACGGATGCGTCGAGGTTGCCGGTCGGGCTTTCCGGAAAATCCTTGATGCGCCCGGTGGCGCTGATCGAAGCGCCGGCGAGCCCTCCGACCGAGAGCCGGTCGATCTCGAGCAGGCCCTTGCGCAGCCTCAACGCCGTATCCACTCTGTCGGCGGTCAGCCCGGCGGCGCTGACCGGGCCCGCCTTGATCTGGAAATCGAGGTCGCGGTCGGAGAAGCGGTTGGCGCCCTTGTCGCTGACGAAGATCGAGGCGAAGGCCGCCAGCCCATCGACGTCGAGCTCGCCGCCCTCCAGCTGCATCAGCACCGAGGGCCTGGCGCCATCGGGCTGGCTGGAATCGATGCGGCCGGAAAATTTCGCCTTGCCGAGGATCAGCTCGAGGTCGCTGAACGACTGCCGGTTCTCGCTGAGATCGACCTTGGCCTTGAAGCCCGCCGCCGGCAGACGGCGGATCGCGTCGTCGACATCCTTCGACAGCCAGGCGGCGAAACCGGACGGCTGTCCGACGGCAAGCAGCAGGGATCCGGTGAAGCCGAAATGGTCCTCGACGTTCAGCATGCCGTCGGCTTCAAGCGTCGCCCGCCCGGGCAGTGTCGCGGCGAGCGACTTCACCGACCACCCGCCTTCGGCCGGCTCCGCCGAGAGCCGCACGTCGCGAACCGTGGTATCGCCCGCCACCACGGCCGGCAGCCTGACCTCGACCGTGCCCGGTATCGTCGGCTTCGGCATGTGCTGAAGCGTCTGCTCGAACGCCGCGATACGCTGGTCGAGCGTCAATCCGGCACCTGCGGATGCGCCCACCGCCTCGTCGAACTGCACCTGCGCGCCGTTCGCTTCGATCGAAAAATGCGGTTTCAGGCCGAGATCGACCGAGGCCTTGCCGTCGGCGGTATAGGGGTTGTCGAGCGGTCCGGTCTCGAAGCGGAATTCATCGACACCGAGCTTCTGATGGTCGAGCGCGAATTTGCCGTTCAGCCGGAAGCCGGGATCGGGCTTGCCGGCGCTGACCTTCACGGGCTCGCCGTCAGTGCCGCGCAATTCGGCCGAGCTCCTGTCGGCCCCATTCTTGTCAGAGGCCGAAACCTTGAACTGACCGGAATAGACCGCCGCGCCTTTGACGATGCCGGCGTTGCCGTCTGTCTCGATGATGAGCGGATAGGCATCCGGGTCGGCTTTGAGTCTGACCCGCATCTGGCCGTCGGCTTCCGCTCTGCCGGTTGAGGCCGAGACTTCCGCGCGCAGGCCGTCGAAGCGCAGCGAGCCGTCCATCCGCCATGGACCGGCGAGCGACTTTGCCGAAACGGTCGAGTTGATCTCGGAGATAAAATGGCTGCGCCCGCCGGCGGCATGGCGCAATTCGATCTGCCCTTCGGTCACCGTCAGCTTCTCGATCGCGATCTGTCCGGGATCGAAGGGCGTCGACGGCCGAATCGCCCAGTCGACCGTGCCGTCGCCGGCAACATCGATGGTCGCCTTCGGATGCACCAGCCGCATGTCGAAGATCAGCAGTTCGCCGCGCAGGAACGGCGCCAGCTCCGCGTCCATGGAGAAGGTCTCCATCGTCATCGCCGGCTGTCCCCCAGGGCCGCCTGCGACCTCGACATTGGAGAAGGTCACCGAAGGGAATGGCAAGAGCCGCGCGGTCGCGTCGCCTTTCACGGTCACCTTGCGGCCGAGGATGGTGCTCGCCTCGCGCTCGAAATCGGCGCGGTAGCCGGTCCAGTCGATGAAATACGGCACCACCAGCGCCGCGCACAGCACCAGCACGAACAAGCCACCGAAGATCACGAACAGGCGAGCGAGCATCGGCCCCAAAGCCTAGGATTAAAGTCAGCCGCACTCTACCCGCATCCGCGCGGCGATAAAGAGGCAATTCGGCTGCAACCCTCGGCTTCTAGGCTCTCGGCAAGATCTTGCCGGGGTTCATGATGTTCAGCGGGTCGAGCGCCTGCTTGATGGTGCGCATGACGTCAACGCCATGGCCGAGTTCATGGCGCAGGAAGCTTACCTTGCCTTGGCCGATGCCGTGTTCGCCGGTGCAGGTGCCTTCCATGGCGATCGCCCGCATGTTGAGCCGCGCGACGAATTTTTCAGCGAGTGCGATCTCCTGCGGGCTGTCGACATCCATCAGCACCAGCACATGGAAATTGCCGTCGCCGGCGTGGCCGACGATCGGCGCGATCAGGCCCATTTCGGCAATGTCGGCTTCGGTCTCGGTGACGCATTCGGCAAGCCGGGAGATCGGCACGCAGACATCGGTCGAAAGCCCCTTGGCGCCGGGGCGCAGCGTCAGCGACGACCAGTAGGCGTCGTGCCGCGCCTTCCAGAGCTTCGTCCGCTCCTCGGCGACGCTGGTCCACAGGAATGGTCCGCCGCCATTCTCCTCGGCGATCATGCCGAAAGTCTCGGCCTGTTCGGCGACACCGGCGTCGCTGCCGTGAAATTCGACGAAAAGGCACGGGCTCTCGGGGTAGTCGAGCTTCGAATAATTCTTCATCGCCCGCATCTGCAGCGCGTTGACCAGTTCGATGCGCGCCACCGGGATGCCCATCTGAATGGTCGCTATCACTGCGTTGCATGCGGCCTCCAAGGTCGGGAACGGGCAGACGCCGCCGGAGATCGCCTGCGGAATGCCCTGCAGCCTGAGCGTCAGTGATGTGATGATGCCGAGCGTGCCTTCCGAGCCGACCAAGAGCCGCGTCAAGTCGTAGCCGGCCGAGCTTTTCTTTGCCCGCTTGCCGGTCGTCACTGCCTCGCCGTCGGCCATCACCGCCGTCAGCGACAGCACGTTGTCGCGCATCGTGCCGTAGCGCACGGCATTGGTGCCCGACGCCCGTGTTGCCGCCATGCCGCCCAGCGAGGCATTGGCGCCGGGGTCGATCGGGAAGAACAGGCCGGTGTCGCGCAAATGGCGGTTGAGATCCTCGCGTGTCACTCCGGGCTCGACCGTGCAGTCGAGATCCTGCGGATTGACCGAGAGGATGCGGTTCATGCGAGAGGTGTCGATGGATATGCCGCCGCCCGGCGCATTGGTGTGGCCCTCGAGCGAGGAGCCGACGCCGAAGGCAATGACCGGCACACGATGCGCGGCGCAGGTGCGCACGATCTCCTGCACCTCCGGCGTGCTTTCGGCGAAGACGACGCCATCCGGCGGCTGGGTCGGGATGTAGGTGGTGGTGTGCGCATGCTGGTCGCGGATCGCCTCGCCGGTCTGAAAACGCTCGCCGAACCGCTGCTTGAGGATGCCGAGCGCGGCGGCGATGCCTTCCTCGTTGCGCTCGACGGGGTTGAGGTCGCTCAAAGCCATGAATTCCTCCGCGAATGGACCAGCGGCCACTCTTGTAATGCAGCTATGGATGATGCCTAAAGCAATTCCAGGAAAAGAGCGAAGCTCCGGAATTGCGCCAGAGCGAAGAGAACCTCACCAGCCAGGCCCTGTCCAGCGACGATCAAGGAAAACCAAATGACGATGCCCGCGCCGATCATTTCCAGCCCGATGGCGATCGAGAAGGACTGGATCGACTATAACGGCCATCTCAACATGGCCTATTACAACGTGCTGTTCGACCGCTGCTCGGACGAAGCGTTCGAGCTGATGGGCATGGGACCGAACTATGCCAGGGACCGCCGCCTCACCATCTACACGGCGGAAGTCCATGTCTGCTACGTGCAGGAGCTTCACCTCGACCACAAGGTGAAGGTCTCGTTCCAGCTCATCGACCACGACGAGAAGCGGCTGAGGGCCTATCAGGAGATTCGCCACGTCGATGGCTGGCTGGCCGCGACGTCCGAGCAGCTTGCGCTGCATGTCGACATGGCCGGGCCGAGGGTCGCTCCCTTCCCGGCCGATGTGATGGCACAGGTTGAAGCCATGCGCGCTGCCCACGCCGCGTTGCCGATGCCGGAGCGTGCCGGCCGTTCGATCGGCATCAAACGCAAGAGCGCTTGAAAACCCGGACACCCGCGTTAACCTTACCAAGGTTTTAACGTGAACAAGCCGATTGAGTCTGTTGAACGACTCAGTGGCGCGTTCGAAAACCGCCGCACCGGGTTTACGCGCGGGCGGCAGGCGGAATGCGGTGCGAGGACAGTGCATGAAAACCGACATCAAGGTCGAAGTGGAGCGGTTGGCGGCCGATCCGCGCATCACCGACTATGATTTCTGGCGATCGTTGAAGAACGTCAACAACGAGATCTTCCACATCGCCAACAACAACGAGCCCATCCCCTTCGACATGATCCGCTGGCGCGCGATTCTCAAGCAGGCGCGTATGAGACGCGGTCACACTGAGCCTTCAGCGCTCCCTTAAACTGCCAAGCGGCGAGCGCGCCTCGACCGGCGACGACTGTATGATGGCGGTGTTGGTCATCGCATATGGAATAATTTTGTCGATCACCCGCTCCAACTCGGCCACCGAGCCGACATGCGCGAGCGCGATGAAGCAATCCTCGCCGGTCACCCGGTCGCATTGGGCGATTTCCGGCAGGTCGCGGATGATGCCGGCCACCACGGCAAGCTGCCCCGGGACCGGCCGGATTCGTAGCCATGCCGACAGCTTCATGCCGAGCGCCGCCGGATTGATCTTCACCGTATAGGCTTTGATCACGCCATTCTCCTGCAGCTTGCGAATGCGTTCGGCCACGCTCGGCGCCGAGAGCCCGACGGCGCGCGCCAGCTCCGCCGTGCTGGTGCGCGCATCCTTTTCCAGGAGTCGCAGGATCTTCAGGTCCGCCGCATCCAGCTCGCCATTTTCATTTCGAAGGCGTTTCAAATAATTCTCTTTTCTTCAGAAGGTGAACGGCGATCGGGGCCTGCGCATCATCCATATAAGTCGCGAAGTTCGCCTGCGATAATGACCCTATGAATTCTGAAGCGCAAGTTCGTCCGACAAACCGGGCCGGCAGCGACACCGACGCTGCACGCCCTGCCCTCGCCGGACTGGCCGATGCGGTGCCGCCGCATGTCTGGTTCTGCGTCAGCGCGATCTTCCACTATCTTGGGCCGGCCTTCGCCGCGCTGCTGTTCGCTCAGGTCGGCGTGCTCGGCATGGCCTGGCTGCGCATCGCCACGGCCGCGCTCGTCTTCGCGCCGCTTACCAGGCCATGGACGGTTTTCACGCGCGCCGACCGCTCGGCCCGCCTGCTGCTGTTGGCCTTCGGCGCCTGCCTGGCGGTGATGAACTGCGCCTTCTATCTGGCTCTAGACCGCCTGCCGATCTCGCTGGTCGCCGCGATCGAATTTGTCGGCACCATAGGCGTCGCGATGGTCGGCCTCAGAACCCCGCGCAATTTCGCGGCGCTCGCCATCGCTGTCGCCGGCACGTTGCTGCTCATCGATGTCAAATGGTCGAGCGATCCCGTCGGCCTGTTCTGGGCTTTTCTCAACGGCGCGCTGTTCATCGGCTATATCGTTTTGGGCCACCGCATCGCCCGGACAGGCCTCGGCGTCGCCGGCCTCGGCACCGCCATGGCGATCGCCTTCCTCGTCGTGCTGCCGGTCGGCCTCAGCGAGGCGCTGCCAGCCTTCTCGGCGCCGCAACTGCTGATCGCCGGTATCGGCGTCGGCCTCTGCTCCTCCGTCATCCCCTACATTTGCGATCAGCTCGCCATGGCGCGGCTGCCGCGCGCGAGCTTCGCGCTCATGCTATCGCTCTTGCCGCTCATCGCGACCCTGATCGGCGTGGTCGTGCTCAGGCAGGTTCCGAGCCTTACCGATTGCCTCGGCATCGCGCTGGTTGTGGCGGGCGTCGCCATGCACAAGCCAGCGCCGGAGTGATCCGCCGCCCGTCGAGGTGTGTTGAGATTCAGGTCAGGCCGAGCCGAGAATGGTGGATTCCGAGAACCAGAGCGGAGCGTACTTTGAAGTACGTGAGCACCGGAAGCGCAGGAAGCCGCCATTCGCAGGCCGGGCTAACCTGAATATCAACACACCTCAGGCCAGTTTCTCCTTAAGGAAGGCGACCGTCCTCCCCCAGGCCAGATCGGCCGCCTTCTTGTCGTAGCGCGCGGCCGAGGTGTCGTTGTTGAAGGCGTGGTTGACGCCGTCATAGACATAAACGGTGTATTCGACATGTGCGGCGTCGAGCGCCTTCTTGTAGGCGTCGATGCCGGCATTGATGCGCTCGTCCAGCCCGGCATAATGCAGCAGCAGCGCCGCCTTGATCTTCGGCACATCCTCGGCCTTAGGCTGCATGCCGTAATAGGCGACGCCGGCACTGAGGTCCGGCGCATTGACCGCGAGCGTGTTCACCGTGCCGCCACCCCAGCAGAAGCCGACCGCGCCGACCTTGCCGTTGCTGTCTTGGTAAGTCTTGAGATAGGCGACCGTCGCTACGCCGTCGGCCGCGACTTGGGCAGCATCGAGCTTGCTGAACATGTCGCGCGCCTTGTCCTCGTCGGCTGGCGTGCCGCCGAGCGGCGACAGGAAGTCCGGCGCCAGCGCGACGAAGCCTTCCAGCGCCACGCGCCGGGCGACGTCACGGATATGCGCATTGAGCCCCCGGTTCTCATGGACGACGATCACCGTGCCGAGTTTGCCGGACTGATTCGCCGGCTTGACCAGATAGCCCTTCATCTCGCCGCTGCTGCCGGGATAGGTAATGTCCTCGCCCTTCACCCTCGGATCGTTCTCGGCGACGATCGCCGCCTTGGCCGAATTCGCAGCCAGCATCGGCGCGATCGCGGCGGCCGCGGCGCCCGATCCAGCGAGCCGAGTCAATTGCTCCATGAAGCGCCGCCGGTCGAGCGTCAGATGCGTATATTCGTCATAGGCATCGATCATCGCCTGAGTGATGATGGGCTGTGTGACGACAGGCTTGGCGACAGGTTCGGTCATGGCTCTCCTCGACGACTGTTTGACGCGCAAGATAGGGTTAGAACGCGCACGGTCCAGTCATCCGCCGGCGACAACGGCACTCGACCCGAACTTCGACCATGACGATTGCCGGTGGCTTCCGCATCCATCACATTTTAGTCATTCCGAAAAAGTTGATGGTGCTGTCACGGTGGGACGGAAAACTGCGGAGCGGCCCCGCCCGGTCCGAACGGCAAAAAGGGGAATGCCGGGAACGTGATGGCCTCCGGCGTAGCGGCTGGCTGAGGCGGCGCTTGCTGTCGTCGCTGCAGGCGCTTGGCCACGTGCTCGGCGAAAAAGGCCGGCGCGATTGGATGTCCTCGTCTACTTGGGCAGCGTGTAAGCCATCACATAATCGCCCGGCTTGGTACCGACCGAGCCGTGGCCGCCGGCGACGATGACCACGAACTGGCGGCCGTCGGCGACGGTGTAGGTCATCGGTGTCGACTGGCCGCCGGCCGGCAGCCTCGCGCGCCAGAGCTGCTTGCCCGTCGTAAGGTCATATGCGCGCAGATAGTCGTCGACCGCGGCCCCGAGGAAGGCAACGCCACCGGCCGTGATCATCGGCCCGCCGATGCCTGGAACGCCGACCTTGAGCGGCAGGGGCAGCGGCGTCATGTCGTAGACGGTGCCGTTGCGATGCTTGTAGGCGATCTGCCCGGTCCTCAAGTCGACGCCGGCGACATAGCCCCAGGGCGGCGCCTGACAGGGAATGCCGAGCGGCGACAGGAATGGCCCCATCACCACCGCGTAAGGCGCGCCCTCATTGCGGTTGAGCCCCTGCTCGCTGCCCTTGGTGTCGCCGGGCGGCGGCACGTCCGCGCGCGGAATGAGTTTCGACGTGAAAGCGAGATAAGTCGGCATGCCGAACATCACCTGCCGCACCGGGTCGACCGCGACCCCGCCCCAGTTGAACACGCCGAAATTGCCGGGATAGACCAGCGTGCCCTGCAGCGAGGGCGGCGTGTAGCGTCCCTCGTAACGCAGTGTCTTCAGTTCGATCCGGCACGCCAGCTGATCGAACATGGTGATGCCCCACATGTCGGCGCCGGTCAGCGGCTTCGGGTTGAACGACAGGTCGGACGACGGCTGCGTCGGCGAGGTATGGTCGCCTTCGATCGCTCCGCCCGGTGCCGGCACTTCCTTCACCGGAATGATCGGTTCGCCAGTGCGCCGATCGAGCACATAGAGATCGCCCTGCTTGGTCGGCCCTACCAGTGCCGGCACCACGCCGCTCCCCGTCGTGATGTCGACCAGCGTCGGCTGCGCCGGCACGTCCATGTCCCACAGGTCGTGATGCACGGTCTGGCGCACCCAGCGCAACTGTCCGGTGTTGAGGTCGAGCGCGGTGATCGAGGAGGAGAATTTTTCGACATTGGCGCTGCGGCCCATGCCGAGCTGGTCGGGCGTCTGGTTGCCGAGCGGCAGGTAGAGCAGGCCAAGCTTCTCGTCGGCGCTCGCCGTTGACCACATGTTGGGCGAATTATTGGTGTATTTCTGCCCCGCCGGCAGCGGCGTCGTCTGATCCGGTTTGCCGGAATCCCAATTCCACAACAGCGCGCCGGTGCCCGCGTCATAGGCGCGGATGACGCCCGACGGCTCCTCGGTCGAATAATTGTCGTTGACCGCGCCCCCAACGATGATCTTGCCGGCGAGGATGAGCGGTGCCGAGGTCGAATAGTAGTAGCCCGACTTCGGAAAGGGCATGTTGGCCATCAGGTTCAGCGTGCCGCCTTCGGCGAAGGACGGACAAACTTGCCCGTTCGCGGCGTCGAGGGCGATAAGCCGGGCGTCCGAAGTCGGCAGGTAGATGCGTGCCGCGCAGGGCTGGCCCGCCGCGATCTTCGCATCGGCGTAATAGGAAACTCCGCGGCAGGTCTGGTGCTGGCGGTTGGGATCGAGCTTGATCTTCGGGTCGTAGCGCCATTTCTCCTTGCCGGTCGCGGCATCGATGGCGATGGCGAAATTGTGGGGCGTGCAGATGTAGAGCGCATCACCGACCTTGAGTGGCGTTACCTGATAGGTCGTCTCGCCGATGTCGTCCGGACCCTTCATGTCGCCGGTGCGGTAGGTCCAGGCCGGCTGCAGCTTGGCGACATTGTCCGGCGTGATCTGAGCGAGCGGCGAGTAACGCTGGCCGAACGGCGTGCGGCCGTAGAAATGCCATTCGCCCGCCGGTATGTCGCCGCCGAGATTGGCCGTCGGCGTCACCTTATCGGTGTTGAGCGTGCCGCCGATGTCCTTCGGATCGGCGGTCATCGAATAGCCGGCCACTGCAAGCGATGCGAGCACCGCCAGGATGAGCGGAGCGCGTCCGTCCGGACCGGTGAATCCCCGCCTGGCCCATGGCGTCAGCAGCCAGAGCGCGATGAGAACGATGATGCCGCCGCGCGGGCCGAGCTGCCACCAATCAAAGCCGGTTTCCCACACCGCCCAGCACAGCGAGGCGAGCACGATCGCCGCATAGAGCCAGAGCCCTGTCGATCTGCGGCGGAAAACGAGCCAGGCGGTGATCAGGAAGGCCAGTCCGGCAATCAGGTAGTACCAGCTGCCACCCAACGTCACCAGCCAGATGCCGCCGCCGCCGAGGACCAGGCCGATAAGCAAAAGGACGAGGGAGGTGATGGTGACAGCCAAGACGATACTCCTTCGACTGTTGCGCGGTGCGGCGCCTCTGAGGCAACGGCTTGCCGTCCCTGCCCTGTTGGCAGCTTTCTCTCGCAAGTTGCGCCTGTCAAGCCGGCCCCGAATAGGGACAACTAGAACAAAACGGAGACACTTCTGGCCTTTCGCTGCCGAATCACTACATTCGGGGGCGATGTCCGGCTTTTCGGAAGACATGCCCTTTTTTGACGAACCGAATGCGCGGCCCGCCGCCCCATCCGGCCTTGCCGCGCGCGCCATGGCCGCACGCAACGCGCAGAACCGTGCGCCCGATTATCTGAACGGCCTCAATCCCGAACAGCGGCTCGCTGTTGAAACGACCGAAGGCCCGGTTCTGGTGCTGGCCGGCGCCGGCACCGGCAAGACGCGGGTGCTCACCACGCGAATCGCCCACATCCTTGCCACCGGCAGGGCCTTCCCCTCGCAGATTCTCGCCGTCACCTTCACCAACAAGGCCGCGCGCGAGATGAAGCAGCGCATCGGCTTGCTGATCGGCGAGCAGAATGTCGAGGGCATGCCCTGGCTCGGCACCTTCCACTCGATCGGCGTCAAGCTGCTGCGCCGGCATGCCGAGCTTGCCGGATTGAAATCCGATTTCACCATCCTCGATACCGATGACGTGGTGCGGCTGATCAAGCAGCTGATCCAGGCCGAAAATCTGGACGACAAGCGCTGGCCGGCCAAGACCTTCGCGCAGATGATCGACAACTGGAAGAACAAGGGCCTTGGCACCGACGAGATTCCGGAAGGCGACGCGCGCAGCTTCGGCAACGGCAAGGGGCGCCAGCTCTACAAGGCCTATCAGGAACGGCTGCAGACGCTGAATTCCTGCGACTTCGGCGATCTCCTCTATCACCCGATCCGCATCTTCCGCGCCTATCCGGACGTGCTGAAGGACTATCACCGCAAGTTCAAATACATCCTGGTCGACGAGTACCAGGACACCAATACCGCGCAATACATGTGGCTGCGCTTGTTGGCGCAGAGGCCGCAATCCTCCCCCCTTGAGGGGGAGGTGTCCGCGAAGCGGACGGAGGGGGTCGCCGCGGAAGGCGCCGCCCAGTCATCAGGCGCCGGAGCGTCGAGCACTGCCGCGAGGACCCCTCCCGACCGGGCTTCACCCGGCCACCCTCCCCTCAAGGGGGAGGGAAACCGGCGTCGATCCACTGTCAACATTTGCTGCGTCGGCGACGACGACCAGTCGATCTATGGCTGGCGCGGCGCCGAAGTCGACAACATCCTGCGCTTCGACAAGGATTTTCCCGGCGCCACCATCATAAGGCTCGAGCGCAACTACCGCTCGACCGCGCATATCCTCGGCGCCGCGTCGCATCTCATCGCCTTCAACGAAGGCCGCTTCGGCAAGACGCTGTTCACCGACCGCAACGATCCCGAGGACGACAAGGTGCATGTCCATGCCGCCTGGGATTCGGAGGAAGAGGCGCGCGCCATCGGCGAGGCGATCGAGGCCTACCAGCGGCAAAAGCACAACCTCAACGATATGGCGATCCTGGTGCGCGCGTCCTTCCAGATGCGCGCCTTCGAAGACCGCTTCATCACGCTCGGCTTGAGCTACCGCGTCATCGGCGGCCCGCGTTTCTACGAACGGTTGGAAATCCGCGACGCGCTGGCCTTCTTCCGCGTCGTCGCCAACAGCGGCGACGACCTTGCCTTCGAGCGCATTGTCAACGTGCCGAAGCGCGGGCTCGGCGAAGCCACCATCCGCCAGATCCACGACACCGCGCGCGCCATGCAAATCCCGATGCTTGAGGCCGCGGCGACGCTGGCCGAAAGCGACGAGCTGAAGCCGAAGCCGCGCGCCGCGCTCCGCGAGGTCGCGGCCAATTTCGAGCGCTGGCAGAAGGCGCTGGAGACCACGCCGCACACCGAGCTCGCCGAGACCATCCTCGAGGAGAGCGGCTACACCGACATGTGGAAAAACGACCGTTCGGCGGAAGCGCCCGGGCGGCTGGAGAACCTCAAGGAACTGATCCGCTCCATGGAGGAGTATGAATCCCTGCGTTCCTTCCTCGAGCATGTCGCGCTGGTCATGGAGGCCGAGCAGGGCGAATCGCTCGATGCGGTCTCGATCATGACGCTGCATTCGGCGAAAGGGCTTGAATTCGAGACCGTATTCTTGCCCGGCTGGGAGGAAGGTCTGTTCCCGCATCAGCGCGCGCTGGACGAAGGCGGCCGCTCCGGCCTCGAGGAAGAACGCCGCCTCGCCTATGTTGGCCTGACGCGCGCGAAAAAGAACCTGCACGTCTGGTTCGTCTCAAACCGCCAGATTCACGGCCTGTGGCAATCGACCATTCCGTCGCGTTTCGTCAATGAATTGCCGGAAGCCCATGTCGATGTCGCCGACGGCGGCAATTCCTATGGCGGCTACGGCAATCCCTATGGCGGCGGCTCCTTCGCCTCGGGCCGCGGCGGCGGCCGGCAGAATCCCTACGGCGCTTCGCGCTTCGACAATATCGGTGCGGAAAAATCCGGCAGCTTCTCCAACACCTATGCGACGCCCGGCTGGCAGCGCGCGCAGGCGAACCGCACCGAAGCGACCGACCGCAACTGGGGCACACGCTCCGGCCACCAGGTCGAACGCATCGGCTATGGCGAGACTGACAGCGGCTATGGCGCCGGCCGCACCTCGGTGAAAGGCCGCACCATCGAAGGCGAGCTGGTCGCCAAATCGGTCGCCGACACACCTTCGCCATTCAAGCTCGGCGACCGCGTCTTCCACCAGAAATTCGGCAACGGCAATATCGCCGCCATCGACGGCAACAAGCTGACCATCGACTTTGACAAGGCCGGCCAGAAACGTGTGCTGGACGGGTTTGTCACCAGCGTTTGAGCGGCGGCCGCCAACGGATTACCGTCCGAAAACCGCAGCCTCTCAGCGATACCGCGCCTGGTTCCATTTGTGGCCGAGCAGCGACAGGATGATGATCAGCCCGTTGAAGAACTGGACGTAGAAGCCGCTCAAACCAGCCGCCACGACGCCGGTCTGGATGAACGACACGGTGACCGCGCCGATCGCGCCGCCGACCACGGTACCGATACCGCCCCAGGTCGGGGTGCCGCCGACGAACACCGATGCCAGCACCGGCAGCAGATAGCCGTCGCCCGCCGTCGGCCACCAGGTGAAGTTGATCATCACCGAGAAGGTTCCGGCGATCGCCGCCCCGATGCCGGTGAAGACGAACACCTTGACCCGGACGCGCTGGACGTCGATGCCCATCTGCTTGGCGCTGTCCGGGTTATCACCGACCACCTTCACCTGGGCGCCGAAGCGGTGGCGGTTGTAGAGCAGCGCCGAAAACACGACGAAGGCGATCGCCCAGAAGATCTGCACCGGGATGCCCCAGAGCTGGCTGGAGAAGATCGCGTAAGCTGAGCTGTCGGCCAGACTGGTCAGCGCCGTCGACTTGCCCTCGTTGATGATCTGGATCAGCCCGCGCAGCAGAAAGTTCATGCCGAGCGTGGCAATCAGCGACGACAGGCCGCCATAGACCACCAGCGATCCGACCAGGAAGCCAAGCAGCGTGCCGGTGAGAAGCGCCGCGGCGATGCCGAGGAACGGATCGTAGCCGGCCTGCACGACGATCGCGAAGGCCCATGAGGCGAAACCCATCGTCGCCGGGAACGATAGGTCGATCTCGCCGCAGGTGACTACGAAGACCAGCGGCACGACAACGAACAGCGCGACGGGAAGCGTCGTCAGCACCGAGCTGTAAAGATACCAGGTGGTGAAGACGGTCGGGTTGGCGATCATGAAGATCGCCATCATGACGATGAACACGGCGAGCGTGCCTAGCGCCGCGCGATTGTCGAGGACGAAGCCGCGCAGCCAGTGATCGGAAGGATGACTCCACTGCTTGCCTGATTCTGTCGGGCCGCTTGCCCTTCCCAGAGGTGTTTGCAGATCGGGTTCCATGGCCTTGCTCATCACGCTCTCTGCTCCGCTCCGCCCGCCTCGTGTAGCCCTGGCAGGCCACCCGGATGCGCGATCTCTTCCATAAAGTTGATGAGGTCGTCGGCTGACTTGACCTCGCTGCGGTCAGCCGTCAACGCCACCTTGCCGCGGTCGAGCACCACGAAGCGGTCGGCGATGTCGAAGACATGATGAATGTTGTGGCCGATGAACAGGATCGAGCGGCCACTCGCCCGCACCTGGCGCACGAAATGGAAGACCTTGGCGGTCTCAGTCAGCGACAGCGCCGTCGTCGGCTCGTCGAGGATAATCAGCTCCGCCTGCTTGTAGATGGCGCGCGCGATCGCCACACCCTGACGCTCGCCGCCCGAAAGCTGGCCGACGATGGAATGCGGCGTGAACACTTTCGAGGTGAAGCCGATCTCACGCATCAGCCGGCTTGCCTCCTCGATCTCCTTGCCGACCTTGAGCCAGCCCATGAAGCCGGTCACCTCGCGGCCCATGAAGATGTTGCGCACGATCGTTTGCTGCACGGCCAAAGCCCGGTCCTGGAACACCGTCTCGATGCCGGCATCGCGCGAGCGGGCGGCACTCCATCCGGTCACCGGCTTGCCGCGCACGAGGATGTCGCCGCTGGTCGGCTTGACCACGCCGGATAGGATCTTGATCAGCGTCGATTTGCCGGCGCCGTTGTCGCCGATGAGCCCGACCACCTCGCCGCGGTCGACGCTGAGGTTGACGCCGCCCAGCGCATAGACCTGGCCATAGGATTTCGTGATGTCGCGCAGTTCGATGATGCGTTCGCCCATGCGATCCTCGCTTGAACTGTCTGTCTGCCGGCCGCTTGCCGGCGATCCGGCCGGCCGGGCGTATTCCCGGCCGGCAGCCTGGGAGGTTAGCGCAGCGCCTGCTTGGCGAGCTCCGAGACGACCTGATAATTTTCAGGCGTCACGAAACCGGCGCCGGTGTCGACATTCATCGGCGCCAGTCCGAGCACCACCTGCTGGCAGAGGCTGAGGATCGGCAGATAGCCCTGCAGGAACGGCTGCTGGTCGGCCGTGAGCTGCACCCAGCCGCCCTTGAAGCCTTCGACGATCTGCGGGCTGGTGTCGAAGCCGAAGTTGAAGATGTCGCCAGGCTTGCGTCCCGCCGCCTGCATATAGGTGGCGACGTTGCCGAGCATCTGTCCGCCGGGATAGCCGACCGCCTTGACGTCGGGGTGGTTGAGCAGAGCCGCGGTGATCACCGGAATGGCGAGGTTCGGATCGGACGCCCACTCGCCGCTCGGCGGCGAGGACAGCTGGATCACCTCGACACCCGCCTCCTTCAGCGCCGCGACCGTGCCGCGCTCGCGCGCACCGCGATTCTCGTTCTCGAACGGGCCGATCATGATCGCCTTGTCGCCGGCCTTGAGCTTGCCGAGCTTGAACGCCTCGGCGCCGAGCGCGCGGCCCTGCTGCTCCTGCTGCGCGCCGACATAGCCGCCGCCGAATGCTTCCACCACCTTCGGCACCGGCACGTTCTGGTACATCATCTTGATGCCGTCCTTATGCGCCTGCTCGGCCAGCGGCATGATCGCGGCATCGCCCGGATGGCCCATCATGGCGATGCCTTGCGGCTTGACCGCGACCGCCTCGCGCAATTGCTGCACCATCTTCTCGACATCCCACTGGGAGAAGATGTAGTCGACCTTCGGCCCAAGATCGGCCGCCGCCTGCTTGGCGCCATTGTAGACGATGGTGCCGAAGGCGTCGCCCTCGGCGCCGCCGACGAAGAAGCGGATATGGACGTCCTTGCACCATTGGGCGTCAAGCGCCTTTGCCGGCAAGGTGGAGATCGAGGCGCAGAGCGCCGCGGCGGCCGCCACGACGGTCGAGCGCAGAACAGTCCTTCTGGTCGTGATGCTCATGCACGTTCCTCCCTTTTGGTCCCTCGCAACGGAGGGTTTCGACGATTGCTTCGGCCGTAGTCTTGGTGGCCGGCTCCTCCCGCCGGCCGGTCCTCACACCGGATTGGGCAGGTAGCTGGCTCCTCCCCTGCACTGCTTCAGATAGCCCAGCGCCCGCACCTGACCGGTCATCTCGAGGTCGCCGCGATAGACCGGGTCGTGCCAGCCTTCGATGTCGATGGCGCCCTTGTAGCCGGCCAGCCGCAATTCGCTGATCACCCGGGTCCAGTCGCTGTCGCCGAAGCCGGGGCTGCGCATCTGCACGAATGGCAGGCGTCCGAACACGCCGTGCTCGCGGATCACGTCCCAGCGCACGGTGGCGTCCTTGCCGTGGACGTGGAAGATACGCGGCGCCCATTTGCGAATCTGCGGAATCGGGTCGATCAGATAGACGAGCTGGTGGCAGGGCTCCCATTCGAGCCCGAGATTGTCGTCGGGCAATTCGTTGAACATCAGCTCCCAGGCGTCCGGGTTGTGGGCGATGTTCCAGTCGCCGCTCGCCCAGTTGCCGTCCATCGCACAGTTCTCGAAAGCGATGCGCACGCCCTTGTCGGCGGCGCGCCTGGCCAGCGGCCCCCAGACCTCGCGGAAACGGGGCAGGCTGTCGGTCAGCGGTTTGCCGCGCAGCCGGCCGGTGAAGCCGCAGACCATCGTGGTGCCGAACAGATGTGCGTTGTCGATGACGGTCTCCCACGCCGCGAGCACGCCGCGGTCGACCTCGCCGTTCTCCAGCGGATTGCCGAACACGCCGATCGATGAGACGGCGACATCCGCATCGCCGATCGCTTCGCGGATTTCGCCCGCCAGGCGCTTTAGGTCCTTGCCGCCCAGCGTCTGCCAGAAAAAGGGCTGGATGCTCTCGAAGCCGAGCGGCAGGATCTGTTTCACATAGGCGGCCGGGTCGTCGAGATTGGCTCGCACCATGGTGCCGATCCTGATGTCGAGAAGCGGGTTCGGCATCACGGCGTTTCCTTTGCGATTGCGACGCGGCGTCCGGTCTCTGCGCTTTCGATGGCGCCAAAGACCATGGCTAGGCTTTTGATGTTGTCGGTGCCGCGCGTCTCCGGTTCGGTGCCGGTCTCGATCGCGCGCATGAAATCCTGGATGATGCCGAGATGGCCGTCGACTCTGTCGGCCGCGTCGAGCGCCGGCACCTCGATCGACTGGGTCTTGTCGACGATACCGTCGCGGCCGGACGCAACCACCTCGGCCTTCAACCCGTCATGCCCGTCCCACAACAGGCTGCCGCGCTCGGCGACGATGCGCCAGCTGCCTTCCCAACTCGTGCGGAAACCGTCCGCGCACCAGGAGCCGGCATAGGTGAAGACCTTGCCGCCGCCGAAATCGAACACCGCGCTGGCCGACGAGCCCTGACGGTACCAGGAATTGGCAGGCTCCCACTCCTGGCAATAGACGCCGGCCGGTTCGCCGGCGACCATGTAGCGGGCGGCGTCGAACGTGTGGATCGCCATGTCGAGCAAGAGCACGTGGCGCATCTCCTCGCGAAAGCCGCCGAAATGCGGCGCAACGAAGAAGTCGGCGTGGATGCTGGTCGGCGCGCCGATGGCGCCGGAGGCCAGGAACCGCCTGATCCGCCTGACATTGGCGACGTAGCGCCGGTTCTGAACTACGGCATGGACGCGCCCCGCGCGGCGCGCCGCTTCGATGATGGCGCGCGCATTTTCTGGGCTGTCGGCGAGCGGCTTTTCGGTGAGCAGATGGCAGTTATGGGCAAAGGCCGAAAGCGCGACCTCGCGCCGGGCGGCAGGAACCACGACATCGAACACGGCATCGGGCCGGGTCTGGTCGAGAACGGCATCGAGGCTGGTGCCGATGACGGCATTGGTGAGGTCATACTCGCGCGCCCTCGCCTGAGCCCGGTCGGCATCGAGATCGACAAGGCCGGCAATGGCAAGCCCGTCGATCTGCCTCGCGGCATCGAGCCAGTGCCTGCTCATGGCTCCGCATCCGACCAGGACGATCTTCATCATCCAGCGCTCCTCCTCCGCTCGGCCCCTCCAGGCCGAGTGTCACGGCATTTCCGGCATCACCGTAAACGTTTTTCCGTAAACGTTTACGAGAACACACCCGATGGCGTAGAATGTCAATCACCTGCTCGCGAAAATCGACATCCGCTGCTTGGCTGAACGCCGGCCGGTGCTAGCGAAGTCAGGGGGAGAACCTGCCTTGGCGTCCAGCATCCACGATCTCGCGCGTCACCTGAACATTTCGATCGGCACCGTGTCGCGCGCGCTGAACGGCCGCGCCGACGTCAATGCGGAGACGCGCCAGCGCGTGCTCGAGGCGGCCAGGAAGCTGAACTATTCGCCCAACCAGTCGGGCCGCAGCCTGCGCCAGGGCGCCACCCGCTCGATCGCCTTCATGCTGCAACCGCATCCCGGCGACCAGCAATATGGCGAGCCGTTCTTCATTCCATTCCTGACCGGCCTGCAGGCGCGGCTCGCCGAGCATGACCTGGATCTGATGGTCGTCATGGGCGAGCCCGGCCAATATCAGCAGGAGAGGCTGCGCCGCGTGGTTGAGACGCGCCGGGCCGACGCGGTCGTGTTGGCCAATACACGGCGGGAAGACGATCGGATCGACTATCTGAGCAAGGCCGGCTTTCCCTTCGCCACGCTTGGCCGAAGTCAATCCGGCGGCGACACCTATCCTTCGCTCGATATCGATTTCGAGAGGGCGGGTGATGAAGCCGTCGACCGGCTGGTCGCGCGCGGCCACCGCCGCATAGCTGCCATCCGCCCTTCGCTTGATCTCAACTTCGGCTACCTGTTCCTCGACGGCTACCGCAAGGCTCTGAAGCGGCACGGCATCGAAGTCGACCCCGGCCTGATCGCCGACGGCTTCATCAACGAGACCGGCGGCTACCAGGTGACGCCGCGTGTCATGCTCTCCAAGGACCGGCCGACAGCCATCATCTTCAACAATGACGCGATGGCGCTCGGCGGCTGCAAGGCACTGGCCGAGATGGGCATCAGGCCCGGCCACGACATCGCGGTGATCGTCATCGTCGACACGCCGCTCTGCCGCTACTTCTCGCCGACGCTGACCGCCTTCCGTCCGGCGCTGGAGCCGATGGGCCGGCGGCTGGCCGAGATGCTGCTGGCGTCACTCCCGGCCCATGCCGGTCCGGAGGGGCCACGCACGATCCGCGAAGTCTGGCCGCTGGAGCTCGTCGCGCGAGAGAGCGATTGAGCGCCCTCTCCTTCTCCCCTTGCGGGAGAAGGTGTCGCCGAAGGCGACGGATGAGGGGAGCTCCAGGGAAAGCCAACGTCTCGCTCCGCTGGAACACCCTCATCCGTCTCGGCGCTGCGCGCCGATCCACCTTCTCCCACAAGGGGAGAAGGCAAGTACCCCCCTCCTGTCACGCAAGTATCATGTTCGCGTCCTAGACCCGATGTCACGCCATTCCGGCTCTGCTCGTCACATGGGGGACATCATGAAGCACCTCAACCGAACCGTCGCGCTTGGCGTGGCACTCGCCCTGCTCACCGTGCTGAGCCCTGCGCTCGCCGAGGGTGTTGGCTATGTCAACAAAGGGCTGGTCGGCGTTGGCCGCATCCCCGCCAGCCAGAAGGACAAGTTCGGCGAGACCTTTGGTTCGGGCTCCGGCATGGCGATCGACGCCAAGAGCTGGGCGCGTGACGGCGCCGGCTACAAAGGCTCGCTCTGGCTGCTGCCGGACCGCGGCTACAACGTCGCCGGCACCACCGACTACCGGCCCCGCTTGAACACAATTGCAATCGAGCTGACCCCGACCGCCCCGGGCGCGGCGCCCGCCGCCGGCCAGGAACAGTCGGGCGTCAAGGCAACGCTCGCCGACACCATGCTTCTGACCGACGACAAGGGCGCCGACGCCACCGGCCTCGACCCGCTCAACGGCGTGCGCCCCGCTGCCGGCGACATGCCGGTCCTGCCGCAGGCCGACAACGGCAAGCTTTCGCTCGACGACGAGGCGATCGTGCGCCTGCCCGACGGCACCATGTTCATTTCCGACGAATATGGCCCCAACATCTATCGCTTTTCGGCCGACGGCCGCCTGATCTCGGCGACGCAGCCGCCGGCGGCCCTGGTGCCGATGCGCCATGGCAAGCCGAACTTCGCTTCCGACAATCCTGGCCCGGGTGCCGCCGAGCCGGATCCCAAGGATCCCGAGACCGGCCGCCAGAATAATCAGGGCCTCGAAGGCATGTCGATGACGCCGGACGGCAAGTTCCTGATCGTCGTGCTGCAGTCGGCGCCGCGCCAGGATGGCGGCGATTCCGGCTCGACCCGCCGGAATGCCCGCGCGCTGGTCTATGACGGCTCCGACCTTGCCCACCTCAAGCTGGCGCACGAATATGTCGTGCCGCTGCCGGTGTTCAAGGACGCCAAGGGCAAGACCAAGGTGGCCGCGCAGAGCGAGATCGTGGCGCTGTCCGACAAGAGCTTTCTGATGCTGGCACGCGACAGCGGCAACGGCCAGGGGCTGAAGGACGCCGAGTCGGTCTACCGCAAGATCGAGATCGTAGACCTTTCCGCCGCTACCGATATCGCCAACGGCCCGTTCGACGCCGCCGACAAGCCGGTTGCGCCGAAAGGCGTGCTCGATCCGTCGGTGACGCCGGCCAAGCTCACCTCGTTCATCGACATCAACGACAAGGGCGAACTCGGCCGTTTCGGCCTGCACAACGGCGCGCCGAACGACAGGAACAACCTCTCGGAGAAGTGGGAGGCGATGTCGCTGGTGAGCGTGCTGGACCCGAAGCTGCCCGACGACTATTTCCTGTTCGTCGCGAACGACAACGACTTTCTGACCCAGGACGGCTTCCAGGTCGGCGCCCCGTACAAGGCCGAGGATGGCGCCGATGTCGACACCACCTTCCTGGTCTATCAGGTTACCCTGCCCGGCCTGTCGGGGAACAGTCTCGCCGCAAACTAGTTGCGAAGGCATCTGGCCCAGCCCCAACGGATGCAGAAGCATCAGGCTGCGATACCATCGCGGGCCTGATGCATCTTCGGTGCCCGCCATGGACGACAACAAGCCCGCTCGCCGGGGACCGGCGACCTGACAAGCGGCCCCATCTCCGAGGACCCTCCGGCCGCAGGCGAGCCGCTGGACACCGGGTTCGGCGTGCCGCGCCGGCGCGCCAATCTCGTCGAGACACCGAAAGGGTAAACTATCGCGCGTATCTGGCGCCGAACCCGAGCGCCACCAGCGAGAAGATGGTGATCATGCCGGCGAAGGCCAGGCTTGCCACCGTCGCGCTCGTCCAACCCGACAGCACGCCGATGCCGATGACCGGCAGCGCATTGCCGCAGAAGCAGCAGATGAAGAAGGCCGAGACCACTTCGGCGCGTCGGTCGCCCGGCGCGATCTGGTTCACCACCTGCAGGCCACCGCGATAGCCGAGTGCCGCCGCCACGCCGCAAAAGCCTGTGGCAACGATCATCATCGTCATGGAGGCGAAGGCCTGCGCCGCGACGATCAGCGCCACGGTCGGGACCATCAGAACTAGCGCGGCGAGCATCGTGAAGCGACTGGACAGGCGCGCTGTCGCCAGGATCGCCGCCGCTGCCACGATCGACAGTTCGAAGAACAGCCCGCCGGCCTCGGCGTGGTTGGTCGCATGGAGCTGCTGTGCCAGAATGCTTGGCGCGAGCGCGGCGTAGAAACCGACCAGCGCCATAGCGCCGAAGCCGGTCACCGCCGGCGCCACGAATTGCGCGCGGATTTTGTCGGGGACCGAAAGCCGCGGCTGCATTGAGACGTCGGAGAGTCGTCCGGGCCTGGAGACTGTTTCCTGAGTGCGCCAGATCAGCAGCGTGATCAGCGCAAGCAGGACCAGATAAACGGCAAATGTCAGCCTGAGCGGCCAAGGCGCGTATTGGGCGAGCAATCCCGACATCAGTGCGCCGACCCCGAGACCGACGAAATTGGTGCTGGTAGCGATGACAGCCGCGCGTGACTTGTCCTCCCCTTCGATCAGCTCAGCGAGCCAAGCGGTGCCGGTTCCCGCGCCGATCCCGATGCCGAGCCCGCTGAGGATACGGGCGATGTCGAGCCACATCAGGTTTTCAGCCAAGAGGAAAAACAGCGCGCTGACCACGGCCACGCCCATCGCCGCCATGGCTGCCGGACGGCGACCGATGACATCCGACAATCGGCCGAAAAACAGAAGTGCGGCCAAATTGCCGACCACATAGACGGCATAGACCAATGTCAGGGTGATCTGCGAGAACCCGAAGGCTTGTTTATAGATGACATAGAGTGGCGTCAGAGCCGTGCTGCCGGCAAACAGTGCAGCTATCATAGCGGCACCGCGGCTCTTGCGACACCGCCGCCAAGTTCGTTGTCGCGCTTCATGGTTTGAGTGTAGCCGGCCATCGCGACCTCCGCTTGGTTGCAAGCCCAACGTCCGCGCAATTGCGGCTGTTCCGAATGCCGAACGCTCTCCTGACAGTTATGGCAGTATGGTCTCGCGCGAAATCCTCCCGTAACGTTCGTTAAACGAGGAGGGAAGAACCATGGGCAAGGGCCGGGTCGAAGCCTTCACCGATGGCGTTGTCGCTATCATCATCACGATCATGGTGCTGGAGCTTAAAGTGCCGCATGGCGAGGACCTTGCCGCGCTGGCGCCGCTTTGGCCGATCTTCTTCTGCTACGTCTTGTCCTTCATCAATGTCGGCATTTACTGGAACAATCTGCACAACATGTTCCATACCGTGCAGCGTGTCGACGGCCGGGTGCTGTGGGCCAACCTCATCTGGCTGTCGCTGATGCCGGTGACGACCGCCTTCATGGGCGAGAACCACTTCGCCCCGGTGCCGGTCGCCGTCTACGGCATCGACCTCGCGCTTTGCGCCGTTGCCTATACCATCCTGGTCTTCAAGCTTCGCCACCTGCACGGTGCCGACACTACCTTCGCCAGAGCCGTGGGCCATGACCGCAAGGGTAACATTTCGCTGGCGTTCTACATTG
Source organism: Mesorhizobium sp. WSM3873 (assembly GCF_001672445.1). Classification (NCBI taxonomy): domain Bacteria; kingdom Pseudomonadati; phylum Pseudomonadota; class Alphaproteobacteria; order Hyphomicrobiales; family Phyllobacteriaceae; genus Mesorhizobium; species Mesorhizobium sp. WSM3873. The sequence continues at coordinate 135,569 of NZ_LYTM01000004.1, read as the reverse complement.
CCGCCGTTCTGCTGACCTCGTTCAGCCAGTGGATCAGCGTGGCGATCTACGTCCTGGTGGCAATTATCTGGTTCACTCCGGACAGGCGGTTCGAGCGTCTCGTGGAAAGATAGCGGGTTCTTACTGCCGCATCGCTTTCAGTTTTTCTGCCGCCGAGGCGGCAAGGTCGGCATAGCGCTCTTCCAGCCGCTCTGCGGCCTTGATGACGGGAAAGTCATGGCCGAACTTCTCCAGCGCCAGGCGCAGCTTTTCCGCGAAGTCCGCCTGTTGCTCCAGTGCCGAAAACAGGGTCTTGACCTGCGCCTCGCTGATATCGGGGTTGGCGAGCATCTTCGGCACATCCCGGCCCATCTGTTCGCCGGTGGCGGTCTGCTCCTTCAGGATTCCGATCCAATCGGTCAATGCCGAACTCCTTTTCCGGCAGCATGCGCGGGGCAAGCTGCTGCGGTCAACCCATTGGCGGTACCGCCGTCGATGATTGCAGCGATCAAGGCTTGCCTCGCCCCTGATCGGCGTTAAGTTCGGCTCGACCCGGAATAAGGACATCAACCATGACCAGCGACGCCGAAATCCAGACCGCCCTGCCCGCTTTCGCCTCCGGCAATGTCGCCGTCATCACCGGCGGCGCCAGCGGCATAGGCCTGGCCGCCGCGAAGCGCTTCGCGGCCATGGGCATGAAGACCGTGCTTGCCGACATAGGCGGCGTGCGCCTCGACCAGGCCCGGCAGGCGGTCGCCGTCATTGCCGGGGACGATGCCGTTCTCCCTATCCCCACCGACGTCTCCAAGGCCGAGGAAGTCGACCGGCTCGCGGACCTCGCCTACGGTGCATTCGGTGCGATTTCGGTAATGATGAACAATGCCGGCGTCGGCAACAATCCCGGCAAGCCGTGGGAAAATCGTGAAGCCTGGAAACGGCTGCTGGACATCAATTTCTGGGGCGTCGTGCATGGTGTCGGGGCCTTTGCGCCGCGCATGCTGGCTGCGGGCGAGCCCGGCCTGATCATCAACACCGGATCCAAGCAAGGCATCACCACGCCGCCCGGCAATCTCGCCTACAACGTCTCCAAGGCGGGCGTGAAGACCTTCACCGAGGGCCTGGCCCATGCGTTGCGCAACGAGCCTGGAGCGAAGCTTTCCGCGCATTTGCTGATCCCCGGCTTCACCTATACCGGCCTGACCGAGGGCGCGACGGAAAAGCCGGCCGGCGCCTGGACGGGCGAGCAGGTGATCGATTTCATGCTGGCATCGCTCAAGCAGGACGACTTCTACATCCTTTGCCCGGACAACGAGGTCGCTCGGCCCATGGATGAAAAGCGCATGGCCTGGGCGATCGGCGACATCATCGAAAACCGCCCCGCTTTGTCGCGCTGGCATCCGGATCACAAGGACGCTTTCGCCGCCTTTATGAACCGCTGACGGGCCGTTCAGGCGGCGCCTTCCTCTTAGAGCTTGCCTTCCGTGGCACGGTCTTGTTGGCGGCCGCCTCAGCGATCTTGCGGTCGCGCCCGGAACCGTTTTTTATCGTCATAGCCTGCTTGGCCGCTGTTTCGGCGATTTTGCGGTCGTGCCGTTTTGCCGCCGCTTCGCATTTGGCGCGGATCTCCTCGACCTCCGATTCCGTCAGGTGCTCGATGCCGATGAAATGGTTGTGGGCCTCGCTGACGCGAATCAACTCGTCGAGCTTGGTCTGGATTGCGGCGCCATCGCGGTTCTGCGTGTTCTGGATCAGGAACACCATCAGGAAGGTGATGATGGTTGTCCCGGTGTTGATCACCAGTTGCCAGGTATCCGAGAAGCCGAAGACCGGGCCAGTCGCGGCCCAGATCACTACGATCAGAACGCAGACGGCAAAAGTCAAAGGCATACCGGCCAGGTGAGCCACCCAATTGGCAACCTTGGTGAAAAGCTTTTCGATCATCCATTCCTCACAAAACGCAAGAGCGCGGCATTTCGAGAGAAACAAGGGCCGGCCTCTCCGGTTCCCGCCGGCCCGATTTTCCGCCTGCAATCGCATACACGCGAGAGGCGCATGCCGACGAAAAAACACCTTATGCGTTGTTGCCATGGTGCCGGTGCAGGTCGAAAAGCCTGCTCGTTCCGCTTCACGGCGGCTTACCTCCGGCCCCTTCAGCTGCTCCCCCCGCATGGCGGAGGGGCGCTTCACGGGTTCAGGTCGCGGCGTTTTCCCAACGATCGAGGAAGGCCTCGATCGGCAACGACTGCATGTCCGGGATCGCCCTGGCGAGTTTTTCCGGCGTCCAGTCCCACCAGGCGAGGTCTTCAATGCGCGCCGCCACGTCGGCGCTAAAGCGCTGGCGCAAGGGTTTGGCCGGAACGCCGGCGACGACAGCGTAAGGCGGCACGTCCTGCGTCACCACCGCGTTGGCACCGATGACGGCGCCATTGCCGATCATGATGCCTGGCATGATGACGGCGCCATGGCCGATCCAGACATCGTTCCCGATGCTGACCGGCTTTGCCTGCCGCCGCTCTCGAAATGCCGCGTCGACACCAAGCCAGCGGAAATATTCGTTGGGCCGGTAGCTTACCTTGTGCTGGGTCAGCCGCTCGATCGGATGCTCGAGCGCGTTGATGCGGCTGTTGGCGGCAATGGAGCAGAACTTGCCGATCGTCGTGTAGATCGCTTCCGAATGACGCTCGAAATAGGAAAAATCGCCGACCGTCACGTCGCGCAGGATCACCCGCTCGCCGATCGATGCATAGCGGCCAAGCTTGCACCCCTTCAGCTCCGCGGTCGGATGGATGCGCGGCTCGGGATCCTTTGCAACGAGATGTTCAGGACGGTCCATGGCGCGGCTTTACGCCCGAGCGATTGCCCCGGCAAGCGGGACCAATCATCCGGGCGGATCGGAGCCTAATTGCGGCTTGCCCTTGGTCCACACGACGTTCTGGCCATAGAGCGGCACGGTCGTGACCGACATCTTCGCCGAGCCGTTCTGGACCTGGCGCGAATGCGAGAGATAGATCAGCGTCTCGTTCTTCTTGTCGTAGATGCGGTTCACCACCTGTTTCTTCCAGATCAGGCTGAGGCCCTGCTTGAACACCTCTTCGCCGCGCTCGCTCATGTCGATGTCGCCGATGGTGATCGGCCCGGTCTGGCGGCAGGAGATCGACGAGTCCGACGGATCCTCGAACCAGTTGCCCTTGTGCAGCCGATCGATGATGCTGCGGTCGAAATAGGCGACATGGCAGGTGACGCCGTCGACCTTTGGATCCTTGATCGCATCGATCATGATGTCGTTGCCGACCCAGTCGACGCCGACCTTGCCGACCTCGTCCGCCATCGCTGCGCCGGCGCCGAGGGCAATGCAGGCGGCAATCAAGCCGATCAGTTTTCGCAAGGAAGCCTCCTCGGGTTTTGCGTTTAGCCGATGTCAGGTGGGACAGGACAATGGCATTTGCAAGCCATTCGATGATCGTCGCGACGGAGGCGGCAGGTCTCGTGGTTGCGGCAACGCGACCTCTTTGCGCGCGCGCCGCCAAACCGCTAAGACTGTCGCCGAACAGGCTCGCGCCGGATCCGCCGGGCCGCGACGATCGCAACGGATAGTTTCTGATGATGCGCTCAATTCTGGTCGGCATCCTCGTCCTGATGGCGGCGGGCATCGGCTGGCTCACTTTCGACTGGTATCGCGGCCATTATGGCGGCCAGCCCTACGGCGCACCGTTCACACTGATCGACCAGAAGAGCGCGCCGATCACCGAGGCCGCGTTCCGGGGCCACCCAAGCGTCGTCTTCTTCGGCTTCACTCATTGTCCGGAAGTCTGCCCGACAACGCTGTTCGAAATGGCCGGCTGGCTGAAGACGATGGGCGACAGCGGCAAGAACCTCAACGCCTACTTCGTCACGGTCGACCCGGAGCGGGACACGCCGCAGATCATCAATTCCTACGTCGGCAACTTCTCCGACCGCATCACCGGCATCACCGGCGATCCGGACAAGGTGCATGCAATGGCCAAGGCCTTCGGCATCTATTGGAAGAAGGTCGACACCGGCGACGGCGATTACACGATGGACCACACGGCCTCCGTGCTGCTCCTCAACGCCAAGGGCGAGTTCGCCGGCACCATCGCCTATGGCGAAAGCGCCGACACGGCTATTGCGAAGCTGAAGCGGCTCGCAGCAGGCGGCCAGGCGTGATCCCGAACCGAAGGTTTGCGTAGCAACAAGTGGAACCGGTTCTCGGAAATGATCACGCTCAAACATGAGTCGCCCTGATGGGGCAGACCAGGTTCCATTTCACCGCGGGCAAGGCCGAGGCTGACCGCATCTTCGCGGCGCTTGATGCAGCCTTCGAGGACGAAGGCCTGCCGCTTGCCGTGCTGGAGGTCGACGAGGCCAATGACATCCACGAAGTGTCGCTCTATGCCGATGGCAATGTCGATGCCGTCGCAGTCCGGATCAACCGCATACTCGCGGACCTCGCCCTGCCGAAGCAGGTCGAGCGCGAGGCGCTCCCCGACATCGACTGGGTTGCACGCTCGCTCGAAGGACTGAAGCCGGTCCGCGCCGGGCGTTTCTTTGTCCACGGCGCACATGATCGCGACAAGCGCCGCAGCGGTGACCTCGCCATTGAGATCGAGGCGGGTCTTGCCTTCGGCACCGGCCATCACGGCACCACGGCCGGCTGCCTCGAACTGCTGGAACAGGTGGTGCTGCGCGAACGCCCCGGCAACGCGCTCGACCTCGGCACCGGCAGTGCCGTGCTGGCGATAGCGCTGGCCAAGCTCGCGCACATTCCGGTGCTGGCGACCGACATCGATCCGGTCGCCGTTCGCGTCGCTGCGACCAATGCGCGACTCAATCACGTGAAGGCGCTTGTCGAGACGGTGACGGCGCCCGGCTTCCACCATCCGATCTTCGCCAGGCGCGCGCCCTTCGACCTCATCGTCGCCAATATCCTGGCGCGCCCGCTGATGCGGTTGGCGCCCGAGATGGCCAGGCACATCAGGTTCGGCGGCTCGCTGGTGCTCTCCGGCATTCTCGACCGTCAGCGCGATGCGGTGATCTCGGCCTATGTCGGCCAGAGCTTCCGCCACGTCCGCACCTTGCACCGCGAGGGCTGGGTGACCATCCACCTCAAGCGCTGAAAACCGGACTGTTCAAAACTGGCCCTGTCGAAATCGATTCCGGTTTCGAAGACCTTGAGCTACGGTCGCACGAGCCATTCCAGGAGATGCGGCAAAATGTTCCAGACCTTTGATTCCGCCGGCGATCCGGCTGTCGGCAAGCCGCGCGTGGCGACGCTGCGCCAATGGCTGGCCGAGAACAAGCTGGACGGCTTCATGGTGCCGCGCGCCGACGAGCATCAGGGCGAATATGTCGCCGACCGCTCGGCCCGGCTGAAATGGCTGACCGGCTTTTCCGGCTCAGCGGGCGTCGCCATCATACTGCGCGACCGCGCCTTCATCTTCGTTGACGGCCGCTACACGCTGCAGGTGCGCAATGAGGTCGATCTTTCGATCTTCACCGTCGAGAGCCTCGTCGACAATCCGCCGGCCTCCTGGATCAAGGACAAACTCGGCAAAGGGGCTAGGCTCGGCTTCGACCCTTGGCTGCACACGATCGGCGAGATCAAGGCATTGAAAGCCTCGGCCGAGCAGTCCGGCGCGACACTGGTGCCGCTCGACAAGAATCCGATCGACATCATCTGGGAAGATCAGCCCGAGCCGCCGCGCGCACCCGTGGAACTCCATCCGATCGCCTTCGCCGGCGAACTCGCCAAGGACAAGCTGGCGCGGCTGGCGGGCGCGATCGAAAAGGAGGGCGCGACGCACGCCGTGCTCACCGACCCTTCTTCCATCGCCTGGGCCTTCAACATCCGCGGCGGCGACGTGGCGCATACGCCGCTGGCGCTCGGCTTCGCCATTCTTGCCGCCGACGGCAAGCATCAACTCTTCATGGACCAGCGCAAATTTTCGCGCCAGGTCGCGGCCTATCTCACCCAGCTCGCCGATCCGTACGATCCCGGCGCGTTCGAGGCAGCCGTCGCTGAGCTTGCCAAGGACGGCGCAAAAATCGCGCTCGATCCCGTGCTGGCGGCGGAAAAGCTCAAGATGCTGGTCGAGGGCAATGGCGGCACCGTTGTCCCTGCGCCAGACCCCGCCCGCATTCCGCGCGCCACCAAGAACCAGGCCGAGGTCGCCGGCAGCCGCGCCGCGCATCGTCGCGACGGCGCCGCAGTCGCCAAGCTGCTCTGCTGGCTCGACCGGCAGAAGCCGGATACGCTCGACGAGATCGACGTCGTGACCAAACTCGAGGAGGTGCGGCGGCAGACCGGCGAGGAAACGCAGATGCCGCTGCGCGACGTCTCCTTCGACACGATTTCCGGCGCCGGCCCGAACGGCGCCATCATGCACTACCGCGTCTCCCCCGCCACTAGCCGCAAGCTCCAAAGCGGCGAGCTGTTCCTGCTCGATTCCGGCGGACAATACCAGGACGGCACCACCGACATCACCCGCACCGTGCCGATCGGCCTGCCGACTGAGGAGATGCGCGAGCGCTTCACGCTGGTGCTGAAGGGCATGATCGGCATCTCGACGCTGCGCTTTCCGGCTGGCACGCGCGGTTCGGAAATCGATGCCGTTGCCCGCGTGGCGCTGTGGAAGCACGGCTGCGACTTCGCCCACGGCACCGGCCATGGCGTCGGCTCATACCTGGCCGTGCATGAGGGCCCGCAGCGCATTGCCCGCACCGGCACCGAGAAACTGCTTGCCGGCATGATGCTGTCCAACGAGCCGGGCTATTACAAGGAAGGCTCCTACGGCATTCGCATCGAGAACCTGATCCTGGTCACGCCTGCCGAGCAGATCGAGGGCGGCGACATCGCCATGCACGGCTTCGAGACGCTGACGCTGGCGCCGATCGACAAGCGCCTCATCCGCAGCGACTTGCTGACCCGCGACGAGTTGCACTGGCTCGACCAGTATCACGCGCGGGTTCTGGCCGAGATCGGTCCGATGGTGGACGGCGAGACGCTGGCCTGGCTGGAGAAAGCCACGGCGCCGCTGCCGCACGACGCCAAGATCTGACTTCTAGCCGACGAACTGCCTGGCGACGATCAGCACCGCCGCGCCGCCCAGAAACATCGCCATCAGGCCGCCGCGCAGCGACACCAGCGCGGTGACGATCAGCGCTGCCCATTCGGCCGGTCCGGCGCCGAGCGCGGCAGGCGCTACAAGTGTCGTCAGCACAGCGGCCGGCACGGCGTTGAGGCCGGCCTCGACGCGCGGGTGGACGGTCTCGAAGCGCGAGATGACGAGATGGCCGCCAACACGGGTGAGATAGGTGGCGACGGCGCCGGCGAGGATGATCCAGAAGGTCGTGCTCATGTGCGCTTCCCCACGCCGCTATGATGCGGCGGCAGAATGACCGCCAGAAGGACGCCGGCAATGGCGCCGATCGAGACATGCCACGGCGAGCCGACCGTCTTGTAGGCGACGATCGAGGCGGCCGCGCTGGCGACGACCACCGGCAGCCACAGCGGCCGTTTGCGGAAGCCGAGAACCAGGCCGAGGAAATAGATCGGCAGCAGGAAATCGATGCCCAGCGCATGGGTATCCGGGATCATCTTGCCGAAGACCGCGCCGAGCGCGCTTTCGGCCACCCAGAACACATAGACCGGCAGGCCGAGCCCGAGATACCAGACGAACCCGACCGATCGGCCGGAGGCCGCGCGCGCCTCGGCCACGGCATATTGCGGATCGGTCAGGATGAAATAGCCTAGCGCCTGCTGCAGCAGCGGCCAATGCGCCATGCGCCGGCCGATGCCGGCGGAATAGAGCACGTGACGGAAATTCACCGCGAAGATCGAGAGCACGATCAGCCAGGGCGCGACATGCTGGCCGAACAATTCGATGCCGACCATCTGGCTGGCGCCGCCGAAGATCAGCGCGCTCATGAGGAATGCTTCCAGGACCGAAAACCCGTTGTCCACGGCAATCGCGCCGAACAGGATCGCGAACGGCGCTGAGGCGACCACGACCGGCATCGACAACCGCACGCCGTCCCAGAAATCGCTCCTCGCACGGCTTTCGGAGATTGCTTCCGCCGTCATCCAACTGCTCCCTTGAGCGGCTTGATTTAGGGAGCGTCGCCCCGCTTGTCACACCAATTCGCTTGAGCCGACGATCAGCGGAACTGATTGCCGGGCTTTGAGCGGCTCAGGTAGCCTTGCCCTGGATCGCCCTGCCCCAATCGAGCAGCGGCTTGGCGCGCAAGGTGAAGCCGACGAGATCGTCAACCAGCGCCGCCATGTAGATGGTTTCGGGATCAATATCATGCCGCACCACGAAATGGCGGTTGCGGACGGCTTGCGCGAGATCGGCTTCGCTGACGTCCTCGAAACCGCGCGGCGCCCGCTTCAGGCAATCTTCCCTATCCAGCTCCAGTCCAGCCTTTTTCAGTGCTGAAATCATGGCGCGGAAGGCGGCCGGCTTCGTCACGATCGCCTTGCGCATCGCCTGCAGCAACTCCGGTCCGGGCTGCCACCAGGCGACGCCGGCAAAGCAGCGCTCGAGGCCGATATGCACATAGAACACGCCCTGCTCCATCTTGGTGCCGTCGGGCGACAGGATTGCCGACAAATGCCGGTTGTAGGGGCGCTTGTCCTTGGAAAAGCGCACGTCGCGATTGATGCGGAACAGCGACTTCTTGCGGTCGCCGCGCAGGCCAAGCCTCGCCGCGGCGAAACGCTCGCTGAGCGTCTCAACGAGATCGCAAAACGGCTCGTGCAACTCACTCTCGTAGAGACTGCGGTTTTCCTGGAACCATTCGCGGCTCTGGTGGAAGTCGAGAGCCTTGAGGAAGGGAATGGCCTTCTCGCCAAAACCCTTGAACGCTCCGGCCATCAGCCGCCCCTGCCGATGCGCTGCAGCCAGGTGTCCTCGTCGATCACCTCGATGCCGAGATCGCTTGCAACCTTGAGCTTGGAGCCGGCGCCCGGACCCGCCACCACCAGATCGGTCTTGGCCGACACCGAGCCGGCGACCTTCGCCCCGAGGCGCTCCGCCATCGCCTTGGCCTCGGAGCGCGTCATCTTTTCCAGCGTGCCGGTGAACACCACCGTCTTGCCGGATACCTCGCTGCCGGCCGAGATCTCGACCACATAGGGCTTCGGATGGACTTGCGCGAGCAGCGCATCGAGCACGTCGTCATTGCGCTCATTGCCGAAGAAGTCGCGCAAGGCGTTGATCACGGTATCGCCGATGCCGTTGATCGACGGGAACACGTCATGCGGATCCTGCGCCTTCGCCGTCTCTTTGCCAACGCGGATCAGTTCCTCGATGGTCGAGAACTGGCGGGCAAGCACCGCCGCCGTGGTCTCGCCGATATGGCGGATGCCGAGCGCGAAGATGAAGCGGTCGAGCTCCGGCTCGCGGCGCGCGTCGATGGCTGCGAACAGCTTGTCGAGGCCTTCGTAGTTGCGATCTTCGACGCTGCGCACATTCTTGCGCGTCTTGCCCGATGCGGCCTCGCGCAGTCTCGCCTGCTCCTCACGCCGCTCCGCCAGCGCCTTGGTGACGGCCGGCCGGCGGTCCTTCAGCGTGAAGATGTCGGCGGCGGTCTTGACCAACCCGGCATTGAAGAACAGGTCGATGTTCTCGGCGCCGAGACCCTCGATGTCGAGCGCGCCGCGCGACACGAAGTGGCGCAGCCCCTCTACGGCCTGCGCTGCGCAGATCAGCTCGCCGGTGCAGCGGCGCCGCGAATCCTCCTTGCCGGTCTTCTCGTTGATCTCGCGCGTCGCCGGCGAGCCGCAGACCGGGCAGGTGTGCGGGAACTCATACGGCACCGCATCGGCCGGCCGCTTGTCGATGACGACCCTGACGATCTGCGGGATGACGTCCCCTGCCCGCTGGATCACCACCGTGTCGCCGATGCGAACGTCAATGCCGTCGCGGATCGGCTGCCCATTGCTGTCAAAACCCTTGATGTAATCTTCATTGTGCAGCGTGACGTTTTCCACCACCACGCCGCCGACCGTCACCGGCGCCAGCCGCGCCACCGGCGCCAACGTGCCGGTGCGGCCCACCTGGATGTCGATCTTCTCAACCGTCGTCATCGCCTGTTCGGCCGGGAATTTGTGGGCAACTGCCCAGCGCGGCTCGCCGGTCACAAAACCCCAGCGGCGCTGCAGCTCGAGCTGGTCGACCTTGTAGACAACGCCGTCGATGTCGTAGCCCAGCGAAGAACGCTGCTCCTCGATCCGATGATAGTGCGCGATGAGGTCGTCGATCGACTTCGCCCGCACCATCAGCGGACTGACCTGGAATCCCCATTCCTTGAATTTCTGCACGGAACCGTACTGGGTTGGAGCGGGATCTGCCGTCGTGTAGCCCCAGGCATAGGCGAAGAATTTCAGATTGCGGCTGGCGGTGACGGCTGGATCCTTCTGGCGCAGCGACCCGGCCGCCGTGTTGCGCGGATTGACATAGTCCTGGCCGCCGATAGCTGCCGAGCGCTGCTTCAAAGCCTCGAACTCCGCGTAGGTCATGTAGACCTCGCCGCGGATTTCGATGACCTCCGGCCAGCCCGAGCCCTGCAACTTCTTCGGGATGTCGGCGATGGTCTTGAGATTGGCGGTGATGTCCTCGCCGACCGCGCCGTCGCCGCGCGTCGCGCCTTGCACGAAGATGCCGTTTTCGTAGCGCAGTGATGCCGATAGCCCGTCGATCTTCGGCTCCGCCGTGAAGGCGATATCGAGGTCCTTGTCGCGGTCGAAGAAGCGCCGGCCACGCTCGATGAAATCGGCCACGTCCTGGTCGGTATAGGCCTTGGCGAGGCTCAGCATCGGCACGGCATGCCGCACCTTGGTGAAGCCTTCCGCCGGCGGCGCGCCGACCCGACGCGACGGCGAATCCTCGCGAACGAGATCGGGAAAGCGCCCCTCGATGGCAAGGTTGCGCCGCGCCAGTGCGTCGTATTCGGCGTCCGAAATCGTGGGCGCATCCTCCATATGGTAGCGCCGGTCGTGCTCGGCGATCTCCGCCGCCAGCCGCTTCAGCTCCTCCGCGGCCTCGCTTTCGCTCAGCGAATCGACTGGTTTTTCAGACATGAAGCGCGGTCCTCGAATTGTGGCGGGCCACTATAAATCAGGATTCGGTATGGAGGAGTCGGCTTGCGCAAAAATCATTGCCGAACAGCAGGATGCAGCCACCTGCTGACTCGGCGTTCCCGGGGAATCAAGAAGCCTAGGCTGCCGCCGTGTTCTCGCGCAGCAACCGCTCAGCGGCGGCGCGCGCTTCATCGGTGATGGTGGCGCCGGCCAGCATGCGCGCGATCTCTTCCTGGCGCGCCGCGCGATCCATTTCGGCAATGCCGGTGGCGACACGGTCCTTGCCGCCGGACTTCGAGATTAGAAAATGCGTCGCGGCGCGCGCCGCCACTTGCGGCGCATGCGTGACCGAAAGCACCTGCACCCGCTTCGACAGCCTCGCCAGCCGCTGGCCGATGGCGTCGGCCACGGCGCCGCCGACGCCGGTGTCGATCTCGTCGAAGACCAGGGTCGGCGCCGAGCCGCGGTCGGCAAGCGCCACCTTCAGCGCCAGAAGGAAGCGCGACAGCTCGCCGCCCGACGCAACCTTCATCATCGGCCCGGGCCGTGTGCCCGGATTGGTGCGCACCCAGAACTCGACCTGGTCGATGCCTTCTTCCATGCGGCTTTCGGCATCGCTCACCATCTCGACGATGAACTCGGCCCGCTCAAGCTTGAGGGCCGGCAGTTCGGCCATCACCGCCTTGGTGAGGCCCGCCGCCGCCGCATGGCGCAACGAAGAGAGCTGCGCCGCGGCTATGTCGTAAGCTTCGCGCGCGGCGGCGGCTTGTTTTTCAAGCCCGTGCAGTCGTTCCTCGCCCGCATCGAGATCGGCAAGGTCGGCCGCCATCGTGTCGCGCAGCTGCGCCAGATCGTCGACCGCGACATTGTGCTTGCGTGAGGCCGCGCGCAGCGAGAACAGCCGCTCTTCGGCCTTTTCCAGTCGCTGCGGATCGTATTCGGTGGCGCGTAGTGCTGTCTGGACGCCGGACTGCGCCGCGTCGAGCGAGATCATTGCCTCGTCCAGCGACTTGACCACATCGTCGAGCAGGCCCGGCACCTCACCCGATTTGCGCTGCAGCCGCCTGAGCAGGCTGGCGAGCTGCGGCAGGGGCGAAGACGGCCCCGACAGCACATCCTGCGCATCGTGAATCTCGGACGCGATCTTTTCGGCGCGCATCATCTGGGCGCGCAATTCGGCAAGCTCGGTCTCTTCGCCCGGCTGCGGATCGAGCTTCGCCAACTCGGCGACCGAGGCCCTGAGATAATCGGCCTCGCGCGCCGCCGCCTCGACCTTGGCGCGGTGCCGCGAAAGCTCCTGTTCGCAGTTCCGCCAATAGCGCCAGGCTTCGCCCGTCCCGCGCACGGCGCCGAGATGGCCGCCGAAACTATCCAGCAATTCGCGGTGGGCGCCGGGATCGACGAGCGCCCGCTCGTCATGCTGGCCGTGTATCTCGACCAGCGCGCGGCCGACGTCGCGCATCAGGGTCACGCTGGACGGCTGATCATTGACGAAGACGCGGGTACGTCCGTCGGCGGTCTGCACGCGGCGCAGGATGATGTCGCCATCATCCTCGATGTCGTTGTCGGCAAGCAGCGCGCGCGCCGGGTGGTTGCGCGGCACGTCGAACACGGCGATGACCTGGCCCTGCGCCGCGCCATGGCGGACGAGCGAAGCGTCGCCGCGCGCGCCAAGCGCCAGCGACAGCGCATCGAGCAGGATGGATTTGCCGGCGCCGGTCTCGCCGGTCAGCACCGAAAGCCCCGGCAAGAAGTCGATGTCCAGCTTCTCGATCAGGACGATATCGCGGATCGACAGTCTGGACAGCATCAGAAGTGTCAGGCGCCGGTGATCAGCTTCCCGGCCTTGGAGATCCACGACCCGGCATTCTCGCGCGGTTCAAGCCCGTTGCTCTGCAGGAGCTTGTAGGAATCCTTGTACCACTGGCTGTCCGGATAGTTGTGGCCGAGCACCGCTGCGGCTGTCTGCGCTTCCGAAGTCAGGCCCATCGCGTAGTAGGCTTCGGTCAGTCGCGCGAGCGCCTCCTCGACGTGGCGCGTGTTGGAGTAGTTCTCGACCACGGTGCGGAAGCGCTTGACGGCGGCGATATATTCGCGGCGTTCCAGATAGTAGCGGCCGATCTGCATCTCCTTGCCGGCGAGCTGGTCGGTGGCGAAGCGGATCTTGTCCTTGGCGTCGTCGACATATTCGGAATTCGGCCAGCGGGTCACCAGGTCCTGCATGGTCTGCACCGTCTGGCGCGCTTCCTTCTGGTCCTGGGTGACGTCCTTGATCTGCCGGTAGTAGCTCAAGCCGATGATGTACTGCGCATAGGCGGCATCGTCGGTTGACGGATAGAGCGTTAGGTAACGTTTGGCGGAACCGATCGCCTCGTCATAGTTGCCGGCGCGATAATCGGCGAAGGCGCCCATCACCATCGATTTGCGGGCGAATTCCGAGTAGGGATGCTGGCGGTCGACGGCGTCGAACTTCTTGCTCGCCTCATCGAGGCGGCCGGCATTCAGATTGGCGAGGCCCTGGTTGTAGAGAACGTCTGCGGGTTCGGTGTGGTCGACATAGGTCGCCAGATTGACGTCCTTCTCGGACGACATGCAGGCCGACAGCATGAGCGACGGGGCGACCAACGAAAACGCCAGGAAAACAGCCCGATACGGCGCCTTCGATTGACCAACTCGCGAAAAAAACATGTTTGGATTCCGCCCTTTCGGCGTCGTTTCGGTCCCGGCCGCAGCCATAAACCATTATCCCCTTGCCCGGCAACGCTATGTCCGGCCAATCGCACATTTTTGTGGCGGTTTGGGACCGTGCCCAAAGCCGCTCGATTTCACGGGTTTGTGATGCATTTGCGCAACACCGGCTTCGCTACAAAGCCAGAAAATCGTTAAAAATCAGATGACCCAGGGCGCGTAGACCGGTCCGCTGACGGCGATCATTTCGGCGACCCGGCCGCGCTCGCGGCGCCGCGTCTCGACGATCTCGAAGGCCGTACGGTCCGAAAGCAGGCGGCGCAGCGCCGCCGCGTTCATCCGATGGCCGCCACGATAGGAGCGGAAGCAGCCGATGAAGCGCGCGCCGGCAAGCGCCAGGTCGCCCATGGCGTCGAGCGTCTTGTGGCGGGCGAATTCGTTCGGATAGCGCAGTCCGCCGACATTGATGACGCGGTTGTCGTCGCCGATGACCAGCGAGTTCTCCAGCGACGACCCGAGCGCGTAGCCGGCGGCCCACAGCCGCTCGACATCCTTCATGAAGCCGAAGGTGCGGGCCCGCGCGATGTCGCGGCGGAAGATGTCGGGGTTGATGTCGGAGGCGAAGAGCTGGCGGCCGATGGCCGGGCTCTCGAAGTCGATCTCGACCTCGAATCGCGTGCCGTCATAGGGGCGGAACTCGGCCCAGGATGCACCGGCTTCGACGCGGATCGGCTTGACCACGCGGATATAGCGGCGCTTGACCGAAAGCGTGTCGATCCCCGCCTGGTCGAAGGCTTCGACAAAGGCCACCGCGCTGCCGTCGAGAATGGGGACTTCCGGACCGTCGATCTCGATGATGAGATTGTCGATGCCAAGTCCGAACACCGTCGCCATGAGATGTTCGACGGTTCCGATATGCTCGCCGACCGGATCGCCGAGCATGGTGCAGAGGTCGGTGGCACCGACCTCGGAGACCAGGGCGCGGAACTCGCGGAACTCGCCGCCATTCGCGAGGTGGAACACGATGCCGGTATCGGCGTCGGCGGGCAGGAAATGAACGGTGACGGGCTTGCCGCTGTGGACGCCGGTGCCGGTCAGCGTCACGCGCGCCTTAACTGTCGTCTGATAGTCGTGCAAGACAAACCCCATAAGCCCAAACCGCCTGTGTCCGCTTGTCAGCCTTAGGCATTATCGGCCCGACGGATCATCTGGCCTGCGCGCAAAAGCGGCGAATGAGCAAGGCAGCGGCTCTGACAATATCGGCAGGCAGGGCCAACTCCCCGAATCCCGGCAAACCGACTTTAGTCCGACGCGAAGATAGTGGCCCGTCCGGGAGACTCCAAATCACGGTTTCTTACCCCATGTAACCGCTGCCCTGAACGAAGAAACACTCGTAATGCGTTGTTTCTCCATAACTTTTGAAGGCAACAGGCAGACGATCTCTCGCCCGCCTGTTAACAGCTGTTATATATCGTTAGTGCATGTTCTGCCCGAAGTGCGCAGCGGTAGGACATGCATCAAACGTTGCTTAAAGCGCGCCGCATAGGCGGCGCGCTTTTAACGATTAGTTCGCCTGGCGGCGCAGGAACGCCGGGATCTCCAGCTGGTCGTCTTCCTGCACCGTGCGGCTCTGCGGCGTGAGGCGCCCCTGGTCGTCGAGCTGGCCGCGGCGCGGCGCATAGAGCTGCGGGTCCTGGCTGGCGAGGCGGCGCATTTCCGGCGCCGCCTGGCGCAGTTTCGGCTCGCGCGGCTGCGCCGGCTGCAGCCGGGCCGGCTCTTCCTCGCGGCGGGTCAGGCCGTTGGTCAGCCGCTTGATCAGCCCCATCGGTCCGCTGTTCTCATGATCCGCAGGGCGGCTCTTGGCCTCCACCTCGGCCCTCACGACCGGTGGAAAGTCCTCGACGCGCGGCATGCGCTGCGGCGCTGCAGCCACAGGCTGCGGCATCTCGCGCTGCGGCGCGGGCTGCATGATCGGCTGCTGGGCGATCGGGTGCGGCTGAGGCTGGGCCGGCGGAGCCTGGAAGATCTTGCTCTGCGGGCGGAAGTCGTCGACCCGCGCGGGGCGCGGCTGTGCCATCGCGGCGGCGTTCGCCTCTGCAAGCTGGATCGCCTCGGCGACCGGATCGACGGCGCGCGGCTCGTAGGCCTGCTGCTGAACCGGTGCGGGACGGCTTTCCTGAACAGGTGCCGCGGGACGGGCGACCGGCTTCTGCGGCGCGCGGATGGAGATTGGCGCCGCGGCGATTTCGGCCGCCGACTTGTCGATGCCGGTAGCGACCACCGAGACGCGGATCACGCCTTCCAGGTCCTCGTCGAAGGTGGCGCCGAGGATGATGTTGGCGTCCTGGTCGACCTCCTCGCGGATCCGGGTCGCGGCTTCGTCGACCTCGAACAGGGTGAGGTCGCGGCCGCCGGTGATCGAGATCAGCAGGCCCTTGGCGCCCTTCATCGAGGTCTCGTCGAGCAGCGGGTTGGCGATCGCGGCCTCGGCGGCGGCCATGGCTCGGCCCTCGCCCGAAGCCTCGCCGGTGCCCATCATCGCCTTGCCCATCTCGCGCATCACCGAGCGGACGTCGGCGAAGTCGAGATTGATCAGGCCTTCCTTGACCATCAGGTCGGTGATGCAGGCAACGCCGGAGTAGAGCACCTGGTCGGCCATGGCGAAGGCATCGGCGAAGGTGGTCTTGTCGTTGGCCAGCCGGAACAGGTTCTGGTTGGGGATGACGATGAGCGTATCGACGCATTTCTGCAGTTCCTCGATGCCCATGTCGGCCGTCTTCATGCGGCGCTGGCCCTCGAAATGGAACGGCTTGGTGACGACGCCGACGGTGAGGATGCCCTTCTCGCGCGCCGCGCGGGCAACGACAGGTGCAGCGCCCGTGCCGGTGCCGCCGCCCATGCCGGCGGTGACGAAGCACATATGCGTGTTGGACAGATGATCGATGATCTCGTCGATGCATTCTTCCGCCGCCGCGCGGCCGACTTCCGGCTGCGAGCCGGCGCCGAGGCCTTCCGTGACATGCGCGCCAAGCTGGATCAGCCGCTCAGCCTTCGACATCGTCAGCGCCTGCGCGTCGGTGTTGGCCACCACGAACTCGACGCCGCGCAAGCCGGCTGTGATCATGTTGTTGACCGCGTTGCCGCCGCCGCCGCCGACACCGAACACGGTGATGCGTGGCTTAAGCTCGGTGATGTCCGGCTTCTTGAGATTGATGGTCATAGTCTCCGTCCTTTGCCTTTCCCGCCGCCTCGCCGCTGCGGCCGCCTTTGGGGCTGTCCCCGTCAAATTAAAAACTGTCTCTCAACCACTGACTCATGCGATGCAGTTTTCCGCCCGTTCCGGTCATCCTGAAACCGGAAAGTCCTTTCGCCGAATGGCTCTCGAAGCTCGCCATTTGAGGATAGATCAGAAGCCCGACCGGGGTCGAAAACGCCGGCCCCTTGGCCGCTTCCGGCAGGCCTGCCACGCCGAGCGGCCGGCCGATGCGCACATTGCGTCCAAGAATGCGGCGCGCCGCCTCCGGCAGGCCCGCCAGTTGGCTGGCGCCGCCGGTGAGGACGACCCGCTTGCCGACGGCGTTGCCGTAGCCCGATTTGTTCAGCCGGTCGCGCAAAAGCTCCAGCGTCTCGTCGATGCGCGCCCGGATGATCCGCGTCATCACCGAGCGTGGGATCTGTAGCGGCAGCTCGCCCTCCTCGCCGATCGGCTGGATGGAAACCAGGTCGCGGTCGTCCGCGCTGCCCGGCAGCGCAGAGCCATGCATTACCTTCAGCCGCTCGGCGGCGTCGAGCGAAGTTGACAGACCCTTGGCCATGTCGAGCGTCACATGATTGCCGCCGATAGCGATGGCGTCGCCATGCACGAACTTGCCTTCCGAGAACACCGAGATCGTGGTCGTGCCGCCGCCCATATCGATGCAGGCCGCGCCCATTTCGAGCTCGTCGTCGACCAAAGCCGCGAGACCGCTGGCATACGGCGTCGCCACCATGCGCTCGACCGACAGATGCGAGCGGTTGATGCAAAGCTCGAGATTGCGCATCGGCGCAGCATCGCCGGTCAGCACATGCATATCGACGCCCAGCGTCTCCCCGACCATACCGCGGGGATCCCGCACGCCGCGCTCGGCATCGAGCGAGAAGCCGACGGGAAGCGAATGAACCACCTCTCGCTCGGCCCGCAGCGCCTGCTTCGCGCCGGCAGCGAGCACGCGCTTGATGTCGGCTTCCTCGACCTGATGGCCGCCGAGATTGATGGTTGCCGAAAAGGCCTCGCTCTTCAGCCGGCCGGCCGTCATGTTGACGATAAGGGAATCGACGGTGAGCCCCGCCATGCGCTCGGCGGCGTCGACAGCGAGACGGATGGCATGCTCGGCGCGGTCGAGATCGACCACGACGCCCGACTTAACTCCCTGCGACTTCTGATGGCCGATGCCGATCACCTGGATGCGATGCGAGCGTCCGCGCAACAGCTTGCCGTCCTCGCGCGGCTTCAGCTTCGCCACCACGCAGCATACCTTGCTCGAGCCGACATCGAGCACCGTCAGCGTGCCCGACCGGCGCGAAGAGGCATCACCGCCGCCGCCAAGCCAGCTCATATCTTCGTCTCCGGCTTGCGTTTCGTCAGGGACTTCGGCTTGTCGCTGAGCGCGGCTTCGCGCTGCGCCGCAGCTTCCGGCGAGAGCTCGACGACCAGGCGATCGGACAACCGCATGTCGACGGCAGCGATGTCGCGCGTCAACAGCCCGTTGTCATGATCAAGCTTGACGAGCTCGGCGATCGCCTGATCCTCGCCGTCTTCCGGCAGCTTCACGGTGATGCCGTTCTCCAGCTTGAGATCCCAGCGCCGCTCGCCGACACGAATATAGCCTTTGACCCGCGCCGCCAGCTCGGGATAGCGCTTGATCCTCTCCAGGAAATCCGGCGCCTTGGCCGGCGCGCCCGTGCCGATGATCAGCGGCAGCAAAGCCTGCTTGCCGCCCGAGAACGGCGCGATCACCTCGCCCGACCGCTCGATGACCGAAAGCGAATTGCCCTGCTGCCAGAGCGCGAAGGGCTCACGCTCCTCGACACGGACCTCCAGCGTGTGAGGATAGATCTTGCGCACGGCCGCAACCTCGACCCAGGGCAACGTCGCGATGCGCTCGCGCGCAGCCTCGGCATCAAAGCCGATCAGCGACGTCCAGCCATCGAGGCCGAGGCGGTCCAGTATATCGATCTCGGAAGTCTGGCGATTGCCGACGACCTTGATCTGGTCGACGGCAAAACCGGTTCGGGCCGTCACGCCCTGCACGATGCTGTCGGCGTAGCCGCCGAGATAGGCCCCGTAGGCTCCGGCGGAAGCCAACAAGGCAGCCGAGAGGATCGCAGCCGAGAAGCGCGGCGCCTCATACTCGCCATCGCAGAGACGGGCAAGCAAACGCACCGGCCGCCGAAGCTGGCGCGGCAACACGAAATGGTCGAACGATAGCGGCACGCCGAACAGCGCGGGCCCAGTCCCGCGGCCCTTGCCCTGGCCCCACCTCAACGCAGACACGAAGCGTCCTCCACCATCCAACTCAACAATTCGCCGAACGAATGCCCCGCTTGCGCGGCGATTTCAGGCACCAGAGACGTCGGCGTCATGCCCGGCTGGGTGTTGATCTCGAGCCAGACAACCTCGCCGTTTTCGGAGTGACGGTCGTCGTAACGGAAGTCCGACCGGGAAACGCCCCGGCAACCGATAGCAAGATGAGCCTTGAGGGCCAGTGTCTGTATTTTTTGGTAAATATTCGGTGAAATTTTTGCAGGGGTTTCGTGTTTTGATCCACCCGGGACGTACTTTGAATCGTAGTCGTAGAAGGAATGACCGGTCGGGATGATTTCACAGACCCCAAGCGCCACGTCACCCATCACCGCGCAGGTCAACTCGCGCCCGTGGATGTAGCGCTCGACCATGACGATCTCGCCATACTTCCATTCGGACGAGCCGATGACTTGCGGCGGATGCGACTGCCCCTCGTGCACGATGACGACGCCGAAGCTCGAGCCTTCATTGACCGGCTTCACCACGTAAGGGGGCTTCATCGGATGCTTGTTCTGGACGGAGAAGCGGTTGACCACCTTCGATTCCGCGACGGGAATGCCGGACGCCTTGGCGACCTTCTTGGCCTGCTCCTTGTTCATGGCCAGCGCCGAAGCGAGCACGCCCGAATGGGTGTAGGGAATTCCGAGATATTCGAGAATTCCCTGGATGGTGCCATCCTCGCCGAACGGGCCATGCAGCGCGTTGAAGGCGACATCGGGCTTGAGCTCGGCAAGCACAGACCCGACATCGCGCGAAACATCGACGCGGGTGACCTGATAGCCTTCATTCTCGAGCGCATCCGCACATGCCTTCCCCGACGACAGAGACACGGGCCGCTCCGAGGAAAATCCCCCCAGGAGAACAGCCACATGCTTCTTCTTCATCCCGCCTTCCCCTTTCACGCCGGGCCTGCAACCAATATTTCCGCACGCAACATTTCCGCACATTGAGTCCGGGTCTTCCGGCAGGTTGCCCCCCAGACGGAAAACGCGGGTAACGCGTCAAACGACTCAAATCAGGAAACGCTTTAGAGCAGAGAATCAGAGAGTTGATTCCCTGGCAAGTACCTATGATTCCGAGAGATTCACTTTCCGCGAAAACGGGCGAGAAAAGTGTGTTGTTGAGTCTTTGCGGTAACGCTTGACGGCGTCGCCGACGACGCAAGTTCAAGCACTACTTGAACATCGCAGCGAGCTAAAGAAGCTGGCCCAGGAACTCCTGCACCGCGTGACCCGGCCGGAAGTTGCCCAGCCGCTTGATCTCCCAATGCAGGCGGATGCCCGAATTTTCCAGCACCCGCGCTCGCACCGTCTCGCCGAGATATTCGAGATCGTAGCCGGTCGCGGTGCCGGTGTTGATCATGAAGTTGCAGTGCATGGGAGACATCTGCGCGCCGCCGATCATCAGCCCGCGGCAGCCGGCCTTGTCGATCTCTTTCCACGCCGACGAGCCTTCCGGGTTCTTGAAGGTCGAACCGCCGGTCTTCTCGCGGATCGGCTGTACCGTCTCGCGATGGTTCTGCACGGCGTCCATCGCCGCTTTAATCGCAACCTTGTCTCCCGGGGGGCCCTCGAAGATGGCCGAGGTAAAGATCAATCCGCCAGGCGCCGACGAATGGCGGTAGGCATAGCCCATATCCGCATTGCTCAGCGTATGGACATTGCCTGCGCGATCGAGCGCCCGCACCTCGACCACGCGCTCGCGCGTCTCGACGCCATTGGCGCCAGCATTCATCCTCAGCGCCCCGCCGACAGCGCCCGGGATGCCGTGAAAGAAATGAAACCCTCCGATGCCGGCTTCATAAGCCACGGCGGCCAGGCGCTTGTCCGGCGTTGCTGCGCCAGCCTTGATGGTGGTCGATCCGGTGACCTCGGCCTCGCCAAACCCCTTGGCGGAGAGCCTCACCACAAAACCGGGAATGCCGCCGTCGCGCACCAGAAGGTTTGAGCCGACGCCGACGACCGTGATCGGGATTTCCTCCGGCACCGCGCGTAGGAAGGCCGCGAGATCCTCCTCGTCGGCCGGCTGGAACAGCGCTTCCGCCAGCCCGCCGGCACGGAACCAGGTGATCTTGTCCATCTCGGCATTGGGCGTGACGCGGCCGCGCAGGCCGGCAAGCTTGTCGCCGAGCTTGTCGATCAGGTCCTGGCCGCGCATCATAAGGGGGCCCCACCGAGTTCCTTGGGCAGCGCATAGGCCCATTGCGTGATGTTGCCGGCGCCGAGGAAGATGACGAAGTCGCCCGGCTTGGCAAGTTCGCGGACGGCCGGCGCGACCGCCGCCGGGCCTTCGATATAGCGCGCGTCGCGATGGCCGCCGGCACGGATGCGCGACACCAGCGCGTCCGAGGTCGCCCCCTCGATCGGTTCCTCGCCGGCCGCGTAAACGGGCGCCACCATGACCGTGTCGGCATCGTTGAAGCAGACGGAAAACTCATTGAACAGGTCGTGCAGCCGGGTGAAGCGGTGCGGTTGCGCAATCGCGATGACGCGGCCCTTTGTGGCTCCGCGCGCGGCCTTGAGCACCGCCGCGATCTCGACCGGGTGGTGGCCGTAATCGTCGAAGACCTCGACGCCGTTCCAGGAACCGGTGTGCGTGAAACGTCGCTTGACGCCGGCGAAGGATGACAGGCCTTTCTTGATGGCTCCGGGGGACAGACCAAGCTCATGCGCGACCGCGATCGCTGCCGTCGCGTTGGAGACATTATGGCGGCCGGGCATCGGCAGCCGCAGACCCGTGATCGTCGTCGTGCCCCGCCCCTTGCGGTCGCGGATCACCACGTCGAACTCGGATGTAGCTCCGTCCATGCGATGATTGGCGAAGCGCACGTCGGCCTGGGCATTCTCGCCATAGGTGATGACGCGCCGGTCCTCGATGCTGCCGACCAGCGCCTGCACCTCTGGATGGTCGGTGCACATAACGCCGAAACCATAGAACGGTACGTTCTCGACGAACTGGCGGAAGGCCTCGCGCACCTTGTCGAAGCTGCCATAGTGGTCGAGATGCTCGGGATCGATGTTGGTGACGACGGCGATGTCGGCCGGCAGTTTCAGGAACGTGCCGTCGCTCTCGTCGGCCTCGACCACCATCCACTCGCCGTCACCCATGCGGGCATTGGTACCATATGCGTTGATGATGCCGCCATTGATGACGGTCGGATCGAGTCCGCCGGCTTCGAGCAGCGTCGCCACCATGGAGGTGGTCGTCGTCTTGCCATGCGTGCCGCCGATGGCGACCGCCTGGCGGAAGCGCATCAGCTCGGCTAGCATCTCGGCGCGGCGCACGACCGGCAGCAGTTTCTCGCGCGCCGCCCTGAGCTCAGGGTTGGATTTCTTGATGGCGGTCGACACCACGACCACCTCGGCCTCGCCGACGTTCTCGGCCTTGTGGCCCACGAAGCATTCGATGCCCTTGTCGCGGAGCCGCTGCACATTGGCGCCGTCCGCCTGGTCCGAGCCCTGCACCTTGTAGCCGAGATTGTGCAGCACCTCGGCAATGCCGCTCATGCCGATGCCGCCGATGCCGATGAAATGCACGAGGCCGATCGTCTGCGGCATCTTCATGCGCGCGTCCTCCTGTAGTCGGAAACCGTTTTGCCGGACGCAATAGCCTCTGTCAGATCGCCGAGCAACCGCGCCGCGTCGGGTTTTCCGGCCGAGCGGGCAGCCGCGGCCATTGCGGTCAGCCGGCCGGGATCCTCCATCAGCCCGCCGACCAACGCCGCGATCCGCTCGGCCGAGAGCGTCGATTGCTGATGGACCTCGGCCCCACCGGCGGCGGCAAGTGCCGCGGCATTCGCCGCCTGGTCGTGATCGAGCGCATGCGGGTAAGGCACCAGCAGCGCCGGGCGTCCGATGACCGCGATCTCCGATACGGTCGAGGCACCGGACCGCGACATCACCAGATGTGCGGCCGCCATGCGCGCCGCCATATCGGTGAAGAAGGGCGAGACCTGCGCGTCGACGCCGAGATCGGCATAGGCGGTCTTCACTCGCGCCACGTCTTCCGCGCGCGCTTGCTGGGTGATCGCCAGCCGCTTGCGCTGCGCTTCGGGCAAAAGCGCTATCGCCGCCGGCACAGCATCGGAAAAGAACTGGGCACCCTGGCTGCCGCCGAAGACCAGGAAGCGGAACGGCTCGCTGGCATCCGACGCGGCATAAGGCGATTTCGCCGCTTCAAGTATCTGCGGCCTCACAGGATTGCCCGTGGTCACCGTCTTGGCGCCGGCCGCGCTTTCCCCCTCGGGCAGGAACCCGCCGGCAATCGCATCGACCCGGCTCGACAGCGCCTTGTTGGCACGTCCCATGACGGCGTTCTGCTCATGGATCAGCGTCGGCACCTTGCGCCGTGTCGCCGCATAGAGCGGCGGCAATGTCGGATACCCGCCGAAGCCGACGACGGCGTCGGGCTTGATCCTGGCGATGACACGCCCCGCTTGCCGCACGCCTTGCCAGATCGTCCAGAAGGCGGCGAGCACGGCGAAGGGATTCTTCGAGCCCAAAGTCGCCGAGCGGATGGAGTGGATCGCGGCGGCTGGAAAGTGGCCGGAGTAGCGCTCCGCGCGGCGGTCGGTGGCAAGATGCACCTCCCAGCCCCGCTCGATCAGTTCATGCGCAAGCGCCTCGGCTGGGAACAGATGTCCGCCCGTTCCGCCGGCCGCCAGCAGGATGACACCCCTCGACATCCCGCCTCATTCCGCCGGCATGGCGCGCTGCGAGAAGGCATAGCCAATCTGCTTGCGCTTTTCGGGATGCTTGCGCGTCAGCGCCAACACCATGCCCATCGAGACGGCAATCGCGATCTGCGAGGAGCCGCCGTAGGAAATGAAGGGCAGCGTCATGCCCTTGGCCGGCATCAACTGTAGGTTCACGCACATGTTGATGGCCGACTGCAGGCCGAAAATGGTGACGAGCCCGCCGACGGCGTAACGGGTAAAGTCGTCATGCTCCTTGAGCGCGATACTCAATCCTCGCAGCACGATGAAG
This sequence comes from Mesorhizobium sp. WSM3873, assembly GCF_001672445.1. Classification (NCBI taxonomy): domain Bacteria; kingdom Pseudomonadati; phylum Pseudomonadota; class Alphaproteobacteria; order Hyphomicrobiales; family Phyllobacteriaceae; genus Mesorhizobium; species Mesorhizobium sp. WSM3873. The sequence goes on along the minus strand of NZ_LYTM01000004.1, from coordinate 111,253 downwards.
GCGAAAATCGACATAATGAAGAAGCACATGATCAGCCCGAACTCCTCGCCCGCGACCGAAAACACGAAGTCGGCGTGGCTGTCGGGGATGACCCGCTTCACCGTGCCCTCGCCTGGGCCGACGCCGAACCAGCCGCCATTGATCAGCGCCTCGCGGCCCATGTCGACCTGGAAAGTGTCGCCTTCGCCGGTGAGGAACTTGTCGATGCGGGCGGCCACATGCGGAAACACTGTATAGGCCGCGAACACGCCGCCGACGCCGGCAGCCCCCAGCGCGACGATCCAGAACCACGGCAGGCCGGCCATGAAGAACATCACGCCCCAGGTGCCCAGCACCAGCATGGTCTGGCCGAGATCCGGCTGCGCGATCAGCAGCGAGATCACCAAGGCCAGCAGCAGCATGGCGAACAGATTGCCGGGAATGTCTGGCTGGCGCTTGTGCTCGGCAAACAGCCAGGCGCAAATGATGACAAAGGCCGGCTTCAGGAACTCGGACGGCTGGATCGAGAGCCCGGCGAGCGATACCCAGCGCCGCGCGCCCTTCACCTCGACGCCGATATAGAGAACCGCCACCATCAGCACCAGCATGATGCAGATCATCGCCAGCGACATGCGCCTTATTTGTCGCGCTTCCAGGAAGGAAACCGCCAGCATCACGACGAGCGCCGGGATGGTGAAGATGATCTGTCTTGTGGCGAAGTGGAAGCTGTCGAGACCGATGCGCTCGGCGACCGCCGGGCTTGCGGCGAAGGACAGGACGATGCCGAGCCCCATCAGCGACAGGAATGCCGCCAGGAACCAGCGATCGATCGTCCACCACCAGGTTGCGACCGGACTTTTGTCGAGACGGCTTTGCATCAACGTGGCCCTCCGATGGGTTTCACCCCATCAATAGCAGTCGCAGCTTGCCTGAAGGCTTCGCCGCGAACCTCGAAATTCTTGAACTGGTCGAAACTGGCGCAGGCCGGCGAAAGCAGGACGACGGCCTCGCCGCCGGTGTCGCCCGCGGCGTCATGGGCGGCGTGCTCGACCGCGGCCGCCAGCGTTCCGGAAATTTCGTAAGGCACCGCCTCGCCGAGCGTGGCGGCGAAAGCGGGAGCGGCCTCGCCGATCAGATAGGCCTTGGCGATGCGTGGGAAGAAACCGCGCAGCGGCTCTATCCCGCCTTCCTTGGGCAGGCCGCCTGCGATCCAATAGATGCGGTTGAAGCTCGACAGCGCGGGAGCGGCCGCATCGGCATTGGTCGCCTTGGAATCGTTGACGAACAGCACATGATCCTTGCGGCCCACCTGCTCCATGCGGTGCGCCAGCCCCGGGAAGCTTTCCAGCCCCGCCTGGATCTCGCCGAGTTCCAGCCCGACCCTGAGGCAGGCGGCGACGGCGGCGAGCGCATTCTGCGCATTGTGCTGGCCGCGCAGCGAGCCGATGCCTTCCAGGAATGCGATGCGGCTGTAGCGACCGTGCACGGCTTCCATCAGATTCGTGCCGTCGGCGAAATAGCCGTCGGTCAGCGGCAGGCGCTTGGAAATGCGGATCACTTGCCGGCCTGCCCGCTCCAGCCGGTCGGCGATCTGGGCGCACCAGGAATCGTCGACGCCGATGATCGCGGTGTCGCTGCCGGCGACCAGCCTTTCCTTGATCGAGGCGTAATGGGCCATGGTGCCGTGGCGGTCGAGATGGTCGGGCGTCAGATTGAGCAGGATGCCGGCGGTCGGATTGATCGAGGGCGCGAGATCGATCTGGTAGGAAGAGCACTCCACCACATAGTGCCGTTCGGCCTCGGGCGGATCGAGCGTCATGATGGCGCGGCCGATATTGCCGCCCATCTGGGTGTCGCGTCCGGCCGACTTCAGGATGTGCGCCGTCATCGCCGTGGTCGTCGATTTGCCGTTGGTGCCGGTGATCGCGACGAAGGGTGCGGCCGGCGCGCGCTGGATGCGCTCGCGGCAGAACAGCTCGATATCGCCGATCACCTCGACGCCGGCGCCGCGCGCCAGTTCCACCGTCCAGTGCGGCTTCGGATGCGTGAGCGGCACCCCGGGCGACAGGACAAAGGCCGCAAAGCGCGACCAGTCGGCGCCGCGCAGGTCGCCGGTCGCGATCCCGGCGGCTGCTGCCTTGGCGACGCTGTCCGGATTGTCGTCCCAGGCGAGGATCTCGGCGCCGCCGGCGATCAGCGCATGCGCGGTGGCAATCCCCGACCCGCCGAGCCCGAAGAGCGAAACGCGTTTGCCTGCAAATGAAGCGGCGGCGATCAAGCGGGCATCCTATCTGAGCTTGAGGGTGGAGAGGCCGACCAGCGCCAGGATGACGGCGATGATCCAGAAGCGGATCACCACCTGGCTTTCGGTCCAGCCGAGCTTTTCGAAATGGTGATGGATCGGTGCCATCAGGAAGACGCGCTTGCCGGTCATCTTGAAGTAGCCGACCTGGATGATGACCGACAGGATCTCCACCACGAACAGGCCGCCGACGATGACCAGCACAATCTCGTGCTTGGTGGCGACAGCGATGGTGCCGATCAGGCCGCCCATGGCAAGCGAGCCGGTGTCGCCCATGAAGATCGCGGCCGGCGGCGCGTTGAACCACAGGAAGCCGAGGCCGGCGCCGATGACGGCGCCCAGCACGACCGCCAGTTCGCCGGTACCGGGAACGAAATGGATCTGCAGATACTCGGCGAACACCGCGTTGCCGGAAAGATAGGCGATGACGCCGAACGACGCCGCAGCGATCATGATCGGCACGATCGCCAGCCCGTCCAGACCGTCGGTCAGGTTCACCGCATTGCCGGCGCCGACGATCACGAAGCAGGAGAACGGCACGAAGAACCAGCCGAGATTGATCAGGAATTCCTTGGCGAACGGGAAGGTCAGCGACGACGAGAACGGCGCCTGGCCATTGTGCATGATCACCCAGGCCGCGATGCCGGCGACAACGAATTCGATCGCCAGCCGCGCCTTGCCGGAGAAGCCCAGATGCGACTGTTTCGTCACCTTGAGATAGTCGTCGTAGAAACCGATCGAGCCGAAGCCGACGGTGACCAAAAGCACCACCCAGACATAGATGCTGGAGAGGTTTGCCCACAGAAGCGAGGAGCCGATGATGCCGGACAGGATCATCAGCCCGCCCATCGTCGGCGTTCCGGCCTTCTTGAAATGTGTCTGCGGTCCGTCGGCGCGGATCGGCTGCCCCTTGCCCTGGCGAAGCCGCAGCGAATTGATGATGGTCGGTCCGAATATGAAGACGATCAGCGCCGAAGTGATCAGCGCACCGCCGGTGCGAAAGGTGATGTAGCGGAAGACATTGAAGGCCGAGATCTTGTCCGCGAAATCAACGAGTAAAGTGAGCATCGGTCCCCCGGATCCCGACCTCAGGTCGGTTCAATGGTTGCGGCTTCCGCCGGAAATTTGCCGAGCAATGCCTCGACCAGCTTTGAAAAGCCGATGCCTTTCGACGACTTGACCATCACCACGTCGCCCGGCCTGATCGCCGACATGACGACGGGCTTCAGCTCTTCGGCTCCTGGCCGGTACTCGGTTTCGACATCCGAAGGCAAAACCTCGGCCAGTGCCCGCATCTCCGGGCCGCCGAGAAAGACGTTGCGCGTTTCTGTGCCGACAATAAGTTCGGCAAGCGCCGCGTGGAGCTTCGCCGAATGGCTGCCGAGTTCCAGCATGTCGCCAAGCACCGCGATGCGCCTGCCCTCGCCCGATACCGGCGTGGCGTTGAGCAGCGCCATGGCTGCCGCCATTGACGCCGGATTGGCATTGTAGCTCTCGTCGATCAGCGTGATCGGACCGTTCGGATGGCGCAAAATGTGGCGCCGGCCGCGCCCGCGCTCGGCCGAAAGATCGGCGAGCGCCGCCGCGACCTTGTCGAGATCGGCGCCGACCAGTTGCGCGGCGCCAAGCACCGCCAGCACATTCTGCACGATGTGGCGGCCGGGCGCCCCGACACGGGCCGTCACGTCCCTCTTGCCGATCTTGACCGCGATATCGGAGTGGTCGGCATAAAGGTCGCAGCCAACAAGCCGGAAGGCCGAGCGGGCGTTCTCGCCGAAACCGAAGACATGCTCGACACCCGCATCCTTGGCCACTTTCCCGAGCAGCTTCCAACGCGGATCGTCGCGATTGAGCAGCGCGGCGCCGCCGGCCTCTATGCCCTCGAAAATCTCGGCCTTGGCCATGGCGATCTCGTCGAGATTCTTGAAGAAGCCTAGATGGGCGGCCGCGATCAGCGTGACGATCGCGACATGCGGCCTCACCATCTTGACCAGCGGCCTGATCTCGCCCGGATGGTTCATGCCGATCTCGAAGATCGCGTAGTCGCAGTCTGCGGGCATGCGGGCTAAGGTCAGCGGCACGCCCCAGTGATTGTTGAACGACTGCGCCGAGGCGTGCACCTTGCCGACCGCCGACAGCACATGGCGCAGCGCTTCCTTGGTGGTCGTCTTGCCCGCAGAGCCGGTCACCGCGATGATCTTGGCCCGTGAGCGAGCGCGCGCCGCAATGCCGAGCTTTTCCAGCGCTGCAAGCACATCCTGCACGACAATCATCGGCGCAGTCAGCCGGCCAAGCGACGGCAGCTTGCCCTCGGCCACCACCAGCACCGCAGCGCCCGCCTTCACTGCAGCGGTTGCGAAATCGTGGCCGTCCATCGTCTCGCCCTTGATGGCGAAGAAGGCGTTGCCCGGTTCGAGGCTGCGGCTGTCGATCGAAATGCCGGTGATGCCTTCCGGCAGCGAGCCGATCGGCCTGCCGCCCATGGCCTCGACAAGCGCTTGCGACGTCCAGAGCAAGCTCATGCGGCGCGCTCCTGAAGCGCCTCGCGCACTTCCTCATGATCGGAAAAGTGGAAGGTTTCGGTGCCGATCGTCTGGCCTTCCTCATGCCCCTTGCCGGCGACGATGAGCGTATCGCCGGCATGGAGCATGGCGACGGCCTCGTGGATCGCTTTGCGGCGGTCGCCGATCTCGATGGCGCCGGGCGCCGCGGCAAGGATTGCCGCGCGGATGGTTTCAGGGATTTCCGTGCGCGGATTATCGTCGGTGACGATGACGACATCGGCGAGCCGGGTCGCGATCTCGCCCATGATCGGCCGCTTGCCGCGATCGCGGTCGCCGCCGCAGCCGAAGACGACAACGACCCGGCCCGTGGTGAACGGACGAACCGAGGTCAGGACATTTTCCAACGCGTCGGGCTTGTGCGCATAGTCGACATAGACCGGAGCGCCGGCGGCCGTCGTGCCCACAAGGTCGAGGCGGCCCGGCGCACCTTTGAGTTTCTCCAATGCGGCCAAGGCCTTATCAACGGATGTTCCAGTCGAGATGGCGAGGCCGGCCGAAACCAGCGCGTTGGCGATCTGGAAATCACCTGCCAACGGCAGGTCGATCTCGTGAAGCACACCATCGGCCTCCACCTCGGCACGCTGGCGCCGCCGCTCATGCTCGACGCGCTTCAGCGTCAGGAATTCGCCGTGGCGGCCGACTGTCAGCACGTTCAGGCCCGCTGCCCGCGCGGCATGAACCGTCGGCTGCGACCAGGGATCGTCGGCGAAGATCACGGCCGGCGCCCCCTTCGGCAGCAGCGTGTCGAACAGACGCAGCTTGGCACGATGATAATCCTCAACCGTCGGATGGTAATCCATGTGGTCGCGGCCGAGATTGGTAAAGCCGCCGGCGGCCAGTTTGACGCCGTCGAGCCGACGCTGGTCGAGACCATGGCTGGAAGCCTCCATCGAGGCGTGCGTTACCCCTGCCTCCGCCAGTTCCTTGAGCAACTGGTGCAGGGCGACGGGATCGGGCGTGGTCAACGAGCCATATTCGTTGCGGCCAGGCGCCACCACGCCCGTCGTGCCGATCGAAGCGGCGGCAAAACCTGCCTGCTCCCAGATCTGGCGGGTGAAGGCGGCAACCGATGTCTTTCCGCTGGTACCGGTGACGGCGACCATCGTCCGAGGCTGCTTGCCAAAGAAGCGCGCCGCGCTCAGCGCCAATGCCAGACGCGGATCATCGACGGCAAGAACCGGGATCGACAGACCGGAGATGGTATTGCCTCTGGCCGCCACGATTGCGGCAGCGCCGCGGCCGGCGGCATCGGCGGCATAGGTCGAGCCATCAGCCTTGCTGCCGGCGAGCGCGAAAAAAACGACGCCCGGTCTTACCTGGCGGGAATCGGAGGAGAGACCGGTAACCTCCAGATCGGGGGAAGCTGTTCCCTCGACAGGCAGGATGCCGGCTAGATTTTTCAGATACATTGAGTCCCGTTCACCGCAACAAAATAGCGCGCAGTTGCCGGCGCGCCCCAAGAATCACTGATAGGAAACCAGCGTTGCACCATTTTCATGGCTGAAATCTGGCTTCACGCCAAGCATCGAAGCCGCACGCCTGATGATGTTGCCTGCCATGATGCCGGCATTCGAGGCGGCGGTGGCGCCCATGCCAGGCTTTTCCGGCTTCGGCTCATCGGCGATAGTCAGCACGATATATTGCGGATCGTCCATCGGAAAGGCGGCGACGAAGGCGTTGAAATTCTTCTCTTTCGAATAACGGCCGTTGACGACCTTTTCCGCCGTGCCCGTCTTGCCGCCGACGCGGTAACCCGGAACCCTGGCGCTCTTGCCCGAGCCTTTCTCGGCGTTGAGTGCGTAGAGATAGCGCATCCCTTCCACCGTTGTGTCCTTGACCACCCTTTTGGCCACCTCCATCGCCTGCTCGGCCGTGCGCGGCAGAAAAGTCGGCTCGATCAGGTAGCCACTCATCAATGCGGCGCAGCCGACGGCAGTCTGCAGGGGCGTTGTCGAGACGCCATGGCCGAAGGCGATGGTGATCGAATTGACCTGCTTCCATACTTTCGGTTCGGTCGGGCGCGCCACTTCCGGCAACTCCGTCTGCATCTTTTCGAGCACGCCCAGCCGATGCAGGAACTCGCGATGCCCTTCGATGCCGACAGCCTCGGCTTCTTTGGCCGAGCCGATGTTGGACGAATAGATGAACACTTCGGGCACCGAAAGCACACGGCCTTTGCTGTGGAAGTCATGGATGGTCTGGCGGCCGATCCTGATCGGGCGCGACGCATCGAAGCGACTCTCCAGCGTCACCTTGCCGGAATCGAGCGCCATGCCGGTGGTGAAGCTCTTGAAGGTCGAGCCCATCTCGTAGAGCCCGGCCGACATACGGTTCAGCCGGTCCTTTTCCTGAGCATTGTAGGGATTGTTGGGGTCAAAATCCGGCACCGAGGCCATGGCCAGGACTTCGCCGGTCTTGATATTGAGGACCACCGCGCCGGCCGCGATCGCGTGGAACCGCTCCATGCCGGTCGCCACCTCGTCGCGCACCACATGCTGGACGCGCAGGTCTATCGACAGCTTCACCGGCTTCAGGTCCCTGGCCACCGCCAGTCCTGACGCCTGCAGATCGGTCAGGCCCTGGTCATCGATGTACTTCTCCATACCGGAGATGCCCTGATTGTCGATGTTGGTGAGCCCGACAATGTAGGATGACGTTTCGCCGCTCGGATAGAAGCGGCGCTTTTCGGTGCGGAAACCGAGACCCGGGATGCCGAGCGCCATGATGTCGGCCTGCTGCTTCGGCGTCAGCTGCCGCTGCAGCCAGACGAAGCCGGCGCCGCTCTTCAGCTTGTGATAAGTCTGCTCGTAGTCAATCTCGGGAAGCACGGTCGAGAGCTTCTCGATCGCCTCGTCGGCGTCGACGATACGGCGCGGCTCGGCGAACAGCGACGCCGTCTTGATGTCGGTCGCCAGCACCTCGCCGTTGCGGTCGACGATGTCCGGCCGCGATGCAGTGACGCGGCTCTGCGGACCACCTGAATTGTCCGGATTCTGCAGGCCGAGATAGACCAGTCGGCCGGCAATCGTCGAATAGATGGTGAAGAACACCGCCATCGTCATGACGATGCGGGTCTTGGCCTTGCCGCCGGTTGCCTTGCGGGCGGCGTCGACGACGATCGAGCCGTCCTCAGCTGCCTTGCTTCGGCGCTTCAGCAGGTTGCCGATCCCTGGAAGCCTACTGATCATTGCACGGTGCTCCCGGTCACCACCGGATCCTTGCCGTCCGACGGCCCTTTGCCCGAATTGTCGGCCATGCCGCCGAGCGGCTGCGACGACAGGTCCTCGATATTGAGCGGCTTCATCGGCACGTCGTCGAGCCCGCCGATTTGGTGGGCGTTGAGCGGCTCGAGCCCGAGCTGCGACTTGTAGATTTCGGCAAGCTTCTGCAGCCGCGCCGGCTGGGTGAGCAGGCTCCAGTCCGCCTTGAGAAGATCGATTGTGTCTTCCTCGTAGCGGATCTGCGCCTGCAGCTTCTGCACCGCCGCCAGCTGGTCCTCGGCCTCGCGCTTGGTCTTGTAGGTCAATGCCGCCGCCGAGACCATGACGGCGATCAGGACTATATCGCTGGTGCGAAACACGTGCTTACCTCTCCCCCGGCCGCTCGACGGCGGGAAGCTTTGGAAGGCCGAAAATCGAAAAGTCGCCGGCGCGCGCAGGCGCGCCGGTGCGGATTGCCGCGCGCAGCCTCGCCGAGCGCGCCCGCGGATTGCCGGCGATCTCGGCCTCTCCCGGCGTCACCCCGCCGCCGGATTTGCGGAAGGTCGCCAGCCGCGCCGGCGCGTCCGGCATATGACGCGATCCGCTGGCCGCATCGGCGCGATCGGCGATGAAGCGCTTGACGATGCGATCCTCCAGCGAATGAAAGGTCACGACGGCGAGCCTGCCGCCCGGCTTCAGCACCCGCTCGGCGGCGAACAGCGCGCTCGCCAACTCGCCGAGCTCGTCATTGACGAAGATGCGCAGCGCCTGGAAGACGCGGGTGGCGGGATGGATCTTGTCCTTCGGCGCGCGGCCGACATGGGTGGCGATGGCGTCGGCAAGATCGAGCGTGCGCTCGAAGGGCCGCTTCTCGCGCCGGGCCTCGATCATGCGGGCGATGCGGCCGGCATGCCGCTCTTCGCCGAGAAAGCCGAAGATGCGGGCAAGGTCGCCCGCCTTGAAGGTGTTCACGACGTCGGCGGCGCTCAGGCCAGCCTGCGCCATGCGCATGTCGAGCGGTCCGTCGGCGCGAAAGGAAAAGCCGCGCCCGGCCTGGTCGAGCTGCATCGACGAGACGCCGATGTCGAGCACGACGCCGTCGGCGCTTTCGACATGCTTGTCCAGGGTCGAGAACGGCTCCTGAACAAGCTTCAGCCTGCCGCCGGCCTGCTGTTCCAGAGCCTTACCCGCGGCGATCGCATCCGGATCGCGGTCGATGGCCACGACCGAGGCGCCGCGCTCGAGGATGGCGGCGGTGTAGCCGCCGGCGCCGAACGTGCCGTCGACGATCGTCTCGCCCGCCTTGGGTTCAAGCGCCTCCAGCACTTCGGCAAGGAGGACCGGAATGTGACGGACCAGTCCGCCAACGGCGTGAGGATCATCGCCGTGGCCAGTCATCATTCCGGTCGCTCCCCGGGCTTCGTCCCCTGCCGAAGCTGCAAAAGCCTGGCTCGAGCCTGCGCCCCATAGGCGGCAAGTCGGCCCGGCTCCCAGATCTGGAAGAAATTGCCGCGGCCGACAAAGGCCACCTCGTTCGAGATGCCCGTGTGCTCGCGGATGAAATCGGTCATCGTGATGCGGCCGTCCTGGTCGAGTTTCAGGAACGTCCCGTCGCCATGGCAGAAGAAGGACATATCGTCCGCCGTCCGCAGGAAGGGATCTTCCAGCGCGATCCGCTGCTCGTACCGGTCGAGCAGATCGAGCCCGCCGACGTCCATCGCCGGAAGGTCGAGGCAGCGTAGCGCATAGAGTTCCGCATAGCCACGTTTCTGCACGACCGAACGGAAATGCGCCGGAACGGATACCCGCCCCTTCGCATCGATCCTGTTCACTGCGTTTGACAGAAATCGGTCCACTACGCCTTACAGCCGCTGTCGCCGCCGCACCCCTGCCCATGTTTTTCTCCGCGCCGCCGCCGCGCATCGCCTCGCGACAAATCGCTTCATTCACCAAGGCGAAAACCGGCAAACGCGCAGCCGCCGCGACTGCCCGATTGGCGTACGCTTCACCCTGACGCGGAACGAAAGCTTGATGAGAATGGGATATCATGGGGTAATATGGGCGTCAACGGGAAGAGGCATCACAAACACGCATGCCACAACCTGAAAGCGCAGGCTCGCGGCACGTCTCGTCTTTATCGACCATTAAGCCTAACGAAGCGTTTAGAAGGCTCTGGCCCAAAAGGACGCGGCTTGCCGCGAAGGGCCGGCACGCCTAGCGTTCGGACGTCAGTTCAGTGAAGGAATGCGCCCAATGTCCGAAACCGCGAAGTCACGCGCCGCGACACTTGCCCATCTGCGCAGCGGCGATTTCGCCAAGGGCGATCCCATCCCTTTGCCACTGACCATGGCCTCGATCTTTCATTCGCCGGGGGACGCGACGGGCTTCGATCAATACGGCCGCTTCAGCAATCCGACATGGCACGCGGTCGAGCATGCGCTTGGTCATCTCGAAGATGCGCAGTGCATCGCCTTTCCGTCGGGCATGTCGGCGATTTCGGCAACGTTCTTTGCGCTGGTCAAATCTGGCGACCGCATCCTCTTGCCCTCGGACGGCTACCACACGACGCGAGCCCTGGCGGAGCGTTTCCTGAAACCGCTCGGCATCGCCTATGACGTGAGGCCGACATCGAGCATGCTCGACGGCGGCTTCGCCGGCTACCGGCTGGTCTTCGTCGAAACTCCCTCGAACCCAAGGCTGGATATCTGCGACATCGCCGCCGTCGCCAAGACCGCCCACGAACAAGGTGCGCTCCTCATCGTCGACAACACGACGATGACGCCCTTCGGCCAGCGCCCGCTCGACCTTGGCGCCGACATCGTGGTCTCGGCCGACACCAAGGCGATCAACGGTCACTCGGATGTGCTGTTCGGCCATGTCGCCAGCCGCGATCCGGATATTATCGCCAAGGTCAGGGACTGGCGAGAAACCGCCGGCGGCATTCCCGGGCCGTTCGAGGCCTGGCTCGTGCATCGCGGCCTTGAAACACTTGAGGTGCGGTACGATCGCATGTGCTCCTCGGCGGAAACGATCGCCCGCCGGCTCAAGGGGCATCGCGCCGTGAGCGGCTTGCGCTTTCCAGGCCTTGAGGGCGACCCCTCGCACAATCTGGCGCGTGCCCAGATGGAGCGCTTCGGCTTTCTCATCTCGTTCGAACTGGCTTCGGAAGAGAAGGCCGAGGATTTCATCAACAACTGCGCGCTGATTGAATCGGCGACCTCGTTTGGTGGCGTCCATACATCGGCCGAGCGGCGATCGAAGCGCGGCGATGCCGTGCCGCCCGGCTTCGTGCGGCTGGCCGTCGGCTGCGAGCCGGTGGAAGAGCTCTGGCAGGCGATCGAGGCGTCTTTGGACCGGCTTGGCGGCTGAGCGGCTCGGAGCGCTGTGGAGGAAAATGCCAGCTGGCCTGTAAGCCGGGTTCTGTATGGCCCCCACGCCTTGCGGCGCGGGAACGTGGCGGCCATTCATCTTGGGCGCATGTCGCCATGCGCCTCACGCAACCTACCCGGGCGGTGGGCCGGAAACAGCCCTCGAAGGTTTCCCTTCGCACCGCCCCTATTCGGTCTTGCTCCCGGTGGGGTTTGCCGTGCCGCTTCTGTTGCCAGTCGCGCGGTGGGCTCTTACCCCACCCTTTCACCCTTGCCGCGGCAAATGCCGCGGCGGTTTGCTTTCTGTGGCACTTTCCCTGGGGTCTCCCCCGCCGGCCGTTAGCCGGCACCGTGTCTCCATGGAGCCCGGACTTTCCTCACCCGCAGCCTTTCGGCTCTTGCGGGCGCGGCCGCCCGGCCAGCTGGCAAGGGTGTATAAAGGGATTCGCGCCTGAAAACGCAACAAAAAAGGCAACTGTCCCGCTTAGACAGGCGAACCGAGCGCTGCCATCTGCACCTTCACCTTGCTGCAATAGGCGGCCGAAATCGGATTCATCCGCGTCGCCCCATGTCCGGCATTGTATTTGAGGATGGTACCGCAGGTGGTGCCGCCACCTAGCCCCTGCGCCATGGCGAGGTACTTCATGCCGTATTTGATGTTGGTGTCGGGATCGAACAGTCCCTTGACCGAACCGGTATAGCCCATCATCCGGGCCGTCGCCGGCTTGATCTGCATCAGGCCGATCTCGCCGGCGCCGCCGACCATGTTGGGCCGGAAGTTGCTCTCGATCGTGATGACGGCCTTGGCCAGCGACACCGGCACGCCGTAGCTTGCCGCATAGCGGGCGATGATCGCCGAATATTGGCCGTCGCCAGTTGCCGAAGAAGACAAGGCGGGCTTTTCAGGACGGATGGAAGCTGTCGCGGTCAGGTCGATGGTTTGCCTGCTGCGCTTTGCGTAGCGCTTGACTCTTGATTTCGCGGACGGCGCTGCGGCGGCTTTCTGCACCTTCGCCGGGGTAGCTCTCTTGGCCGTCGAAGTCTTGGCGCTTTGCGTAGCCTTGGGCTTTGAGGGGGTCGCAGCAAACCCATTGTCCGCCGCCCGGAGGCTCAGGGGGGCGCTGTTCGCTGGGCTGAAGGCAAAAGTCATCACTCCGGCAGCAACGGCTGCCGCTACAACGGTCAATCTTTGCATGTATTCCTGTTCTGTTAGAACCGCGCGAAGAATTTCACGCGGCGGGGCCAATCCAACACCGGAGCATCTTGGAGGGATAGATGCCCGACAACTTGCGGGAGATGCGTTTGGAGACCGAATTGGCGCCAATAAAGGCGAGGCAATTCACTTTGTATGACAAATTGTAATTTAGCCAGCTTGGCCGGCTATTTGGAAGAGGCTGCCTTTACCGCAGCCAACAGCCTTTGGAGCGTGCTGATCGTCGAACCGTCCGCCACGCCGTCGACGAGCCGCCGTCGAAAATGCCGCTGAAATGCCGCCACCACGATTTCCGTCTGGCGGTCGAAGACACCCGATATCTCGGCGCTGTAGCCGTAAAGCGCCAGCATCGATTGCAGGGCTTCCACGTCAGCACCTGCGTCGCCCGCCTTCAGCGCCGCGCCCGTCCTGATCGGAGCCGCGGGAACCAGATGGCCGACACCGGCGGCAAAGAGCGCCTTCCAGGGAAACTTCTCGCCCGGGTCGACCTTGCGTCCCGGCGCCACATCGGAATGCGCAAGCACCCTTTGCGGTGGAATGGAATGCCGGCCCGCGATCCCCGCGCATAAATCGATCACGGCCTTGACCTGCCGCTTCGGGAAGGTTTTGTAGCCCAGCGAATGCCCGGGGTTGACGATCTCGATGCCGACAGAGCAGGAGTTGATGTCGGTGCACCCGAACCATGAACTCTTGCCGGCATGCCAGGCGCGGTCGCTTTCGCGCACCATTTGCACGATGCGGCCGTCCTCATGCACAAGATAGTGCGAGGATACCTCGCTTGCCGGATCGCACAGCCAGGCCTCGGCCCCAGGCCCCGTCGGCATGCCGGTATAGTGCAGCACGATCATGTCGGGCCTGAGCGTCTCGCGTCGCGGACCGAAATTCGGCGATAGCCTGACCTCGGCACCCGGCTGGTCGGGCAAGAAACCGCTCATACGTGCCTGAGGCCCCGTTCGATCATCTCATAGGCGGCATTGATCGCGGCGACCCTTGTCGTGGCGATCTTGATGAATTCCTGCGGCAGGCCGCGCGCGATCAGCCGGTCGGGATGGTTGTCGGAGATCAGCTTGCGATAACGCTGCCTGACCTCCTCGAATGGCTTCCCGCGTTCGACGCCGAGAACCACATAGGGATCGGCGGCGCCGAGATTGACGTGGCGCGCCAGGATCGCCTGGTAATGCGCCTCATCGATCTGAAAAATCTCGGCGATGCGATGCAGGAATTGCCCTTCCCTCTCGTGAACCAGGCCATCCGCCTTGGCGATGTGGAACAGCCCGTCGAGTATGTCTTCCAGCATCTTGCAATTCGCATGACCGGAACCGCAAAGCTGCGACATGCGCTGGGCGTAGATTTCAAATCCGGCAACATCGCGCTTGGCGAGGTCATAGAGGCGCGCCACATTGCGCGTTTCGCTCGGCGGCACCTCAAAGATTTCCTGGAAGGCGCGCACCTCGTCCTGGGTGACGATGCCGTCGGCCTTCGCCATCTTGGCCGAAAGCGCGATCATCGCCACCGAGAAGGCCACGCGCCGGCGTAGATCCGGGTCGCCCGAGTACATGGTCCGCACGGCCTCGACGACATCGCCGACGCCCGAGGACGCCGACGACGAAACACGAGCGATGAAGTCGCCGAGGCGGTCCCAAATCGACATGCGGCTTCTTAGTGCGAACCGGGCACCGCTATCAAGCCGGGACGATGCCGCAGGTCGAACGACTTTGAGGACAGTCCCGCCAAAAGGAAGGCCGGCACAGGGGCCGGCCTTCCTGATTTCAGTGGATGAACTTCTACTGCGCGGGCGCAGCAGGAGGTGTTGCCGGAGCCGGTTCAGCAGGCTTCGAAGGGTCAGGGGTGGCCGGCTTCATTGGCTGTTCGTTGGCCGGCGGGTTGGTGCTCTGCGTGGTGGTGTTGTCGGTGCTGCTGTCGCTGCAAGCCGCGACCCCCAGCAGGGCGAGCGCCGAAACAGACGCCAGAATAAGCTTCTTCATGGTATCTCTCCTTCAGAAAACGCTCACGTTTCGGTGAACGTCGCAGAGGAAATGCAGAAATCGGACCCGGGTTTCGTAACGTTGCGTTTCCATGTGTAACACCAAGCGCATGGTTGCCGGGGCCAAAACGGCGAACTAACAGAACGGGTTGTCGCAGATAACGGATAAGCAGCATGCAGGACGCCGCAGCCAACAAATGGGATTTCTGGATCGACCGGGGCGGGACCTTCACCGATATCATCGGCCGCGATCCGCAAGGCCGACTGCATCCCCGGAAGCTGTTGTCGGAGAACCCTGAGGCCTATGCCGATGCCGCCATCCAGGGCATCCGCGAACTGCTTGGACTGAAAACCGGCGCCGCCATTCCCGCGGAGCGGATCGGCGACATAAAAATGGGCACCACTGTCGCTACCAACGCGCTGCTGGAGCGCAAGGGCGACCGCGTGCTGCTGCTCATCACCAGGGGTTTTCGCGACGCGCTGCGCATCGCCTATCAGGCGCGGCCGGATATTTTCTCCAAGGAGATCATCCTGCCCGAACAGCTCTATGAGCGGGTGGTAGAGATCGACGAGCGCGTGCGCGCGGACGGGTCCGTCGAGCGCCTGCTCGACATCGCCGCCTGCCGCCCGGCGATCGAGCAGGCCAAGGCCGACGGCATCGACGCGGTCGCCATCGTCTTCATGCACGCCTGGAAATATCCCGACCATGAAAAAGCAGTCGCGAAAGTCTGCCGCAAGATCGGCTTCAGCCAGATATCGGTCAGCCACGAGGTCTCGCCGCTGATCAAGCTGGTCGGTCGTGGCGACACCACGGTGGTCGACGCCTATCTGTCGCCGATCCTGTCACGCTACGTGCAAAGGGTGGCGGGAGAATTGGGCGCCGGCCCGCGGCTGATGTTCATGATGTCATCGGGCGGGTTGACCGCCGCCGACATGTTCCAGGGCAAGGATGCGCTGCTTTCCGGCCCGGCCGGCGGCGTCGTCGGCATGGTCGAGACGGCGAAGCTCGCCGGCTTCGACAAGGTCGTCGGCTTTGACATGGGCGGCACCTCGACCGACGTCGCCCATTATGACGGCGAATACGAGCGCGCCTTCGACACTGAAGTTGCCGGCGTGCGCATCCGCGCGCCGATGATGCGTATTCATACCGTCGCGGCCGGCGGTGGCTCGATCCTGCATTACGAGGCCGGTCGCTTCCGCGTCGGCCCGGACTCCGCCGGAGCCAATCCCGGCCCGGCCGCTTATCGACGCGGCGGCCCGCTCGCCGTCACCGACGCCAATGTCATGCTCGGCAAGCTGCAGCCCGACGTCTTCCCGGCGATCTTCGGCCCCGGTCAAGACCAGCCGCTCGACGTCGCCGCCGTGCGCGAAAAATTCGCGGCTTTAGCCGCCGAGATCGGCGATGGACGCTCGCCCGAAGCGGTGGCCGAGGGTTTCGTCACCATCGCCGTCGAGAACATGGCCAACGCCATCAAGAAGATTTCGGTGCAGCGCGGTTACGATGTCACCGAATATCTCTTGAACTGTTTCGGTGGCGCCGGCGGCCAGCATGCCTGCCTTGTCGCCGATGCGCTCGGCATGGAAGCGGTGCTTATCCACCCCTTCTCCGGCTTGCTTTCGGCTTACGGCATCGGGCTGTCGACGGTTTTCGCCTCGCGCCAGCAGGCGTTACTGAAGCCGCTCGCCGAAGAGTCCCGCTCCTCGATCGAGGACCTGATTGCGACCTTGCACCAGGGCGTCATCGCCGAGCTTGCAGTGCAAGGCATTGCGCAAGACGCCATCGCCTCAAAGCCGGTCCTGCAGGTCCGTTATGACGGCACCGACACAACTTTGCCGGTCAACTTCGAGCACGGCTCGATGTTTCGCGCCGGGAGCGATTTCGAGGCCGCCCATAAAGCGCAATTCGGCTTCGTCTACGAAGACAAGCCGATGATCGTCGAGGCAGTCGGCGTCGAAGGCAGCGATGTCGGGACCGCCGGCCGCGACGAAAGTGAAGCAGGGCTCGAAGACCAGGTGGCAAGCCCCTGGCAGTCCCGGCAATTCTTCGCCGACGGCGCCTGGCGCGATGCCGGCATCTTCCGGCGCGAGGATTTGAAGCCCGGTCACAAGGTGGCAGGCCCCGCGCTCGTCATCGAGCCGAACCAGACCATCGTCGTCGAGCCGGGCTGGCAGGCCGAGATCACGGCCAGGAACCACGTGCTGCTGCGGCGTATAGAGAAAAAGGCCCGGCAGGCGGCGCTCGGCACGGAAGCCGATCCGGTGATGCTCGAGGTCTTCAACAACCTTTTCATGTCGATCGCCGAGCAGATGGGCGTCACGCTGCAGAACACCGCCTATTCCGTCAACATCAAGGAACGGCTCGATTTTTCCTGCGCCGTGTTCGATCGCCATGGCGCGTTGGTCGCCAACGCGCCGCATATGCCGGTGCATCTCGGCTCGATGGACCGGTCCGTCGAAACTGTCATCCGCCTGAATTCGGGCGATATCCATCCCGGCGACGTTTTTGCGCTCAACGCGCCCTACAATGGCGGCACGCATCTGCCCGACATCACGGTGGTGACGCCGGTGTTCGACGATGCGCGCAAGGAAATCCTGTTCTGGGCAGCCTCGCGCGGCCACCATGCCGATGTCGGCGGCACGGCGCCGGGCTCGATGACGCCTTTGGCCACCACCGTCGACGAGGAAGGCGTGCTGTTCGACAATTTCCGCATCGTCGATCGCGGCCGCTTCCGCGAGGAGGAGCTCGAGGCGCTCCTCACCGACCATCCCTATCCTGCCCGCAATCCCGCCCAGAACATCGCCGACCTCAAGGCGCAGATCGCCGCCAACGAAAAGGGCGTGGCGGAGTTGCGCAAGATGGTCGCGCATTTTGGCCTCGCTGTCGTCGAGGCCTATATGGGCCATGTTCAGGACAATGCCGCCGAGAGCGTGCGCCGCGTGCTGGAAAGGCTGCCCGACAGTTCCGACTACGAGTATGCCACCGACACCGGCCAGGTGATCAAAGTGAAGATCACCGTCGATCGGCAAAGGCGCGACGCGACGGTCGATTTCACCGGCACCTCGAAGGTCATGAAGAACAATTTCAATGCGCCGGAGCCGGTGGCGCGAGCCGCTGTGCTCTATGTCTTCCGCGTCATGGTCGAGGACATGATCCCGATGAACGCCGGATGTCTCAGGCCGATCAACATCGTCATCCCCGACGGTTGCATGCTCAAACCCTCCTACCCTGCCGCCGTCGTCGCCGGCAATGTCGAGACCTCGCAGCATGTCACCAACGCGCTGTTCGGCGCCATGGGCGCGATGGCCAACGCGCAAGGCACAATGAACAATCTCACCTTCGGCAACCGGCAATACCAATATTATGAGACGATCTGCTCCGGCTCGCCGGCCGGCCAAATGAATTCGGGCCGCGGCTTTGCCGGCACCTCCGGCGTCCACACGCATATGACCAATTCGCGACTTACCGATCCCGAAGTGCTGGAACTGCGCTTCCCGGTCGTGCTGGAAGACTTCCACATCCGCGACGGTTCCGGCGGCAAGGGCAAATGGAACGCCGGCAACGGCACCAAACGCACGATCCGCTTCCTCGAAAAAATGGAATGCGCCATCCTCTCCTCACACCGCAACCGCCCGCCGCAGGGTCTGAACGGCGGCGGCGACGGCGAGGCCGGCTCGACCAAGGTCAGACGCAACGACGGCTCGATCGACGTGCTGAAGGCCTGCGACCAGACCACGCTCGACGCCGGCGAGGCCGTCATCGTCGTCACGCCAACGCCCGGCGGATTCGGCAAGGCCTAAGACTCAACGTCAGCAGCCTGTCACCCGCCTGTCACAACGCTGCGCTACCCGCTTGCGCCAATGCAAACGGGGAATCAGCTTGCCATGTCGGATGTATCGGGAGAACTCGTTTTTCGACGCGGCAAGGAGGTTGGAAAAGCCGTCTACCAGAACCGCGCCCTGTCGAAGGACGGCATTTCCGAGCGGCTTTTCGCCTTCCTGTTTTCCGGCCTCGTCTATCCCCAGATCTGGGAAGACCCGGAGGTCGACATGGACGCCATGCAGCTTGGCGCCGGCCATCGCGTCGTCACAATCGCATCGGGCGGCTGCAACATTCTGGCTTACCTCACCCGTTCGCCCGCCCGGATCGACGCCGTCGACCTCAACGCCGCGCACATCGCGCTGAACCGCATGAAGCTGGAGGCGGTGCGCCATCTGCCCTCGCAGGGCGATCTGTTCCGCTTCTTCGGCGCAGCCGATACCAGCCACAACTCGGAAGCTTACGACCGCTTCATCGCGCCGCATCTCGACCCGGTCAGCCGCCATTACTGGGAGCGCAGGAACTGGCGCGGCCGCCGCCGCATCGCGGTTTTCGACCGCAACTTCTACCAGACCGGCCTGCTTGGCCTCTTCATCGCCATGGGCCATCGTGTGGCAAAACTGTTCGGTGTCGATCCGGCCGGCATCATGAAGGCCGAGAACATCGGCGAGCAGCGCCGTTTCTTTAACGAGGAGCTGGCGCCGGTCTTCGACAAGAAGCTGCTGCGCTGGGCGACATCGCGCAAGGCTTCGCTTTTCGGTCTGGGTATCCCGCCGGCACAGTACGACTCGCTGATCACGTCCGGCGACGGTTCGATGGCGAGCGTCTTGAAGGCGCGGCTGGAGAAGCTCGCCTGCGATTTCCCGCTGAAGAACAACTATTTCGCCTGGCAGGCCTTTGCCCGCCGCTATCCGCTGCCCGGCGAGGCAGCTCTGCCCGCCTATCTGGAACAGCGCAACTACAGGACGATCCGCGCCAACACCGAACGCGTCGCCATCCATCATGCCAACTTGATCAAATTCCTCGCCGGCAAGGATGCGGGCTCGGTCGATCGCTTCGTCCTGCTCGATGCCCAGGACTGGATGACCAACGATCTGCTCAACGATCTGTGGACCGAGATCACCCGCACGGCCTCGGTTGGCGCGCGCGTGATCTTCCGCACCGCGGCCGAGCCCAGCCTGCTGCCGGGCCGCGTCTCCAGTTCCCTGCTCGACCAGTGGCGCTACGAAGCCGAGGCCTCGCGCGAATTCTCGGCCAGGGATCGTTCGGCGATCTATGGCGGCTTCCATCTCTATGTGAAGCGCGCCGCATGAGCACGACGGAGCTGCCGGTCCGCCATGCCGAACTGATGGACGGCGTCTATCGCTGGCAGCGCCATATCTACGACATCACCCGCAAATACTACCTGCTCGGCCGCGACCGGCTGATAGCGGGGCTCGACGTGCCGCAAGGCGGTACCGTGCTCGAGCTCGGCTGCGGTACCGGCCGCAACATCGTACTTGCCGCCCGCGGCTATCCGGACGCCCGCTTCTTCGGTTTGGATATCTCGGCCGAGATGCTGGAGACGGCAAACGCGGCCATCGCTCGCGAAGGTCTCTCCGACAAGGTCAAACTGGCGCGCGGCGACGCCACGGATTTCGATCCCGCGGCGCTCTTCGGCGCACGGCATTTCGACCGTGTCTTCGTATCCTATTCGTTGTCGATGATCCCCGGCTGGCAGAAGACTGTGTCGGCCGCGCTTGCCGCGCTCGCACCCGGCGGCTCGCTGCATGTCGTCGATTTCGGCCAGCAGGAAGGTCTGCCAAACTGGTTCCGGGCCTTGCTGCGCGGCTGGCTGCGGAAATTCCATGTCACGCCGCGCGCCTCGCTGCGCGACGTCCTTGACTCGGAGTCGAAACGGACCGGCGCAACCTTGCGTTTCAGAACGCTTTATCGCGGCTATGCCTGGCTCGGCGTCATCGGAGCTCGAAAATAGAGAAGCCCTACTGATGCAGGGCCTTGACCAGCGCGGCCACCATCGTCTGCGGCCGATAGCCCAGCTTGGCAGGTGTCAGCCCGAGCCGCACCACCACCAATTGCTCCGACGGAACGATGGCCACCGTCTGGCCGTCATGGCCTTCCATCCAGTAGGTGTCCTTGGGCAGGCCGGCGGCAGCGCCCGCGCCCGGATTCTCCTCATCGCCCGGACCCTCGATCCACACCTGGCCGTTGCCGTAGACCTTCGAGGCCGGCGCCGGCTGCCGCATCCAGTCGACGAATCCGGCGGGCAGGATCTGCGCGCCGTTCCAGACACCGCCCTGCAGCAAAAACTGGCCGAAGCGGGCCCAGTCGTGCGCCGTGGCGTAGAGATAGGACGAGCCGACGAAAGTGCCTCGCTCGTCGGTTTCGAGCACCGCGCTGTGCATACCGAGCGGCTCAAACAGCGCCGTGCGCGGCCAGCTCAGCGCCTTCGCCTTGTCGCCGATTGCCTCCTGCCACAGCCGCGACAGCATGACAGCCGTACCGCTCGAATAGGAAAATGCCTTGCCCACCTCGCCGCCGAGCGGCTTGGCCTCGGCAAAGCCCGCCATGTCCGGCTCGAGATAGAGCATGCGCGTCACGTCGGCGACGTCGCCATAATCCTCGTTGAACTCCAGCCCGCTCGACATCGCCATCATGTCGGCAAGGCTGATCGCCGTCCGACCGTCGGCCTTCCACGGCGAGAACAGGCCCTTATTGTCGAGCGCCATTTTGCCGTCCTTGACCAGCGTGCCGACGATCGCGGCGTTCACCGTCTTGGTCATCGACCAGCCGAGCAGCGGCGTCTTGGCCGAAAAACCCTCGCCATAGCGTTCCGCGACGATTCGGCCGTTCTTCACCACCACGACCGCGCGCATGCCGGTCCCGACCATCGCGGCATCGTCGACGATCTTCGTCACCGCGGGGTTTTGCAGGGCGTCCACCCTTTCGCCCTCCGGCCAGAGCGCGTCCTGCGAGGTCACCGCCAAAGGCTCGATATGGACGGAGGTCTGCCGCGCCCTGCCGGTGTCGCCATCCGGAACCGACGCGCAGCCGACCCCGTCGCGCTCTACGGCGACGCTCTTGCCAAGCATCCAAAGCAGGCCCGCCGAAACAAGGCCCCTTTCCTTGTCGACGGATACCTTCATCAGCTTGAGCAGCGGATGGCCCGGCGCCTGCACATCGACGGCCAGCACTTCATTCGGGTCGCGGCCGGCGATGAACACGTTGGAGCAGACGATCTTGGCCGCATAGCCCGAGCCGACACGGATCAGTTCGGGCGGCGCAAAGTAGAGCCAGGCGAAGAGCGCGACCACCGCCAGCACAATGAGGCCGAGCAGCCATTTGATGAACTTCACGACAGCCCGCATCTTTCCGCCCTTGGATTTCCGGTTCGCTTTATGTCATCGATTTGCCGCCATTGCTTCTCCAAAATCATGGTCGATGTCGAGCGCCGTCAATGGATTATCAACCATGTTCGGCGATGAACGGAGAGACTGGGCGGTCCTGTGGGGCGATCGTCCGGAGGGGGCGCGCGGAAGCGACCACCATCAGTGAAGGACCCATCAGCGGCCGGCTGATCCCGGCTCGGGGGATACCATGCGCCGTCTTGCGGCCGTCCTGATGCTTACGCTGTTGAGCGCCTGCTCGACCGTGGACGATCTATCGCCGCTGGCGCCGTCATCGCAGACGGTCGCCCTGCGCGCGCCCCGTTTCGAAGATTCCAAACCGCATGAATGGGACAGCGGCGCGCCGTGGAATTATGCGGTCCACGGCACCGACGTCTCAAAATACCAGACCTCCGTCGACTGGCCGACGGCCAAGGCCA
Source organism: Mesorhizobium sp. WSM3873 (assembly GCF_001672445.1). Lineage (NCBI taxonomy): Bacteria > Pseudomonadati > Pseudomonadota > Alphaproteobacteria > Hyphomicrobiales > Phyllobacteriaceae > Mesorhizobium > Mesorhizobium sp. WSM3873. Next base: position 89,000 of record NZ_LYTM01000004.1, on the reverse strand, counting down.
GCGGCATCTCCTTCGCCTTCATCAAGGCGACCGAGGGCGGCGATCGCTTCGACTATTATTTCAACGAGCACTGGGCACGCACCAAGGCCGTCGGAATCCCGCGCGCGGCCTATCATTTCTTCTATTTCTGCACCCCGGCCGCCACCCAGGCGCGCTGGTTCATCGCCAATGTTCCGAAAGATCCGTCGGCAATGCCGCCGGTGCTCGACATGGAATGGAACCCGAAGTCGCCGACCTGCCGACTGCGCCCTGATCCCGCGACGGTGCGCAGCGAGATGACCACCTTTCTCGAGATCGTCGAGCGCCATTATGGCAAGAAGCCGATCATCTATACGTCGCTCGACTTCTTCGATGACAATAACCTGGCGACGTTCCGCGGCTATCCTTACTGGCTGCGCTCGGTCGCCGGCCATCCGCGCCAGAAGTATGGCAGCCATCCTTTCACCTTTTGGCAGTACACCGGAACCGGCATCGTGCCCGGCATGACCGGCAAGTCCGACATCAATGTTTTCAATGGCTCGGAAGCCGCCTGGAACAAGTGGCTGCGGCAGAACACCCGTTGACATCGGCCCCCTTGCCTGCTTTCGACATGGCGGGCGGTGATAGTTGCAACCGCTGGCGATGCGGAGCGGCGCACCCCACCGGGGTGCCGCACGGCGCTCCTGAATTTTGAAATCTACGCATGATGCGTCCGCACCCGGCCGTGATCATGCCCCGGTCTCGTAAGGGAAGCGATGCGATTGCGCGTTGAAATCCTGGCGGCGCTGCTGGTCGGCGCTTTCGCTTGGCCTGCGGCGGCGCAGGAATGCGGCGGCGATTTCGAAGCGTGGAAACAGGGCGTGGCCGCGGAAGCCAAGGCAGCCGGCGTCGGCGCCGTTGGCCTGGAGGCGCTGGAAAATGCCGCGATCGACGAGAAGGTGCTGTCGCGCGACCGCGCTCAAGGGGTGTTCGCCCAGACCTTCACCCAATTCTCGAACCGCATGATCTCGGCCTATCGCCTGAAGCAGGGCGCGGCCAACCTCAAGAAATATGCCGACGTCTTCGCGCGCGCCGACAAGGAATTCGGCGTGCAGCCGGCCGTCATCACAGCGTTCTGGGGACTGGAGACGGATTTCGGCGCCGTACAGGGCGATTTCCACACGCTGGACGCGCTGGTCACCCTCGCGCACGACTGCCGCCGCCCTCAGTTGTTCCGACCGCAATTGGTGCCGTTGCTGACCTTGATCGACCGCGGCGTGCTGCCGGCCGATGTCAAGGGCGCCTGGGCCGGCGAGATCGGCCAGACGCAGATTCTGCCGACCGACTATCTCGCCCGCGGCGTTGACGGCGACGGCGACGGCAAGGTCGATCTCCGGAACAGCGTGGCGGACGTGATCATGACCACGGCCGACAAAATCCTGTCGCGCGGCTGGAAGCGCGACCAGCCCTGGGTCGAGGAGGTGCGTGTTCCCGACGACATGCCCTGGGACCAGACCGGCCGCACCAACAAGCTGCCGCTGTCGCAATGGGCCCAATGGGGCGTGACCAATCCGGACGGCACGCCGCTCGTCGACAACGGCCTGAAGGCCGGGCTCGCCTTGCCCATGGGTCGCAAGGGTCCAGCCTTCCTGACCTACGACAATTTCGACGTTTATCTGGAATGGAACCAGTCCTTCACTTACGCGCTCACCGCTGCGGTGCTGGCGACCCGTCTGGCCGGGGCGCCGCAATTCGACCCGCGCACGCCCGAGCCCGGCCTCAACGGTGACCAGATGAAGGCCCTGCAGACCAAGCTTGAGGCCAAGGGCTACGATGTCGGCACGGTCGACGGTATCCTCGGCACGAATACCCGCGAAGCGATCCGCAAGGAGCAGATGCGCCTGGGCATGGCCGTGGACGGTTGGCCGACGCCGGAATTGCTGGCGAAATTGTAGCGCCCTGTCCTTCTCCCCACAAGGGGAGAAGGGGGAGCTCAATCCGCCATCGTCTCCAAGCTCGCGAAACCTTGCGGCGCGTCGCCCTCGTCGAACGGCGTCGTCACCTCCACGAACGTGTCGGGATAGAACCCGTTGAATCGCGTCCTCAGTGACAGCGAGTAGGCGCCGATATGGCCGATCTCGATCCAGTCGCCTGTGTCGACCGTTTCCGGCAGCCAGAATGGGCGCGACAGGATGTCGACGGAATCGCACGTTGCGCCGCAAACCTTGAACGGCACGACCGTCTTGTCGCTGCCATTGCGCGTGCGGATCGCCGGATCGGGAATGAAGCGCGCCGGCAGCGTGATCTTGCCGGTCCATGAATCCGAGAGCGACGCCCAGATGCCGTCATTGATGTAGAGCCTTTTGCCCTTGCGCAAGAGCACGCGCACGATCAGCGACAGGCAGCGCGCCACGATCACGCGGCCGGGTTCGGCGACCAGCGGCATCTCGTCGAACTGGTATTCCTTGAGGTCGCCGGCCAGCCGCGACATGAGCTGGCCGAGCGACGGCATCTCGATGTGCTTGCGGTTGGGATCGTGGCCGTACTCGGCCGGAAAGCCGCCGCCCACGTCAAGCCCGGCAATGTCGAAGGTCAGCCGGTTGCGCACCCAGTCGGCAGAGGCCAGCGCGCGCTCGTAGGTGTCGGGGTCCTCGATCTGGCTGCCGACATGGAAGCAAAGCCCGACCTTGTAGCCGGTACGGTTGAGCCGCTCGGCAAGCTCCACCGCATTGGCGGGACCGGCGCCGAATTTCTTCGACAGCTCATAGGCCGCGTGGCCTTTGGTCTGGATGCGCACGAAGACGGTGAGAGCGCCGGGATCGATGTCGAGCGCACGCACCACGCGCGTCAGCTTGGTGATCTCGTCCTCATGATCGAGCGAAATCACGCGGATGCCGTATTTCTCCAGCGCCAGCTTGATGTCCGACTGCGCCTTGATCGGATGCATGTAGAGCATTTCGGCCTCGGGCGAGACGGCCCGCACGGCCGCGAACTCGCCGGGCGAGGCGACGTCGAAGGCGCTCACGCCAGCCTCGACCAGCGTCTTCAGCACGATCTGCTCGCCATTGGTCTTGACCGCATAGGCGGTCTTGCCCGGGAACATGCCCATGAACTGCAAAGCATCGGCCTTAAGCACCTGCGGGCGGAAGCAATAGACCGGATCGTCCGGACGAAGCGCCAGTGCCGCCTCGCGGGCATTTTCGAATCGCTGCATGGACGAATCCTTGATCTCGGCGCGCACAATTAATCCTAGCTAGACGCCAAAGAAAACAGTTCTGTGTCTCGCCTTCGCCTGCGAGCGTCCGCACCCTTTGCGCCACGCTAAACCACTGGTCAGGTTTCGGGTGGCCCTTGCCACCGAACCGTATATCGATTGGAGCTGGTTCGGGGATTGAGGGAGCGATCGGCATGGGAGGGGTGACGACATGACGATGGCGGCTGGCGCCGCGCCGACACGCGGACCGATGACGCTCAGGGATTGGGCGCAGCTCCTGCTGCTCGGCGCGATCTGGGGCGGCTCCTTCTTCTTTGCCCGCATTGCCGTGGCGGAGATCCATCCTTTGGCGCTGGTGCTGTTTCGCGTCGCCATCGCGACGGCCGCGCTTCAGCTCTATCTGGCGATCCGCGGCCCGTCCTTCCGTCTCGCCTTTCCCCACGCCGGCCTGTTCTTCCTGCTGGCGTTGGCCAACAATGTCATTCCGTTTTCGCTGATCTTCGCCGGCCAGACCGAGCTCGGCGCCGGTATTGCCTCTGTGCTCAATGCCACGACGCCATTTTGGACGCTGCTCCTCGCCAATGCGCTCACCGCTGACGAAAAACTGTCCTGGAACAAGCTGGCCGGCATCTCGCTCGGCGTTGCAGGAACAGCTGTCATGATCGGTCCTGGTTTGGCTGCTGGCCTCGGCGAGCCGGCCTGGGCCAAGTTCGCGCTGATCGGCGCCTCGGTGTCCTACGCAATTGCCCTGATGATCGCGCGCCGCTTCAAGGGGGTGCCTTCGCCGGTCATCGCCACCGGGCAACTGACCGCATCGACCATCATCATGATCCCCGTCGTGCTGATTGCCTACGGCCCGGCCGGGCTGTTTTCGGTCTCGCCCCCGGTCTGGGCCGCGGTGCTCGGGCTGGCCCTGCTCTCCACAGCCTTTGCCTACATCCTCTATTTCAACCTTGTTGCCGCGGCCGGCGCCACCAACGCCTCGCTGGTCACTTTGATCGTACCGGTGAGTGCCGTGCTGCTGGGATTCCTGTTTCTGGGCGAGCGGCTGCAGCTCTTCGAACTGAGCGGCATGGCGCTCATCGGAGTCGGCTTGATCACCATTGACGGGCGCCTGTTCGGCCGATGGTAGCGGTGCCATGCCACGGCTTCGCCATAATTTATTCACAAACTCTTGGATCGATTTTTGCCGAAGAGTTTCAATGGCTAACGGCAAATTCGAGGTCGCAAATTCCACAATCGCGTCGCAATGCAGCACATTTTCCGCTTGCCTGTGACCCAAATGACTCTAGATTCCGGCCATAGCTCTTAAGAGGAGGCTATGGCATGGGACTGACGAGGCCAATCAACGCATTGATGATTTGTGCTGCGTTTGCATTCATCGGCGCCCTTATCATGGGCGTTCTTCCCTGACCCGCCGAAGCCGGGAAGACCAACACCGAGGATGAGTCCAACCGATTCGAAAAGGCCGGGTTCCGCCCGGCCTTTTCCGTTTCAATCATTGTTTTGGATGCATGTCGTTTCGCAAAACCGCTGCACACTTTTCGGCGAGTTTGATCAGGCCGCGGCCGAGCCGGCCGCTTCCGCCTCATGCGAGCGGATGCCGATCATGTGGCAGACGGCGAAGACCAGATCGGCACGGTTCATCGTGTAGAAATGGAAATCGCCGACGCCGCGCTCGACCAGATCATGGACCTGCTCTGCCGCGACCGCTGAGGCCACCAGTGCATGCGTTTGCGGATCGTTCTCCAGCCCTTCGAAGCGCTCGGCCAGCCACGCCGGCACCAGCGCGCCGCAGCGGGCGGAAAAATTGGCGACCTGGGTGAAGTTGTGCACGGGCAGGATACCCGGCACGATCGGAATGTAGATGCCGGCGCGGCGCGCGCGCTCGACATAGCGCTCGTAGAGGTCGTTGTCGAAGAAGAACTGGGTGATCGCCCGCGTCGCGCCATTGTCGACCTTGCGCTTCAGCATGTCGATGTCGGTGGCGAAGTCCGGGCTTTCCGGATGCTTTTCCGGATAGGCCGAGACCGAGATGTCGAAATCGCCGACGCTCTTCAGCGCCCCGACCAGTTCGGCGCCGTTGGCATAACCATTGGGATGCGGACGATAGGCGGTTCCCACACCTGCGGCCGGATCGCCGCGCAAGGCGACGAAACGCGTGACGCCAAAGTCGGCGAATTCCTGGATGACGGCGTCGACCTGATGCCGGGCCGCGTCGACGCAGGTCATATGCGCCGCCGGCGTCAGCGTCGTCTCGTTGAGAATGCGCTTCACGGTGCGCGCCGTGCGCTCCCGGGTCGAGCCGCCGGCACCGTAGGTCACCGAGACGAAGCGCGGCTTGAGCGGCTCGAGCCTTGTGACGGTGTCCCAGAGCCTTGCTTCCATCTCATCCGTTTTGGGCGGGAAGAACTCGAACGAAACCCGGACCTTGTCGCCAATGTCGGGGCGGCGGGAAAAGCGGAACTGGTTCATCAGGCTGTTTCCCTTGCTGGAAGTGTGTCGTTGGACGGATCGGCGATCAGCAGGCGGCGATCGCGACCCAACCAGAGCTTGACGGTGAGTCTCGCCTCGGCCTGGCCGCGCGGCTCGAACTCCTGGCTCTCTTCGAGGTCAAGCCCTGCCTCCTCGAACCAGTCGGCGATCTGCCGGTCGGAAAAGCCGAGCCGCATATGCGCGTGCTGGTCGCGCAGGAACTCCAGATTGTGAGGCGCGAAATCGACGATCACCAGCCTGCCGGACGGACGCAGCAGCCTCGCGGCCTCGCCGATGGCGCGGGCCGGATCGTCGAGATAGTGCAGCACCTGGTGGATGGTGACGAGATCGAAGGCGTTGCGCTCGACCGGCGGCGAAAAGATGTCACCCTGGCGCACCTGCGCATTGGCGACGCCGGCTTTGTCGAGATTGGCGCGCGCCACGGTCAGCATCTCGCGCGACATGTCGATGCCGACGCCGCGCCGGTAGAGCGGCGCGAAGATTTCCAGCAGCCTGCCCGTGCCGGTGCCGAGGTCGAGCATCGACTGGAACGGCCGTTTGCCGACAAGCTTGAGCAGTGCCGCTTCCACCGCGCGATCCGGCACATGCAGCGAGCGGATGCGATCCCAGCTGGCGGCGTTCTCCGAAAAATACTCCGCGGCCCGGTCCTGCCGCTTGCGCTTGACAGCGGCCAGCCGCTCCAGGTCGCGCACCACCTGCGGGTCGGCCTCGCGCACGCCCGAGACCAGGCCCTGAACGAAATCGCGCGAGCTGTCTGTGTCCGACAGCCTGAAAAAGGCCCAGGACCCTTCCTGGTAGCGGCCGATCAGCCCGGCATCGAGCAGCAACTTCAGATGCCGTGAGACGCGCGGCTGCGACTGGCCAAGGATTTCGGTAAGGTCGGAGACCGTGAGATCCCCGCGCGACAGCAGCACCAGAATGCGCAGGCGGCTGGATTCGGCAGCCGCCTTCAATGTATCTACCATCGTGTCGAGCGTGACATGCACGAAAGGTTCTCGCTGAAAGATATAAAGATATGTTTATGTCGAATTTGAAAGCCTGGCAAGCGCTATGTCGCTCCCTGACAAGAAAATGGCGCAGCCATGATCCGCGCATTGCAGGCCATGCGTCCGCGGATTGATTGAACGATGTTCGAGAGACGCGAGGACGAGACGCTCTTGGAAAACGACCCGGCCGATCTGCCGCCGGACGGCCATGTCGTCTTCATCGGCCGGATCGCCTCGCCTTGGACGAGCCGCGAGGATTGTCCCAAGAACATGCGCGCCGCCCGCGAGACCGGCCGGACTGCGGCCATCCTGATCGACAAGCCCTACCGCCGGGGGCTGCAGAACCTCGATCGCGCCAGCCACATCGTCATCCTGTCCTGGCTCGATCATGCCCCACGGAATCTGATTGTGCAGAAACCGCGCCATGCGGCTGAACCGAAAGGCGTTTTCTCGCTGCGCTCCCCTGCCCGGCCGAACCCTGTCGGCCTGCACATCGCGAAGCTCGTCGCGCTCGATATCGAGGAAGGCCGGATCGAGATCGACGCCATCGACGTGCTCGACGGCACGCCGGTCGTCGACATCAAGCCCTACTATGCGTCGACCGATGCCTTCCCTGAGGCGGCCATTGCCGGACGCGAGGAGAAATGAGCGCGCCGACCGGCCGCCGCCGCGCGATTGCCAAGGCGCTCACCGCGCTCTTGCCGCTCGCCCCCTATTCCGACATGGAAAAAATCCGCGCCGATGCCGGAGCCGTGCATATGAAGAGCTTGCCGCCGACGATCGCGGTGTGGCTGGCAACCATCGCGCATGTCCGCCACACCCATACCGACTATGACAAACTGCTGGCCGAAGGCTATGACCGCGACTCGGCACGCTTCTTTGTCATCGACGAGACCAATGAGGTGCTGACCCGCTGGCGCGCGACGCGGCTGCTGGAAGAGGATGACGAGGACGAGTAAAGCACAGGCTAGGCTAGACAGCGCCGTTGGCCTGGCTCTTACTTCATTCGAAGCGGGACGCTAGCCTGCCTTTCCACAACGACGAAGAAGGAGCGAAATGAGCCAAGCCGCCCCCGCGCCTGCCGCGCCACTACCCGTTCTGTCAGAGCGTCATCTCGATCCGCATGCCTATCCCAACGGCGTCGCTTACCTCGATGGACAATATCTGCCGATGTCGCAGGCAAAGGTGTCGGTGCTGGACTGGGGCTTTCTGCATTCCGACGCCACTTACGACACGGTCCATGTCTGGGACGGCCGCTTTTTCCGTCTCGATCTGCATCTCGACCGTTTCTTCGGCGGGCTGGAAAAGCTTCGCATGACCATCCCGTTCGACCGCGACGGCGTTGCCGAAATCCTGCACAATTGCGTCGCGCTGTCCGGCCATCGCGCCGCCTATGTCGAGATGCTGTGCACGCGCGGTGCCTCGCCGACCTTCAGCCGCGATCCGCGTCAGGCGATCAACCGGTTCATGGCTTTCGCCGTCCCCTTCGGCTCGGTCGCCAATGCCGAACAGTTGCGAAGCGGCCTCCACGTCGCGATCAGCGACAAGGTCCGTATCCCACCTGCCTCGATCGATCCCTCGATCAAGAACTACCATTGGCTGGACCTGGTGCGCGGGCTCTACGACGCTTATGACCGCGGCGCCGACACCGCGCTGGTCCTCGACTTCAACGGCAACCTCGCCGAAGGTCCAGGCTTCAACGTGTTCTGTGTCAGGGCAGGCAAATTGACCACGCCCGCCGTCGGCGTGCTGCCCGGCATAACGCGCCGCACCGTGTTTGACCTGTGCGCCGAGGCGCGACTGTCCGCGGTTGCCGCGGATGTCAGCGTGGCCGCGCTCAAGTCAGCCGACGAAGTCTTCATCACCTCGACGGCCGGCGGCATCATGCCCGTCACGATGATCGACGGTGCTCCGGTTGCCTATGGCAAGGTCGGGGCGATCACTGAGCGTCTGATGCGCCTCTACTGGCAAAAGCACGAGGATCCGGCCTGGTCGAGCGCGGTGCGCTACGGATGACGACCAAAGCCACTCCAACAGTTCACTCAGAGCGAGACTTGAACCGGCGATATCCAAAGCCGAAGCCCGATCACGCGCGATAGATCCACTGCTCCGGCACCCGCACCGAAATCTCTTCGCCGGTCCTGATGATGCCGGGTTTTTCGACCCAGGCGACCAGACCGCGCAGCCTCTTCGCCGTCTTCGGAAACAGCAAGGCCGTCGCGTCGCGATCCGCCGCGTTGACATGTTCGGCGATCGATTGCCCGGCGACCCGGCAGGGCTTGTTCTGGCCGTCGATCTTGATCGTCACGCCGCCCTTGAAGAACAACAGCGACCCCGCCGGCAGCATCGAAAGATGCGGCAGGCCTTCGATCATCAGGTTGGCGCCGATCCATTCCGCCTTGATCTCCTCGAGGCCCATGCGGTGGGCGACGATGGCGAGCTCATTTGCGGCGACGAGCGACAATTGCCGCTCGTTGCGCATTTCGGTGCCGCGCGGGTACCAGGGCTCGCGCCCGCCGGAGCGCCGCGTCGCGCCGGCATGGAAGTCACCCTCGATCCCGTCGAAGCCAAGGCGCAATTCGTCCACTGGCCTTGTCTCGAAATGATCGGACGGCGCGGCATAGAGTGCCGCTGCCAATGCTGTCAGCTTGCGGCCGGCGACGATGTCGGCCGTCGGCTCCGCCGACGGAAAAAGCTCTAGGTTCGTTTCCTGCATAGCGTTGGTCTAGAGACGCTCGGCTACTCGGTCCAGTCGAAAGCGCTGATGATCCGATCACAGCGCTTGATGGCGATCACGACTTTCTTACCTGAAGACGCCGCACGCTTTCACGTTCCGCCGCATTGCCGCCGCGCCGGCGGCGTAAATGGCGGCGCGAACTTGGGAGGGTTCAGATCATGCAGGTTCAACATGCGATCGCCGCGCTCTGGTTGGCCTGGGTGGTGTCTTGGGTGCTGGCCGCCGCGTGGGCCGATCCAGCGCAAAAGCGCGCGGACTTCAAGGCTGAGGCCCGTTACCGGGTTCTCTGGCTGGCCGGCACCTTTCTGCTGTTCGCGCCGGCGCACGGCTATGTCGGCCGATTGCGGCTGTGGACGCCGACGCTTGCCGAGGGCTGGATCTGCGTCGCCCTGATCGCGATCGGCATCGCTTTCGCCTGGTGGGCGCGCTTGCATCTCGGTCGGCTGTGGTCGGGCACCGTCACCGCCAAAGCCGATCACCGCGTGGTCGACACCGGTCCCTATCGGCTGGTCCGCCACCCGATCTACACCGGCCTGCTGGTGTCGATCCTCGCTACCATGGCAGCCAAGGGCACTGTCTGGGGTGTTGCCGGCACTGCCCTGCTGCTCGTCGGCATCGTCGTCAAGGCCAGGCTGGAAGAGAGCTTCCTGCGCGGCGAGCTCGGCCCCGCATATGACGACTATGCCAGGCGCGTGCCGATGCTTGTGCCGTTCGTCCCCGCCTGAGCCGGTTTACAACATCCTCAGCAGCGCGCCGCCGATGGAATAGCCGGCGCCGAAGGCGCAGAGCAGGCCGAAATCGCCGGCCTTCATGTCCGCATGATTTTCGGAGAGTGCCACGATGGCGCCGGCGCCCGCCGTGTTGCCGAGGCGTTCCAGCACCATCGGCGCGCGGTCGTGGTCGACATCGTGGCCGAAGGCGAGTTTCAGGATCATCGCATTCATGCGCGCATTGGCCTGATGCAGCCAGAAGCGGCGGATGCCTTGCGGCGTCAGACCATGCTCGGCCAGGAACTCGACGATGAACTTGTGGCCCGCGACCGTGACTTCCTTGAACACCTTGTTGCCGACCTGCTTGATCAGATTGCCCTCGAGTTTGATCTGGTAGGGATCGTCCTGGGCAGTGCGGGTGTGGTAGCCGAGATTGGTGCGGATGTTGTTCGACATTTGCGTCCAAGTGCGCGTGTCGAGCACCTCGAAGCGTCCCGGCCGCTTCTCGCCCTGGTCGAGCCCTTCGACGATCATGGCGACCGAGGCGTCGCCGAAGATGAAATGCGTCTGTCGGTCGCGGAAGTTGAGATGGCCGGTGATGATTTCGGGCGTCGACACCAGGATGCGCTTGTGCGCCCCTGCCCTGACAAGGTTGACCGCGATGTGCAGCGCCGCCGCGGCGGAAGAGCAGCCGAGCCCCATGTCGAAGCCGGCGCCCTTGGTGCCCAGGGCCTGCTGCATCTCGATGGCGATCGCCGGATAAGGCCGCTGATGATGCGAGGCCGAGCAGATCACCAGATCGATGTCCGAGCCTTCCACGCCGGCATGGGCGATGGCTTTTTTGGCCGAAGCGATGCCGAACTCCGCCTGCAGCGACAGTACGTCGTCCGGCCGGGCCGGAATGCGCGGCGCCATGCGGGTCGGATCGAGGATGCCTTCGCGTTCGATTACATGGCGGGTCTGCACGCCCGAGGCATGGACGATGAAGTCGCTGTTCGACTTCTGCAGCAGCGTCTCGCCTGTGACGGCGCGGCGCGCATTCTCAGTGTCGACCCAGCTGTTGAAGCTTTCGACCAGCTCTTCATTGGTGATGACAGGCTCGGGGATTTCGGCGCCGATGCCGCTGATGATGACGCGATGCATGTCCAATCCGTCCGAGGCACGGCCTTTGTGCCGGAGCGCGCTACCCTTGTCGCATTTGGCCGGTTTATGCCAGCCTAAATCGCAGTTCCGGCTATCGCGATGAGTTGACCGGAAACGGTCAGGCCCGCTTGGCAATGATGAAGATGCGCGGGAAGCGCAGCAGCACCTTGCCGTTCGCCGTCTTCGGATAGGCCTTTGCGATCTTTGCGGTGTAGCTTTCGAGGAATGTCTTTCTCTCGTCCGCGTCGAGCGGATCGAGGAACGGCTTCAGCCCCGTCGCCTTGACCCATTCGACGATCGCTTCGGCATTGGCCAACGGATGATTGTAGATCGTGTGCCAGATATCCACGCGATCGGCGAGCGGCGACAGAAGATCGTAGTAGAAGGAAACCGCGGGCAGCGGCGCGCGGGCGGCACTCCTGAGCTTGGCCGAGAACGGCATCTCGGCCGCGGTGTCGCGCATCAACCGATGCGAGGGTTCGCCAAGATTATCAGGCATCTGGATGGCCAAGGCGCCGCCCGGCGCGAGCAGCCCGATCAGCCGCTGGAACACCGCCGGATGCTCCGGCAGCCATTGAAAGACCGCGTTTGCGAAGATCACGTCGACGGGCTGTGCCGGCTGCCATGCGGAAGCATCGGCTAGAGCGAAATTCACGTTGGGCAGCCGCGCCTTCGCCTTCTCGATCATGTCGGGTGAGGTGTCGAAGCCGCTGACCTCCGCATCCGGCCAGCGCTCGACCAGCAGCTCCGTCGAGTTGCCCGGACCGCAGCCGATATCGACGACGCGGCGCGGGAAATCGACCGGGACTTGTGCTGCCAGGTCCCGCGCGGGCCGCGTGCGCTCGTCCTCGAACTTCAGATATTGGGCGGCGGACCAGTCAGCCATTTCAGAACCTCATATTTGTTCGCCGCCCATGGACTTTGCTACCGCGTCAGCCGCTTGTGCGTCATGCGGTGCGGGGTTGCCGCTTCCGCGCCCAGGCGACGCAGCTTGTCCTTCTCATATTCCTCGAAGTTGCCTTCGAACCATTCGACATGCGCGTCGCCCTCGAAGGCGAGCATGTGGGTCGCCATGCGGTCGAGGAACATGCGGTCGTGGCTGATGATCACCGCGCAACCGGCATAGGCTTCGAGCGCATCTTCCAGCGCGCCCAGCGTTTCGGTGTCGAGATCGTTGGTCGGTTCGTCGAGCAGCAGCACATTGCCGCCGCCCTTCAGCATCTTGGCCAGATGCACGCGGTTGCGCTGGCCGCCGGAAAGATTGCCGACCTTCTGCTGCTGGTCGCCGCCGCGGAAGTTGAAGGACGAGCAGTAAGCGCGGCTGTTGACCTCGTGCTTGCCGAGCTTGATGACCTCGGCGCCGCCCGAGATCTCTTCCCAAACCGTCTTGTTCGGGTCGAGCGCGTCGCGGCTCTGGTCGACATAGCCGAGCTTCACAGTCTCGCCCTTGCGGATCGAGCCGGCATCCGGTGTTTCCTGACCGGTGATCATCTTGAACAGGGTCGTCTTGCCGGCGCCGTTCGGGCCGATGACGCCGACGATGCCGCCCGGCGGCAGTTTGAACGACAAATCCTCGATCAAAAGCTCGTCGGCAAAGCCCTTGTTGAGGCCCTCGACCTCGATGACGACATTGCCGAGGCGCTCGCTCGACGGGATGACGATCTGCGTGTCGGTCGGCTTGCGGTTCTGCGACTGCTCGACCAATTCCTCATAGGCCTTGATGCGCGCCTTGGACTTGGTCTGGCGCGCCTTCGGCGAGGATTGGATCCATTCGCGCTCGCGCCAGATCGCCTTCTGGCGGGCGTCGTCCTCGCGCCCTTCCTGGATCAGGCGCTTGGCCTTGGCGTCGAGATATTTGGTGTAGTTGCCCTCGTAGGGAATGCCGCGGCCGCGGTCGAGCTCGAGAATCCAGCCGGTGACGTTGTCGAGGAAGTAGCGGTCGTGGGTGATGATCAGCACCGAGCCCGGATAGTCGCGCAGGTGCTTTTCCAGCCACTGCGTGGTCTCGGCGTCGAGATGGTTGGTCGGCTCGTCGAGCAGCAAAAGGTCGGGCTGCTCGAGCAGCAGCCGGCAGAGCGCCACGCGGCGGCGCTCGCCGCCCGAGAGGTTCGTCACCTCGGAATCGGCCGGCGGGCACTGCAGGGCGTCCATCGCCATCTCGACCTGCTGCTCGAGATCCCAAAGGTTCAGCCGGTCCATCTCGTCCTGCAGCTTGGCCGACTCGTCCGCCGTCTCGTCGGAATAGTTCATCATCAGCTCGTTATAGCGCTCGATGATGGCAGTCTTCCTGGCGACGCCGTCCATGACGTTTTCACGCACGGTCTTGCTGTTGTCGAGCTGCGGCTCCTGCGCGAGGTAGCCCACGGTCGCGCCCTCGGCCAGCCACGCCTCGCCCTGAAACTCCTTGTCGAGCCCGGCCATGATGCGCAGGATGGTCGACTTGCCCGAGCCGTTGGGGCCGAGGATGCCGATCTTGGCGTCCGGATAGAAGGACAGGTGGATGTTATCGAGCACCTTCTTGGTGCCGTAGGCCTTCGACAGGCCTGACATGTGATAGATGAACTGGCGAGCCACGCGCGCTTTCCCTGAAACTGAACTGTCGAATTGGGTGGAGTTGCGCGCTATGTAGGAGATGAAGCGCCGAACGGCAATCGCTTTCGCCGCGTCGTGAACTCTACCGGCCGGCAATCATGCTCGGTTCGGTGGCCGAATCCGGGCGGTGGCACGTCCTATTGGAACCCTATCGCGTCGACCGTGCCCTTCGGGCAGCCCGCCTTGCTCGTCGGCGCCGAGGCGATCAGCAGGCTGGCGAGCTTACTGTCGGGGCCGATCGGACCGGAGAGACCGAGCGTCAGCTCGCCGATCAACCGCCTTCCGCTCGACGGATCGACAAGGCAGGAGACGCGCACGCGGTCGCCGGCACCCTTGCCGAAGGCCTGGTCGAAGGCATTGCGGATCTGCTCCGATGTCAGCTGCTTGCCGATGTTTTTGACGAAGAGATCGCGCACTGGCGAGGCGTTCACCGCGCGCATCAGATTGAGCGCGTCGGAGAAATACTCTTGCTGGCTCTTGCCGTAGCAGGTGCCGTGCTTGATCCATTCATGGCGCTCCAGCTTGGACGCCGTGCCCGGCATCATCTGGTCGAGCTCGGCGCGCGTGTTGGCGTCGAGTTCGACGGGTGGCAAATCTCCCCAATGCGCGGGATTGTCGTTGGCCTTGTCGCCCGCCGACACCTGGCAATAGAAATTGCCGTTCGGCTGCGGCCACAGCCCATGCAGCGTGAAGTGCGAAGCGTCGAATTCGTTGGGATTCTGCGCCTTGCATTCGGGTTTGCTGGCCTTGGTCTCACAGAACGCGGGCTGCCAGCTCAGCGCGAACACATATTCAGGCTTGCCGGAACCGGCTTGCGACGGCTTCATCGGATCGGCCGGCGAGGGCGTGGCGGACGCGCTGCCGCCGATGACATGGCCGCAGTTGATCTTCACCCAGCGTCGCTCCGGATCGGCGCCAGGAACCTGGATGAGATAATGGGTAGGCTCGTCCTTGTTGCCTGCCAGAAGCTGATAGGTCTGTCCCGCTTGGGTAGACACGTTGCCGGAGTTCTTGCCGCTCTTGATGGCTTGCGTTGCCGGACAGGCGCTGTCGGCCACGAAGGTGCCGCTCATCTTCACATCGGCCTGAGCCGCGCCGGCGCCAACCAGGGCCAGAACAACCGAACCCCATACTGCCCAAACCCGCATTCCCGCTCTCCCGGCGATCATCGAACCGTATCGGATTCGCCACATTAGAACAGGCGACGTGTCAGAATTGCGATCTTTGTCGTCGCGCGAAAATAATCCCCAGGAGAGCGATAAGCGCACTCCACATGGCTCGAAAGGATCGCGCTCTCTTGACGCAGCCGAAGCCCTCGCCCATCAGTCGCCAAGGGAGCGAGACATGCCATTCGACAAGCAGACCAGGCTGGCCTCACCGACCGGGGCCGACCTCAACCTCTATGTGAGACATGCGCAAATATCCCCGCGCGCCGTCATCCAGATCAATCACGGCTTGGCCGAGCATGCGGCGCGTTACGCCCGCTTTGCCGACTTCCTCGGCGCGCGCGGCTTCCATGTCTACGCCCATGACCATCGCGGCCATGGCGCGACAAAGGCGCCCGATGCGCCGCTCGGCCGGTTCGCCGATACCGACGGCATCGCCAAGGTGATTGCCGATGTCGGCGCGGTGCATGATCTGATCGCCGTTGAACATCCGGGATTGCCGGTCATCGCTTTTGGACATTCGCTCGGCGCCTCGATCGCGCTGAATTTCGTGCTCCGCCATTCCGATCGCGTCCATGGCGCAGCGATCTGGAACGGCAATTTCTCGCAAGGCCTGCTCGGCCGGCTGGCCCTGGCCATCCTGGGCTGGGAAAGGATGCGGCTGGGCTCCGACGTGCCATCTCGGCTGCTGCCCAAGCTGACCTTCCAGGCCTGGGGCAAGGCCGTGCCCAATCACCGGACCTTGTTCGACTGGCTGTCGCGCGATCGGGTCGAGGTCGACAAATACATCGCCGACCCGCTCTGCGGCTGGGATGCCTCCGTCTCCATGTGGCGCGATGTGGTCAACCTCGCGCTCTACGCCGGCAGGGATTCGAGCTTCGCCGGCGTGCGCCGCGACCTCTTCGTCAATCTGATCGGCGGCGAGAAGGATCCGGCATCGGACCACGGCAAAGCGGTTCACCACCTTGCCCGGCGGATGGACAAAATGGGCTTTTCGAATCTGGTTTCAAAGGTTTACGCCGACACCCGCCACGAAAGCCTGAACGAGGTCAACCGCGACATCATCATGAATGATTTCGCCGCCTGGGCGGATCATACGCTGAAACCCTAGCGGCATTGGCCCATTGCATGGGTCGTGACAGGGGCGACCTCTGTTGGTAGACGCTGCGCTTTCAACCCTTCACGGTGATCCATGGCTGAACCCCCGCTGAAAGGCATCCGCGTCATCGAACTCGCTCGCATCCTGGCAGGCCCCTGGGCCGGGCAGTTGCTCGCCGATCTCGGCGCCGATGTCATCAAGGTCGAGAGCCCGGACGGCGGCGACGACACCCGCAAATGGGGCCCCCCCTTCGTCATGAGCCATGACGGCGAGAACCTTTCGGCGGCTTATTATCATTCCTGCAATCGCGGCAAGCGCTCGATCGCCATCGATTTCTCCAAGCCCGAAGGCGCCGACACGCTCCGCCGCCTCGTCGCCACGGCCGACGTGCTGATCGAGAACTTCAAGCTCGGCGGTCTCAAGAAATACGGGCTCGACTATGAAAGCCTGAAGAGGATCAACCCGCGTCTCGTCTATTGCTCGATCACCGGCTTTGGCCAGGACGGGCCCTACGCGCCCCGCGCGGGTTACGATTTCATCATCCAGGCGATGGCCGGCATGATGTCGATCACCGGCGAGGTCGGCCGCGAGCCGCAGAAGGCGGGCGTCGCCATCTCCGACCTGTTCACTGGGCTTTATTCGGTGATCGCCATCCAGGCGGCGCTCCGCCACGCAGAAAGGACCGGTGAAGGCCAGCATATCGACATGGCGCTCTTCGACAGCCAGATCTCGGCGCTCGGCAACCAGAACCTCAACTATCTGGTCTCCGGCAAGTCGCCCGTGCAGATGGGCAACGCGCATATGAACATCGCGCCTTACGAGGTGCTGCCGGTCAGGGACGGCCATATCATTCTGGCGGTCGGCAATGACGGACAATTCATCAAGTTCTGCGCAGTGGTCGGGCTGACCGAGTTGCCAGCCAATCCGGATTTCGCCACCAATCCGGCGCGCGTCGCCAATCGCGCCAAGCTGCGCGAACAGATCATCGAGTCGCTGAGCACGTGGGATCGCGATCCGCTGCTGGCGAAGCTCGAGGCGGCCGGCGTGCCGGCAAGCCCGATCAACACGATCGGCCAGATGTTCGCCGACCCGCAGACGATCGCGCGCGGCATGAAGCTCAACCTCGACGACGGCCATGGCAATTTGCTGCCTACGGTACGTGCGCCGATGGTGATGTCCGGCACGCCGCTCGTCTATGAGCGCCCCTCGCCGCGTCTCGGCGAGCACACTGAGGAAATCCTTGCCGAACTGGAGAGATCAGCAAAATGAAGACCGGCGGACAATTGATCGTCGAGGCGCTCGAAGCGAACGGCACCGACCGCATCTTCTGCGTTCCAGGCGAATCCTATCTGGCGGTGCTCGACGCGCTGCATGACTCGCCGATCCGCACCATCGTCTGCCGTCAGGAAGGCGGAGCGGCGATGATGGCCGACTGCCAGGGGCGCCTGACCGGCAAGCCCGGGATATGCTTTGTCACCCGCGGCCCCGGCGCCACCAACGCTTCGGCCGGCATTCATATCGCCATGCAGGATTCGGTGCCGCTGATCCTGTTCATCGGCCAGGTCGCCAGTCACGCCAAGGAGCGCGAGGCTTTTCAGGAGGTCGACTACAAGCGCTTCTTCGGCGACATCGCCAAATGGGTGGTCGAGATCGACGATGCCTCGCGCATCCCGGAATTCGTCACCCGCGCCTTCGCGGTGGCGACGTCGGGCCGACCTGGTCCGGTCGTCATCTCGCTGCCCGAGGACATGCTGACCAGCGAGGTCGAGGCCCCACCGGCGCTGGCTCATACGCCGGTCGAAACAAGCCCCGGTGAAGCCGAACTCGACCGGCTTGAGGCCCTGCTCAATGCCGCCAAACGGCCAATTGCCATCCTGGGCGGCACGCGCTGGGATATTCAGGCGGTTCAGGACGTCACCCGGATCGCCGAGGCGTGGTCACTGCCGGTCGGCTGCTCGTTCCGCCGCCAGATGCTGTTCGACCACTTGCATCCGAACTATGCCGGCGATGTCGGCATCGGCATCAATCCGAAGCTGGCTGCAGCGATCAAGCAGGCAGACCTGGTGCTGCTCATCGGCGGCCGCATGGGCGAGATGCCGTCCTCGGACTATACGCTGTTGAAAAGCCCATACCCCGACCAGATGCTGGTGCATGTCCACGCCGACGCCGGCGAGCTTGGCCGCGTCTATCGGCCGACCCTGGCGATCAACGCCTCCCCCACCGCCTTCGTGCGGGCTTTCGCCAGACGCAAAGGTTCGGCCGCGCCCGGTTGGGCGGCGGAGACGGCAAAGCTGCATGCCGCCTATCTCGAATGGTCGACGCCGCCTCAGACCGGCCCCGGCGCCGTCCAGATGGGGCCGATCATGACCTATCTGGAAAAGGCGCTCCCGGAAGACGCCATCCTCACCAACGGCGCCGGCAACTACGCCACCTGGGTGCATCGCTTCCACCGCTTCCGCCGCTTCGCCACGCAGGCGGCGCCGACTTCCGGCTCGATGGGCTACGGCACGCCGGCCGCGGTCGCGGCCAAGGCCCTGTACCCGGATCGCGAGGTCATCGCGTTTGCCGGCGACGGCTGCTTTCTGATGAACGGGCAGGAGTTCGCGACCGCCGTGCAATACGACCTGCCGATCATCGTGGTGGTCGTCAACAACGGCATCTACGGCACGATCCGCATGCATCAGGAGCGGGAATATCCGAGCCGCGTCGTGGCGACCGACCTCAAGAACCCGGATTTCGCCGCCCTCGCCCGCGCCTATGGCGGCCATGGCGAGACCGTCGAAAAGACCGAAGACTTCGCTCCGGCCTTCGAGCGCGCACGCGCCAGCGGCAAGCCGGCGATCGTCGAGATCAGGCTCGATCCTGAAGCCATCACGCCGACCCGCACGCTGACACAGATACGCGACAAGTCCTGATCCGGCAGAACGAGGCGGTCGCCCCCCTCGTTGCTGCCAGGAAACTCCGCTACATCGATCCGCCTGCCTTCTCGATCTGGCCGCGGATCTCGCCGTCCGGATTCGCCTTGGTGTGGACGTTGACGTAGTACTTGCCGGCCTCGAGGTCGGCTGCCTGCGCGTCGGTCAGCGTCGCCGATCCCTTGATCGGGCTCTTGAGCTTCTTGAATGGGATCACCGGAGGTGCGTTTTCACCCGACGCGGCCGGGCCGTGAATGTGAGCAGCCGTCGCAGGTCCGCTGAGGCCGGAATATTTGACGTTCCAGCTGAGCTTCTTCTTGGCGGTGTCGAAGGTGAATGTGGCGGTTCCCTTGCCTTTGGTGGTGACGGGCGGGCTCTGCTGGCTACCGTCGAGCGTCGCATTGTACTTCACAGTTTCGGCCAAGGCCGGAGATGCGAGCAGCAAAGCAGTCGAGACAGCAAAGGCCGAAAGCATCGGCCATGATTGGATGCGCATTGGAGAACCTCCTTGGCTGGCGCGCATCCGCCCCGCCGCGGCTCCCCCGGCGCGCGGATGCCCCACTGCAACGGTTGGCAGGCCGCTTGTATCCCTGCACACGGATATTTTACCACAGCCAAGCAAAAGGGGCGGTCACCCGCCCCCGTTAAGTCTCGACTTGGCGAGGTCGACCTTACTTGATCGCCTTGTCGGTGATCGCGGTCGTGTAGGCGCCCGACGGCTCCTTGGCGATGATCTTCTGGTCGAGCAGCGCCTTGGCGGTGCGCTCATAGGTGGCCGGATCGAGCTTGCCGTCGGCATTGTCGATCAGCTTGGCGACTTCGCCCATCATGCGCTTCTGATGGTTCTCGTCCTGGCCGCCATTATCCATGACGATCTCGGCCGCCTCATCCGAATTGTCGACCGCGTATTTCCAGCCCTTCATCGAGGCGCGCACGAAGCGCACCATCTTGTCCTCGAAGGCCGGATCCTTCAGCTTGTTCTCCAGCGCGTAGAGGCCGTCCTCAAGCAGGTCGTTGCCCATGGCCGAATAGTTGAAGACGGTGAGCTGCTCCGGCTTGTAGCCGGCGTCGATCAGCTGCCAGTACTCGTTATAGGTCATGACCGAGATGCAGTCCGCCTGCTTCTGGATCAGCGGCTGAACGTCAAAACTCTGCTTCAGCACGGTGACGCCGTCCTTGCCGCCGTCGGTCTTGAGGCCAAGCTTGTTCATCCAGGCATAGAACGGGTACTCGTTGCCGAAGAACCAGACGCCGAGGGTGTGACCCTTGAAGTCGGCTTCGGTCTTGATCGGGCCGTCCTTCGGGCAGACCAGCTCCATGCCGGCCTTCTTGAACGGCTGGGCGATGTTGACCAGCGGCACGCCTTTTTCACGGGCGGCCAGCGCGCCGCCCATCCAGTCGACGATCACATCGGCGCCGCCGCCTGCGATCACCTGCTCGGGCGCGATATCCGGCCCGCCCGGCTTGATGTCGACGTCGAGCCCTTCGGCCTCGTAGAAGCCCTTGGCCTTGGCGACGTAGTAGCCCGCGAACTGGGCCTGCGTGACCCATTTCAGCTGCAGCGTCACCTTGTCGGCCGCCATCGCTTGGAAAGCGGCCAGCGACATCGCCCCGGCCAGAGCAGAAATTACCAGTCTTTTCATGTTTTTACCCTCTGAAGTTAGCACCCAAACCCACCGCCCCTATCCACCACGGACAGAGGGATGCCAAAACGTGACGGCTCTCTCGACAAGAGCGACCACGCCATAAAAGACCGAACCCGCCAGTGCTGCAACTGCGATTTCGGCCCAGACCATGTCGATGTTCATCCGCCCGACTTCCGTCGAAATGCGGAATCCCATGCCGACCACGGGCGTGCCGAAGAACTCCGCGACGATGGCGCCGATCAGCGCCAGCGTCGAGTTGATCTTCAGCGCATTGAAGATGAACGGCATTGCCGCCGGCAGCCGCAGCTTCAGCAAGGTCGGCCAGTAGCCCGACGCATAAGTGCGCATCAAATCGCGCTCCATGTGGCCGGAGGCGGCAAGCCCCGCGACGGTGTTCACCAGCATCGGGAAGAAGGTCATGGTGATGACGACCGCCGCCTTGGACGGCCAGTCGAAGCCGAACCACATCACCATGATCGGCGCGACGCCGATGATCGGCAGCGCCGATACCATGTTGCCGATCGGCAGCAGCCCGCGCCTGAGGAACGGCACACGGTCGGCAAGGATGGCGACGACGAAGCCGGCGAGATTGCCGACGATGTAGCCGATCAGCACTGCCTTGAAGATCGTCTGCCGCACGTCCGATCCCAGGATCGGCAGCGAGTTGGCCATGCGCGCGCCGATGGCGCTCGGCGGCGGCAAAAGGATGAAGGGAATGCCGGCGCCGCGCGTCACCGCTTCCCAGATGATCAGGATCCAGGCGCCGAAGATCGCCGGAATGATCAGCCGCAGCGCCGTTTTGGCCCCACTGGCTGCAGGCCGTAGCGAGGACAACAGCGCGACGCAGCGCCAGGCAAGCAACCAGTCGGCCGCGAGAACCAGAAAGTACGGCGCCAGTGCCGTGCCCTCGAAGCCTCCGATGCCCTTGACCAGAAGCCACGCTGCGACATGGGCGCCGACGAACAAGACAACGGCTTCGACAAGTGGCGCGAGTCTCACCGTCGAAACCAGCGCCGCGATCAGCAGCAATCCGAGGATGAGACCTTTGGTGCCCATATACGGGTAGGCAACCGTCGCGGCAGGCTCGGCCAGCGCAGCCGCTTCCGGTGTCGACATCGCGCCGAGCGCGAAGGCGACGACGCAAAGAAGGATCGCCAGCACCGCTTGCCAGGATGGTTTCAGCCAGGTCATGCCGGCCTCCCGCCCATGGCGCGGTCGACCAGGCGGCCAGCGATGCCGACCACCATGACCAGAAGCGCGGCAACCACCGAGCCCGCAACCAGCGCCGACCAGATGTCGATCGTCTGGCTGTAATAGGCGCCGGAAAGCAGCTTGGCGCCGATGCCGGCGACAGCACCCGTCGGCAATTCGCCGACGATGGCGCCGACCAGGCTCGCCGCCACCGCCACCTTCATCGACGTGAACAGGAACGGCACCGATGCCGGGACGCGCAGCTTCCAGAAGGTCTGCGAGGCGCTGGCATTATAAGTGTGCATCAGGTCGAGATGCATGAGCTCGGGCGAGCGCAATCCCTTCACCATGCCGACCGCAACCGGGAAGAACGACAGATAGGTCGAGATCAGCGCCTTCGGGATCAGCCCGGTGATGCCGATGGCCGCCAGCACCACGATGATCATCGGCGCCACCGCCAGGATGGGAATGGTCTGCGAGGCGATGATCCAAGGCATCAGGCTGCGGTCGAGCGTCGTCACATGCACGATGCCGACGGCGATCACGATGCCGAGCGCCGTGCCGAAAGCAAAGCCGAGCAGCGTCGAGGACAGCGTCACCCAGGCATTGTAGACAAGGCTGCGGTTCGAGGTGATGCTGCGCAGGAAGGTGTTCTCGAAGAAGTTCACCGCCACCTGGTGCGGCGCCGGCAGCGTCGGCTTCGGCTGCGATAATGTCTTCCCGATGAATTCGACCGTGCCGGGGGTTTCGTTGGCTCTGGCGTCGAGATCGCGCTGGAACGGCGCATTGAGGATGACGGCGAAGACATACCAGAGCACCACCACGCCGGCGAGGATTGAGGTGACCGGGATGATCTTGGAACGGAAGGAGTCCATTTAGCAGGCCTTCCCCCGGCGCAACGGCAGCACGCGGCGCTGCGCGTTTTTCGTCATCATAGGGCGGAGCAAGGAGCGAAGCGACGCGGCGCAGACCCTAGGATCCATGCCGTTACCTCGACGCTCCGCTGTGGCGCAGAATACGCCTCCGTGCGCCGCGCTCAGCTCGTCGGGTATTCTGAGCCGCTTACGGCCTTCGGCCGAGGTCACGGCATGGATCCTAGGGTCTGCGCTCCGCTTCGCGTCGCTCCGCCCTAGGATGACGAAATCACGGCGGTCGGCTCCCGCCACGCGCGCGGCTTCGCGCTTGCTCCGCCCCAGGATGTCGAAGCAGCGGGTGTCCGTCCGCTGGCAAGCACCCTCAATCATCATAGCTGTGCCCCGCCCTCAACCCGTCGCGCACGCGCGCGGCGATCGCCAGGAATTCCGGCGTCTCGCGGATGTCGAGCGGCCGCTTCCTGGGCAAGGTAGATTCGATCACGTCGGTGACGCGGCCCGGCCGCGGCGACATCACCACGATGCGGGTCGACAGATAGACCGCCTCGGGGATCGAGTGAGTGACAAAGCAGATCGTCTTGTTGGTCGAATCCCAGAGTTCGAGAAGCTGTTCGTTCAGATGGTCGCGCACGATCTCGTCGAGCGCGCCGAACGGCTCGTCCATCAAAAGCAAATCGGCGTCGAAGGCGAGAGCGCGCGCGATCGAGGCGCGCTGCTGCATGCCGCCGGACAGCTGCCAGGGATACTTCTTCTCGAAGCCGGAGAGGTTGACGAGTTCGAGGGTTCGCTTGATGCGTTCCGCCTGCTCGGCCTGGCTGAGGCCAATGATTTCCAGCGGCAGCGCCACATTCCGCTCGATCGTGCGCCAAGGAAACAGCGCCGCCGCCTGGAAGACATAGCCGTAAGCCCGCTTCTCGCGCGCCTGCTCCGGCGAAATCCCATTGACGGAGATCGTTCCCGAGGTCGGCTTCTCCAGATCGGCGATAACGCGCAGCAAGGTTGTCTTGCCGCAGCCGGAGGGGCCGATGAAGGAGACGAACTCACCCTTGCCGATGGTGAGATCGACATTGGACAGCGCCTGCACCGGACCGTCATTGGTCTGGAAGGTGAGGCCGAGCTTGCTTGCCGAAACGACGGCTGGCGACTGTCCGCTCATCGGCAGAAACCTGTCTTTCGCAGCCGCTGCCGCGCCGGCCGGAATCCGGTTGATTTTACGATTGCCTTGCTTTCCACTCGTCCAGTCCCACTTGATCGACGCCCGGAGCCTTGCCGATGTCGCCTAAACCCACATGCCACCTTATTCGCCCTGAAAGCACTTATGAAGGCAAGCAAGGCTTGAGCTATTTCGCCGGTATAGCCGCCGAAACCGTCGGCTCCTCCGGCATTTGTATGCACCTTCTCACCATGCCGCCCGGCGCCCGCGCCAAGGCGCATATGCATGAGAACCACGAGACCGCGATCTATGTGCTCTCCGGCGAGGTCCATACCTGGTATGGCGACCGGCTCGAGCATCACAAAGTCGTCCAGGCCGGCGACCTGTTCTACATTCCGGCGGGCGTGCCGCATCTGCCCGCCAATCTGAGCGGAGCGCCCTCTTCGGCGGTCATCGCCCGCACCGATCCCAACGAGCAGGAAAGCGTGGTCCTGATGCCGGAACTGGATGCGTTGGTTGCCTGAGGTCGACGGGACCGCCGTCATTTGCACCGGGAGACTTCTCCCATCGCGTTGCCGTCCTTGTCGGCGATCACCAGTCTCTTGGCGTTCTTGGCGCTGCGCTTGATGATGAACTGGGCCGGCGTCTGCCCCTCCTCGCCTTCCGCCTCGCACTGCGCCGTCACCACAAGGGAGCCATTCGCCTGGGGTCTCTTGTCGGTAAAGGTGCAGGCGCTGGCGACCGTGACGAGCGCCTCGCTGGTCAACAGCAGCATGTCCTCGGCATAGACCTCCTGGCCGTTCTTGTTGATGCAGCCGGATTTGTTGCCCCAGGGTTTGGAGAGATCGATGCCGGCGGCGAAAGCTTGGCCGGCGGCCAGCAGCACGGCTGCCCCGGTCAGAAGGTGAGTTGCGCGCACGCTCAAACTCCGGTCGCCGGAATGCCCGTGCGCTCCACCTTGCGCGGCGCGCTGATCTCCTTCCAGGTCGAAAGCGCGCGGTTGACGGCGGCGTTCGGTTCGCGCGCCACGAACTCGCCGTGCCCGACCTTGGCCTTGACGTCCGCTTCTTCGATCGACAGTTCGCCGCGGGAAAAGACGAAGCGCGGCAGCCCCGTCACCTCGAAGCCCTCAAAGACGTTGTAGTCGATCACCGACTGCTGGTTCTTGGCCGTGATCGTCTTCTTGCGCTTCGGGTCCCAGACCACGATGTCGGCATCGGCGCCTTCGACGATCGCGCCCTTCTTCGGATACATGTTGAGGATCTTGGCGATGTTGGTCGAGGTCACCGCGACGAACTCGTTCATCGTCAGCCGGCCAGTATTGACGCCGCTGGTCCAAAGCACGGGCAGACGATCCTCGAGGCCGCCGGTGCCGTTCGGGATCTTGGTGAAGTCGCCGACGCCGTTGCGCTTCTGCTTGGTGGTGAAGGAGCAGTGGTCGGTCGCCACCACCTGCAGCAATCCGGCCTGCAGGCCTGCCCATAGCGAATCCTGGTGCCACTTGCTGCGGAAAGGCGGGCTCATCACGCGCCGCGCCGCATGGTCCCAGTCCTTGTTGAAATATTCGCTCTCGTCGAGCGTCAGGTGCTGGATCAGCGGCTCGCCATAAACGCGCATGCCCTTCTGGCGTGCCCGGCGGATGGCTTCATGGCTCTGCTCGCAGGAGACGTGCACGACATAGAGCGGCACGCCTGCCATGTCGGCGATCATGATGGCGCGGTTTGTCGCCTCGCCTTCCACTTCGGGCGGACGCGAATAGGCATGCCCCTCGGGGCCGTTATTGCCGGCGGCAAGCAGCTTCTGCGAGAGTGCCGCGACCACGTCGCCATTTTCGGCATGGACCAGCGGCAGCGCGCCGAGATCGGCGCAGCGCTGGAACGAGGAATACATCTCGTCGTCGTCGACCATCAGCGCGCCCTTATAGGCCATGAAATGCTTGAACGAGGTGATGCCCCTGTCGACGACGGTCGCCATCTCGTCGAACACCTGCTTGCCCCACCAGGTGATGGCCATGTGGAAGGAATAGTCGCAGGCAGCCTTCGAGGTCTTGTTGTCCCACATCTGCAGCGCCTCCAGCAGCGACTGCTGCGGCGCCGGCAGGCAGAAATCGACGACCATGGTCGTGCCGCCGGAAAGCGCCGCGCGCGTGCCGGATTCGAAATCGTCGGCCGAATAGGTGCCCATGAAGGGCATTTCGAGATGGGTGTGCGGATCGATGCCGCCCGGCATGACATAGCAGCCGGTGGCGTCGAACTCGTGATCGCCATGCAGGTTCGAGCCGATGGCGATGATCTTGCCGTGCTGCATCAGCACGTCGGCTTTCCACGTGCGGTCGGCGGTGACGATGGTGCCGTTCTTGATGACTTTGGTCATAGCTGTTCCCCTGATCTTTTCACGCTTCTTTGCGAGCGGCTTTTTCGAGGTGATTTCTATTCGGTCATTCGACGATTCCTGCCGTCTCGACCACCGCGTGGAACAGCACATCGGCGCCTGCCGCCGCCCATTCCTTGGAGATGTCCTCGGCCTCGTTGTGGCTGAGCCCGCCGACACAGGGACACATGACCATGGTCGCCGGCGCGACCTTGGCCGCCCAGCAGGCGTCGTGGCCGGCGCCGGAGATGATGTTCATATGGCTGTAGCCCAGCTTCTCGGCGGCGGTGCGGACACGGCCGACCAGCGTCGGATCGAAGGTCACCGGATCGAAATGGCCGACCGCCTCGACGGCGCATTTCACGCCGAGCGGCTCGCAGATCTTCGGCGCCTCCTTCTCGATGCGCGCGCGCATGCCGTCGAGCTTCGCCTTATCGGGCGAGCGGATATCGACAGTGAAGATCACCGTGCCCGGCAAAACGTTGCGGGAGTTGGGCGAGAACTTCACCTGGCCTACACCGCCGACGGCGCCAGGCTGGTTCTCCATCGCGACCGTCTGCACCATCTCCAGTATGCGCGCCATGGCCAACCCTGCATTGACGCGCATGTTCATCGGGGTCGAGCCGGTATGCGCCTCCCTGCCGGTCAGCGTGAATTCCAGCCACCACAGGCCCTGGCAGTGGGTCACCACGCCGATTTGCTTGTTCTCGGCCTCGAGGATGGGCCCCTGCTCGATATGGTACTCGAAATAGGCGTGCATCTTGCGCGCGCCGACCGTCTCGTCGCCGACCCAACCGATCCGCTTCAGCTCGTCGCCGAAGCTAAGGCCGTCGAGATCCTTGCGGGCATAGGCATAATCCTGCGTGTGAACGCCTGCGAACACGGCGGAGGCGAGCATGGCCGGCGCGAAACGGGCTCCCTCCTCGTTCGTCCAGTTGGTGACGACGATCGGATGTTTGGTCTTGATGCCGAGATCGTTGAGCGAGCGCACGACCTCGAGGCCAGAGAGCACTCCGAGCACGCCGTCATATTTGCCGCCGGTCGGCTGGGTATCGAGATGGGAACCGACATAGACCGGCAGCGCGTCCGGATCGGTGCCGGGCCGCGTCATGAACATGGTGCCCATCTGGTCCACGCCCATCGTGAGCCCGGCCTCGTCGCACCAGGACCTGAACAGTTCGCGGCCTTGCTTGTCGGAATCGGTCAGCGTCTGGCGATTGTTGCCCCCGGCGATGCCGGGGCCGATCTTCGCCATCTCCATGATGGAATCCCACAAACGGTCTGAATTGATTCGCAGATTCTCGCCGGGGGCGGCCATTCAAAGTCCTCTCATTTCAGGTCTCCGGTCGGGCGGCGGTTCCCGTCGCCGCCCGAGCGGTTTGAGCAGTTAGTCTATCGAGCGCAGAACATCGCGAACATGGTCGATCAGTTCGTTGATCTGGCCCTTGGTGATGATCAGCGGCGGCGACAGCGCGATGATGTCGCCGGTTGTGCGGATCAGCGCGCCGCGTTCGAACGCTTTGACGAAGGCCGAGAAGGCCCGCTTGGTCGGGCTACCGGCGATCGGCGCAAGCTCGATCGCGCCGATCAGGCCGATATTGCGGATGTCGATGACATGCGGCTCGCCCTTCAACGAATGCAGCGCGTCTTCCCAGTAAGGCGCCAGCTCCTCGCCGCGGGTTAGCAGGCCTTCTTCCTTGTAGGTGTCCAAAGTGCCGAGAGCCGCGGCGCAGGCGATCGGATTGCCCGAATAGGTGTAGCCGTGGAAGAACTCGATCATGTGCTCCGGGCCGTTCATGAAGGCGTCGTGGATTTCCTTCTTCACGAAAACCGCGCCCATCGGGATGACGCCGTTGGATACGCCCTTGGCCGTCGTCATGATATCCGGCGTGACGCCGAAATAATCCGCCCCGAACGGCGCGCCAAGACGGCCGAAGCCGGTGATCACTTCATCGAAGATCAACAATATGCCGTGCTTGGTGCAGATTTCTCGAAGCTTCTGCAGGTAGCCCTTCGGCGGCAGGATGACGCCGGTCGAGCCTGCGACCGGCTCGACGATGACCGCCGCGATGGTCGAGGCGTCATGCAGGGTGACGAGACGCTCCAGCTCGTTCGCCAGTTCGGCGCCGTGCTCAGGCACGCCCTTCGAGAAGGCGTTCTTCTCCGGCAGGTGGGTGTGCGGCAGATGGTCGACGCCGCCGAGCAGCGTGCCGAACATCTTGCGGTTGGCGACGATGCCCCCGACCGAAATGCCGCCGAAATTGACGCCGTGATAGCCGCGCTCGCGGCCGATCAGCCGGGTGCGCGAGCCCTCGCCGCGGACACGGTGATAGGCGATCGCCATCTTCAACGCGGTCTCGACCGATTCCGAGCCGGAATTGGTGAAGAACACATGGTCCATGCCCTTCGGCGCGATATCGACAAGGCGGTTCGCCAGCTCGAACACGATCGGGTGGCCCATCTGGAAGGCCGGCGCATAGTCGAGTTCGGCGGCCTGCTGCTGAATGGCCTCGGTGATCTTCGGCCGGCAATGGCCGGCGTTGACGCACCAGAGGCCTGCAGTGCCGTCGAGCACCTTGCGGCCATCGCTCGTCGTGTAGTGCATGTCCTTGGCGGACACGAACATGCGCGGCGCCTGCTTGAACTGCCGGTTTGCCGTGAACGGCATCCAGAATGCGCTGAGATCGTTCGGCGTGACTTTCAGCCGGTTGGACATGACCAAGATTTCCCCTTGTAACCTGTTTCGGTGCGCTAACGCTTGGTCTTCCCAAGGCTTGGTCTTCGTTGCGTTTTCGTGCTACGCAAAATTTTGACCGGTTGGACAAACGTTAGCACCGCCCTGTCGGCGGTCAAGGGACTACTAACGGAAATGCGGCATCGAAAGCGCGCTCCACGGCTCGGAGAAAAACTGGTCCAGAGAATTGGTCCAGAGTGCCCACACGGCAGCAGCCCGCAAGGATGACGGACACGATGGAAGGCTCAGCTCCACGCCGCACCCGCATCCAGCAGGAAAAGCGCGAGCTCATCCTGGAGGCCGCGCTGGAAGTCTTCTCCGCCAACGGTTTTCGCGGCTCGACCATCGACCAGATTGCCGAAGCCGCCGGCATGTCGAAGCCGAACCTTCTCTATTACTTCCGCCGCAAGGAGGACATTCACGAGACATTGATGCAGCGGCTGCTGGACACCTGGCTGGCGCCGCTCCGCGAGCTTGACGATATCGGCGATCCGATGACCGAGCTCAGAAGCTACATCCGCCGCAAGCTCGAAATGGCGCGCGATTTTCCACGCGAAAGCCGGCTCTTCGCCAACGAGATCCTGCAGGGCGCGCCGCGCATCATGCCGATGCTGGAGGGCGAGCTGAAAACGCTGGTCGAGGAGAAGGCCGCCGTCATCAAGGGCTGGATGCGCGCCGGCAAGATCGCCCGCACCGACCCCTGGCATCTGATCTTCTCGATCTGGGCGACGACGCAGCATTACGCCGATTTCGACGTCCAGGTGCGCGCCGTGCTCGGCTCCGACCGCGGCGGCGACGGCCGCTTCGAGGATGCTGCCCGGTTCCTGGAGCAACTGTTCCTCGATGGGCTGAAGCCGAAAGCTTAGGTCGGGCGAAGATCAGGCGCTGCGCCGCTCGGCGGGCTTCTCTTCCAGCAGCTTCTTGAGCTTGGCGATCGTATTCTGCTCGGGCAATGGCGTGTAGACGATCAGCCGCATGTCTGAGCCGTCGTCGATCGACAGGCTCATATGCTCGAAAGCCATCGGGCCGGCTGTGGGATGGCGGACGTGTTTCACGCCCGTCAGCCTTCTCGCCACGTCCCGCCGCGGCCACCAATCACGGAACTCCGGGCTTGAGCGCATCATCAGCGCGATCAGCCGCTCGAAATCCGGATCGCCAACATATTTGGCGCTCTCCGCGCGAAACGAAGCGAGCACCACGCGGGCAAGCTCTTCCCAATCGACCAGCAGCCGGCGGTGATGCGGGCTTGTGAACACCAGATGGACGATGTTGCGGGCATCGCCCTCCAGCAGGCCATAGTCGCCGAACACGGCGACCGCCGCCGGATTCCAGGCGAGCACGTCCCAACGCCGGCCAACCACATAAGCCGGCTGCAAGACGAGGCTCCTCAGCATGTGCAGCAGTGTGGCGTCGACCTTTTCAGAGGTCGCCGCGCGCTGCTCCGGCTGCTGGCGGCCGGCAAGGATGAACAGATGCCGCTTCTCGACGGTGTCCAGGCGCAGCGCCTCGCAGAGCGCGGTCAGCACTTCGACCGAGGGCCGCACGTCCCGCCCTTGCTCCAGCCAGGTGTACCAGGTGGTGCCGACGCCGGCGATCATTGCCACTTCCTCGCGCCTCAGCCCGGGCGTACGCCGCCTGGCGCCGCTCGCAATCCCAATGTCGGCAGGCGAGAGCCGCTCCCGGCGCGAGCGCAGGAAAGCGCCGAGCTCGCGGCGGCGGCTGTCCTCAGGGGAATGGGGCACGGCATCCATGCAGCTATTATAGCAGTATCGATACCAGGATAAAATTTGAACTGTTTGGCCTGCGCGCCGCGCCCCATCTTGCGTTCAGAGCAGCATAAGGAGGCTCTGAACATGGAACTTAAGAATAAGACCGTTC
Organism: Mesorhizobium sp. WSM3873; assembly: GCF_001672445.1. Taxonomy (NCBI): domain Bacteria; kingdom Pseudomonadati; phylum Pseudomonadota; class Alphaproteobacteria; order Hyphomicrobiales; family Phyllobacteriaceae; genus Mesorhizobium; species Mesorhizobium sp. WSM3873. The sequence goes on along the minus strand of NZ_LYTM01000004.1, from coordinate 58,140 downwards.
TCGTCACCGGCTCGACCGACGGGGTTGGCCGCATGGTCGCTGAAAGGCTCGGCGCTGCCGGCGCCCGCGTGCTGGTGCATGGCCGCGACCAAACTCGCGCCAAGGCGACAGTCGCTGCCATCGAAGCCGAGGGCGGCAACGCCGAATTTCTGCTTGCGGATCTTTCGTCGCTCGCCGAAGTGCGCCGCCTTGCCGGCGCCGTGCGGGCAGGAACCGACCGGCTCGACATATTGATCAGTAATGCCGGCGTCGGCACGGGCGGCGAAGGCGCAAAAAGGCAAGTGAGCGCCGACGGCTACGAAATGCGCTTCGCCGTCAACTATCTCGCAGGCTTCCTGCTGTCGTCGGAGCTTTTGCCCTTGCTGAAGGCAAGTGCGCCGGCGCGCATCGTCAATGTCGCCTCCGCCGGCCAGCAGGCGATCGATTTCGACGATGTCAATCTGGCCCGCGGCTACAGCGGCGTGCGCGCCTATTGCCAGAGCAAGCTGGCGCAGATCTTGTTCACCATCGATCTGGCCGAGCAGCTCGAAGGCAGCGGCGTCACCGTCAATGCACTCCATCCGGCAAGCTACATGGATACCACCATGGTCCGGCAGGCCGGCATCACACCGTGGAGCTCGGTCGAGACCGGCGCCGACGCGATCCTCAACTTGGCAATATCTCCGGCGCTCGAAGGGCGCAGCGGCCTCTATTTCGATGGCCAGCGGGAAGCGCGCGCCGATGCCCAGGCCTATGACGAAAGAGCCCGCAGCCGGTTGCGGGCGCTCAGCCTCGAACTGACCGGACAATCTTCCGCGACATCCAGGGAACAGCATTCATGAGCATCGAACATTGCGTTATCATCGGCGGCTCGTCTGGCATTGGCCTTGCCACAGCCAAACGGCTGCTCAGCCCCACGATGAAGGTGACGATCACCGGCCGCAGCGAGGACAAGCTGAACAACGCCTGGAAGAGCCTCGGCGGCACCGTCGGCAAGGCCGCTTTCGACGCGACCAAGCCGGACGCGGTCCGGCACTTCTTCGATGGTCTCGGCCCATTCGACCATCTCGTTCTCGCCGCAAGCGGCGGCAGGGGCCTTGGGCCGTTCGCGACCCTCGACCTTGCCGACATCGGCAGCGGCGTCGACGAGAAGATCAAGCCGCAGCTAGGCTGCTTGCAAGCGGCCCTGCCGACCTTGAACAAAGCCGGATCGGTCACTTTCATTTCGGCCGTCTCGGCGCAGATCGCAGCACCCGGCATTGCCGGCATCGGCGCCATCAACGGCATGCTTTTGACCGTAGTCCCGATCCTGGCCGTCGAACTGAAGCCGCTGCGCGTCAACGTGGTGGCCCCCGGCGTCATCGATACGCCCTGGTGGGATTTTCTATCGGGCGAAGAGCGGCAGGCGGTCTTTGCCGAGTACGCCGGAAAGACGCCGGTCGGCCGTATCGGTCGCGCCGAGGACGTCGCCGACGCGATCGCCTTCCTGGTGTCCAACGGTTTCATGACCGGCCAGGTGCTGACCTGCGACGGCGGCCTGCGCTTCGCCGCCTGAATGATCAATTGGAAATGAGGCCGGGCAGGAAGGCCAGCATCATCAGCCCGGCGACGACCGCATACCAGACAGCCAGGTGGACGGCCTTCATCAGCGGGCGGCCCACTTCCCGCGCCTGCTTCGGGTGGAGTGGGTCATAGATCACTTCGACCGCTGTGCCGACGTTCCCGGTCGTTCCGTTGACCGGCAGGTGCGAGTAGAAATGCCAGGTCTTGCCCAGTCGGTCGGCGAATTCGATGATCGGCGTGTCCGGGCCGTCGCTCGACTTGTCGATGCCGATCACCTTGCCGGTGGCAAAGGCGCCGCGTCGCCTGAGCATGATGTCGCCATAGGTCTGTATGGCGACGACCGCCAGGAAGAAGACGCCGCACAGAAAGCACCATATCTGAATGTCGCTCGGATGCTGGCCGAACGCTCCCGCGACTGCACGGAACGGCAACAGCGCCTGGTGGAAGGCATCCGAAACGCGTGCCCAGAATGCAGTCCAGCTCTGCTCATGAACGCTCCGACGGGCGAACCTGTTTTTGCTAATACAGGACAATCGCGACAAACCGATTAACGCGGCGCCATCGATTGCAGGGAATCCAAGTGCGGTTGTCAGGCATAGTGCGTGACCAGCGCCAGGAACCGCGGCCAGGGCGACATTGGCGACGAAGCCGTTTATGCGTGAGGCGCGATCCGGCCCTGATGATCCCAGAAATTGTGAAACATCGGCGTCGCGACGATCAGGAACAGGGTCAGGCTTGCCGCCAGCCCGGTCCATAAGCCGCCGATCACCAGCAGTCCGGCCATGACAGCAGGACAATGCCCAGCCACAATACCGGCCTGCCTCGGCACGCCGCGTGCCGCCATCATCGGGATGAGCAGGTCTTGTGCTGGACGTTGCGCAGGCCGTCAATGACGAAGGCGCCGCCGAGCAGCAGGCGCGCGGCAAATGAAAGCCGCGCGGAACTGTCTTCGGATCCGCGCGGCTTTGGATAGTCAGGCAGCCTTGGCGGCCGGCATCGGATGGATGGCGTGGAAGGACACGCAGAGCCGATTCCAGGTGTTGATCATGCCGATCACCACTGTCAGCTTGACCAGCTCTTCCTCGGAGAACTGCTCCAGCGTCCTGGCGTAGAGATCGTCCGGAACGCCGTTGTCGGAGATGTTCGTCACCTTCTCGGTCCAGCCGAGCGCGGCGCGCTCGCGCTCGGAAAACAGCGGCGACTCCTTCCAGGCGGCGACCAGATAAAGCCGCTGCTCCGTTTCGCCATCCCGCCTTGCCTCACGGCTGTGCATCTCGACACAATAGGAACAGCCATTGATCTGGGAAGCCCTGAGCTTGACCAGGTGCATCAGGCTTTCTTCCAGCCCGCACTCCTCGACGGCCTTGTTGAGCGCCATCACCGCCTTCATGATTTCAGGCGCCTTGGCGAAGAATTGCAGCCTCTGTTTCATTCTCTTACCTTTCACGCTTTGCTTGGTTGTTGAACTTTCTGCAGCCGCTGATGGCGTTCGACGAAGGCGCAGCTTGCGGCGACGGTGCGGGGATCGGCGTCGTTCATGAAATCGGCGACGATGTCGGAGAGCTTTGCCTCGGCAAGGGCGGCACGATAGGCGCGCTCGGCCTTCAGCATCGCGGCATTGATGCCGCACGGTTTGACATAGGCCGACGCGTCTAGCTTGACCGGCCCGCGCTGGCGGATCTCTCCGCAGCGGAAGGCCGGCTCCCTGCCCTCGACCGCAAGCACGATGTCGAGCAGCGTGATCCGCTCGGCCGGTCGCGCCAGCCTGTAGCCGCCTGCCGGCCCCGGCACCGATTCCAGGATGCGCGCCGTTGTCAGCTGATTGAGATGCTTCAAGAGATAGCTCGGCGACAGGCCGAACGCCTCGGCCATGGCCGCGCCCGACATGGTGCTGTTGCCGTCGACGCCGGCAAGCATGGCGGCGCAGTGGATCGCCGCTTCGACGCCCTCTCCCAGCTTCACGATCTTTGGCTCCAATTCATGGATAGTTCCTATCATGGATAATTCTTATCTGCAATATAGGTAACGAAAAACGGCACCCGAAGGCGCCGCATTTCTTTCAAAAGTGTTCCCTACTCCGCGGCCACCTTGGCCATCGGATTGTTCGGATGCGTCGTCCAGTTGGCGTAGACCGGCGACACCGGTATGCCCGTGCGCTGATCCAGCACGCCGGCGGCCAGCGGTTCCATGGTGATGCAGCCCTCGACCGGGCAGACATTGACGCAAAGATTGCACCCGACGCATTCGGCCTCGATCACCTCGAAATGCCTGACGCCGTCGACCATGCTGGTGATCGCCTGGTGCGAGGTGTCCTCGCAGGCGATGTGGCAGCGCCCGCATTTGATGCACGCGTCCTGGTCGATATGCGCCTTGGCGACATAGTTGAGGTTGAGATACTGCCAGTCCGTGACATTGGGTGTGGCGCGGCCGATGATGTCGGACAGCGAGGCGTGGCCCTTCTCGTCCATCCAGTTCTCCAGCCCCGCGATCATCTCCTGCACGATCTTGAAACCATAGGTCATTGCCGCCGTGCAGACCTGCACGTTGCCGGCGCCGAGTGCCATGAATTCGGCAGCATCCCGCCAGGTTGTGATGCCGCCGATGCCCGAGATTGGCAGGCCGTGCGTTTCCGGATCGCGCGCGATCTCGGCCACCATGTTCATCGCGATCGGCTTCACCGCCGGGCCGCAATAGCCGCCATGCGAGCCCTTGCCGTCGATGGTCGGCTGCGGCGCAAAACTGTCGAGGTCGACCCCGGTGATCGAGTTGATGGTGTTGATCAGCGACACCGCGTCGGTGCCGCCGGCTTTGGCGGCCCGCGCCGGCTTGCGGATGTCGGTGATGTTCGGCGTCAGCTTGGTGATGACCGGCATGCGCGTGTACTGCTTGCACCAGCGCACCACCATCTCGATATATTCCGGCACCTGGCCCACCGCCGAGCCCATGCCGCGTTCGCTCATGCCGTGCGGGCAGCCGAAATTGAGCTCGATGCCGTCGGCGCCGGTCTCCTCGACCAGCGGCAGGATCGCCTTCCAGCTTTCCTCCTCGCAAGGCACCATGATCGAGGCGACCAGCGCCCGATCCGGCCAGTTCATCTTCACCTGCTTCATCTCGCGCAGATTGGTCTGCAGGTCGCGGTCGGTGATCAGCTCGATATTGTTCAGGCCGAGCAGCCGGCGGTCGGCGCCCCAGATCGCGCCGTAGCGCGGGCCGTTGACGTTGACGACCGGCGGGCCCTCTTCGCCAAGCGTCTTCCAGACCACGCCGCCCCAGCCGGCTTTGAAGGCGCGTTCGACATTATAGGCCTTGTCGGTCGGCGGCGCCGAAGCCAGCCAGAACGGATTTGGCGACTTGATGCCGGCGAAGGTGTTGCGGATGTCTGCCATGCTCATGCCCTCCCGTTAGAGGTCAGTGCCCGGTGGATGGATTCGGCGGCGTCGCGGCCTTGCGCCACGGCCGAGACCGTCAGGTCATCGCCGCCGAAGATGCAGTCGCCGCCCGCCCAGACTTTCGCCAGCGAGGTGCGGCCCTCGGCATCGACCCTGATGCGGCCGCCATCGAGCTCGATGGAGGCAACGCTGCCGTTGAGATGAGCCGGCACAAAGCTCTGGCCAATCGCCTTGAACACCTGGTCGGCGTTGAGCCTCAGCATTTCGCCGGTACCGGCGAGCTTGTCGCCATTCATGGCTGTGTATTCGAGCTCGATCGCCGACACTTTGCCGTTCTCAGCGATGACGCGCTTCGGCTGCAGCCAGTGGCGGATCGTGACGCCGTTCGCGGCGGCCAGATCCTGCTCGAAGCCGGAGGCATTCATATGCTCCTGGCCGCGCCGGTAGCAGATCGTCACCTCCTCGGCGCCGAGCAGCTTCGACTGCACCGCGGCGTCGATCGCCGTCATGCCGCCGCCGATGACGACGACGCGGCGGCCGACCGGCAGGCTGGAAAGGTCGCTTGCCTGCCTGAGTTCGGCGATGAACTCGACTGCGTTGGCGACGCCATCCGTATCCTCGCCTTCGGCGCGCAGCGCATTGACGCCGCCGAGCCCGAGGCCAAGGAACACCGCATCGTAGTTGCGGATCAGGTCGGAAAGCTGGAAGTCCCGTCCGAGCGCTTTGCCGTTCTGGATGTCGATGCCGCCGATCGCGGTGACGTAGTCGACCTCGGCCTGAGCGAAATCGTCGACGCTCTTGTAAGCCGCGATGCCGTATTCATTGAGGCCGCCGGCCTTCGGCCGTGCTTCGAGGATCGTCACATCGTGGCCGTGGCGGGCCAAGCGATGCGCCGCCGCCAGGCCCGCTGGCCCGGCGCCGACCACGGCGACCGTTTTTCCGGTCGGTTCGGCGCGCTTGTAGAACTGCTTGCCCTCATCCATCGCGACATCGGTCGCATAGCGCTGCAGCCGGCCGATCTGCACCGGCTTGCCCTCCGCGACCTCGCGCACGCAGACCTCTTCGCACAGCGTCTCCGTCGGGCAGACGCGGGCGCACATGCCGCCAAGAATGTTCTGGTCGAAAATGGTCTTGGCCGAGCCCAGCGGATTGCCGGTCGCGATCTGCCGGATGAACAACGGGATATCGATCGAGGTCGGGCATGCATTCATGCACGGCGCATCGTAGCAGAAATAGCAGCGATCGGCCTCAACCAGCGCCTCGTGGTGATCGAGCGGCGGGTGCAGGTCGGAAAAATTATCGGCGTATTGCTCCGCAGACAGCCGGCCGCCGGCTATGCCTTCGATGAAATGACCAGTCGCCATTCCAGTTCCCCTTGTTTGTTTTGAGGAAGGCTAGCACGTTTTATTTTTTTATCCATTGGTCAATTTTCGGCCAAGCTGCTGTATTGCTTGGACAAAACATGATAGTCGTACTCATATTATCGCCACGCCGATGTCTGTCGGTTCAGCGCTTTCAATCCTGGAGGGATGGATCGACCTGATCTCGTCTGCCACGAGTTCCTGCAGGCGCCACAGATTGCGGTCATGGATGCCGAATGTTTCGAGGTGGCTGACGGTGTTGTAAAGATATTCGGCGCCGGAACCGACATGGCCGCATGCGCGTGCCAGTGTCTTTGCCACCCTTTCGAGCGGCTGCCTCAGCGACGTGCCCCTGCCCGTCACCCCGATCCAGAAGCTCAGCGCTTCGCAGCGATCCTTGCGCCGTGCGTACCGGGACCCAGCGGACCGAACTGACGCTTTCATGATGGTCGATTTCTCGCCGCAGCAATCTCTCGATCTGGGCGGGCTTCTCGCCATCCGGCAGACGATAGATGACGCCGTCACAACGGCCGCCGCGCTCGAGCGCCATCATCAATCCCGGCTGCGCGGCGCTGCCTCGCCAGCGCACCATGTCGAGGCAGAAGGAGCGATGCCAGCTATAGGCGGAGGCGCGGCGTTGCTCGATGGATTCCAACGCCGGCTTCCAGATCAGCGAGCCATAAGCGAACACCCAGAGCGGCCCCTCGTCGGCCTCGTCTGACAGGCGCGAGGCGAGCGCGCGGAAATCGTCGTCGTTAAGCTGCGTCCAGTCCCCGCTCGGACCTGGGTCGAGCTCCTCGCGATGGCACAAAGCCACAAGCTCCGGCGTAAGCGACATTCGACGCATGGAAGACAGCCCCCTCATTTTGCCCGCAGCAAAGTCCAAAACCCCGGGCCATGCAAGATCGCGGGGCCTGAAGCACTTCGCGCAGAAACGGATTCGGGCGACGCACTTTAAGCTCCGTTTTTGATGCGTGTCGGCCGCCCAAAAACCGCTGCGCATTTTTGAGTGACACGCATGAGCGCCTTGCCGTTCTCGATTTCTGGTCCAGATGTCGGATTTCTGTCGCCGAGATCGTCCTATGATGGATCGGAACCGCGATCGCTGCCTGAACCGGTGAGGAGACCGACCATGCCGAATGCCGCAAAACCCTTCTTCTGGTACGAACTGATGACCACCGACCTCGACGCCGCCGAGGCTTTTTATACTGCCGTCGTCGGCTGGCGGGCCGAGCCCTTCGACAAGGCGCCGGGCATGCCGCGCTATATCGTGATGAATTCCAGCCTGCGCGGCGTCGGCGGTTTGATGACGATGCCAGAGGATGCCGCCAAGATGGGCATGCCGCCGGCCTGGCTCGGCTACATCTACACCAAGGACGTCGATGCCTCGACGAAGGCGCTCAAGGAGGCCGGCGGTGCCGTTCATCGCGCGCCGGATGATATTCCCGGCGTCGGTCGCTTCGCCGTCGTCGCCGACCCGCAGGGCGCGACCTTAATGTTCCTGCAGCCCAACCAGCCCGAGCAGCCGCCGGTACCCGCTACCACGCCCGGCCATGTTGGCTGGCACGAGCTCTACACCTCGGACTGGAAAGCCGCTTTCGACTTCTATTCCAGCCAGTTCGGCTGGGAGAGCGTCGGTCAGTTCGACATGGGCGAGATGGGCATCTACCAGACCTTCGGCGCCGGCCCCGAATCCGGCGGCGGCATGATGAACAAGCCGCCGCAGATCCCGGTCCCGGTCTGGCAGTTCTATTTCAACGTCGACGCAATCGACGCCGCCGCCAAGCGCGTCACCGACAATGGCGGCAAGGTATTGATGGGACCGATGGAGGTGCCGAGCGCGCAGTGGATCATCCAATGCCAGGACCCGCAGGGCGCGCATTTCGCGCTGCTGGCGCCTGGGCGATAGAAACTGCCGCCCCTGTTGTGCGGCAGATGTCCGGTCCACCCTCCGCAGCCGCAACGCAGCTGCTGCGGAGGTCTGGCCGGGCAGAGGGGGCGCTGGCCCGGCGCCGGCGTCGCCCTCTTGGGCGTCACTCCGGCGTCAGCACCGCCACTTTGAGATCGGCCTTCTTGGCGCCGCTGAGCTGCACGGTGGCCGGACCGGCGGACAGCTTGAAGCGCACGCTCTTGCGAATGCCCGGGCAGGTCTTTGCGCGGCTGAAGCCCGCCGACTTCACGGCGCGGCCGTCTTGGACGACATCGATCCAGACCTCATCGGACAGGCTGAACTGGAGCTCGCCTTCAGCCGGTACGGTCACGCTTGCCATCGCGCCGAACGTGCCGGCTGCCGGTGCACGTCCAGGCGGAACTTCGAAGCCGATCGTGTCGACCGCTGCAAGTGAGAAATCCGCCGCTTGCCCGACTGTCAGGGCCGCGCCGGACTGGGCGGCGGACGCTGACGGAAACAGGGCCTGCTCGCGTGTCACCGGCCATTTGAAGGCATCACAACCAGCATCGGCAGCTATGGCGAAGCTCGTGCCTGCAAGGAATGCGAAGAGGCTGATGGCGAATTTTTGCATGGCGATTGGATTCCCGGATCATTTGGTGTATCCGCGCACCAATACAACTTATGAGAGACGATTGCAACCATGGAGAGAGTGGACGAGAAGACATGAAACCATGCCCACTCACCGATTGTTGATGGCGGGGCATGGGAAGTGAATGGTCCGCTTCCGGGCGATAAATTATGGCGGGTCGAGAAGGGCAAGATGGAGTTTAGATGAAGCTTTTTGAAGGTCTCTCCCGCTATCAGCCGCAGGCGCTGGGCGTGCTTCGCATCATGACGGCGCTGCAGTTCACCGAGCACGGCACCCAGAAGCTGTTCAATTTCCCCGCCGGCGCCCATGCCGGGGCGCTGACGGGGCTCGCGCTGACGTCCGCAATCCTTGAATTCGCCGGCGGCATCCTGCTGGCGCTGGGGCTGTTGACCCGCCCCGTGGCGTTCCTGCTCTGCGGCGAAATGGCCATCGCCTATTTCATGGCGCATTTCCCGCGCGACTTCTTCCCCGTCAACAATGGCGGCGACGCGGCGATCTCGTTCTGCTTCATTTTCCTCTATCTGGTCTTTGCCGATCCCGGCGCTTTCGCGCTCGACAACCGCCGCAGCGCCTGATGCCCTGTGCGGACGCGCGCCTGTTTTCAGGCGCGCATCCGCTCGAAATTGGCATCGAACAGCGGCGTTGCCTGAATGCGCGCGGCGTGGCGCTTGCCGAGGATCTCGATCTCGAAGCCGTCGGGCCTGTCGGCGATCTCCTTCGGCACGTAGCCCATGGCAATCGACTTCTTTGCATTATGCGCATAGCCGCCGGACGTGACCCAGCCGCGCACGACGCCGTCGTGCCAGATCGCCTCGTCGCCGATGACGTCGGCATCAGTAGCCTCGACGATGAAGGCGCGCAGCCGGAGCTTGCCGCCTTGCTTGCGCTCGGCAAGTGCTGCTTCCTTGCCGATGAACCGGCCTCCTTGCCGTAGGCGACGAAACGGTCGAGCCCGGCCTCGAGCGGTCCGTAGATCGGCCGGTATTCGCGCGCCCATGAGCCGTAATTCTTTTCGAGCCTGAGCGCATTGAGCGCGCGCGACCCGAACAGGCCGATGCCGAATTCCTCGCCGGCCGTGATCAGCGCCTGGTAGGCGGCGCGCTGATACTCCGGCGCCATCCAGATCTCGTAGCCGAGATCGCCGGTGTAGCTGACGCGGCCGACAAGACACGGCGCCATGCCGATATCCATCGTGGCGACGGCCATGAAGGGGAACGCCGGGTTTGAGACATCCGCGCGGGTGACTTTGGCCAGCACCGCCCTCGCCTTCGGCCCGGCGATGGCTAGGCCGGTGAGCTTCTGCCCCAGCGATTTTATCTGCACCGAGCCGTCCTTCGGCAGATGCGCCTCGAACCAGCGCATATGGTACTGCTCGGCGACGCCGGAGCCGGCGACGAACCAGTCGCCCTCGCCGACATTGGCGAGCGTGAAATCGCCGATCAGCTTGCCGTCTTCCTTCAGCATCGGCGCCAGCGTCATGCGGCCGGGCTTGGGCAGCCTGCAGGCAAGCAGACGGTCGAGCCAGGCTGCCGCCCCCTCGCCCGTCACCTTGTACTTGGCAAAGCTTGAGATCTCCGAGAGGCCGACGCCGTTGCGGACGGCGGCCACTTCGCTGCCGACATGGTCGAAATCGGTCGACCGCCGCCACGAGAACTCGTCCTTGACGCCTTCGGGCGCATACCAGAGCGGCACTTCCAGCCCAAAGGCGACGCCCCATTGCGCGCCTTTGGCCGACAATGTGTCGTAAAGGGGCGTTGTCTTCAGCGGCCGTCCGGCCGGCAGTTCCTCGTTCGGGAAGCGGATCGAGAAGCGGCGCGAGTAATTCTCGCGCACCTTGGCGTTGGTGTAGGTCATCGTCGCCCAGTCGCCGTAGCGCGCCACGTCCATCGCCCAGATATCGGCGCCGGGATCACCCTCGATCATCCAGTTTGAGAGCGCCAGGCCAACACCGCCGCCTTGAGAAAAACCCGCCATGACGCCGCAGGCGACCCAGAAGCCCGGCAGGCCGCGCACCGGACCGACCAGCGGATTGCCATCCGGCGCAAAGGTGAAGGGGCCATTGATGATCTGCTTGATCCCGGTTTTCTGAAAGGCCGGGAAGTGACGGAAGCCGACTTCGAGCGAGGGCGCGATACGGTCGATATCCGGCTCCAAGAGCTCATGGCCGAAATTCCAGGGTGTGGAGAATTCGGACCAGACCTTGTTGGCTTTCTCGTAGGTGCCCATCAGCATGCCGCCGCGCTCCTGGCGCAGATAGAGCTCGCCGTCGAAGTCGACCGCATGGATGATTTCCGTGCCGGTCTTCTTGTTCCAGTCGGCGACCTCCGGCATGTCCTCGGTGATCAGATACATGTGCTCCATGGCGAGCACCGGCAGTTCGAGCCCGACCATGCGGCCGACCTCGCGCGCCCAAAGCCCGCCGGCGTTGACGACATGCTCGGTGATCACATCGCCCTTGTTGGTGATGACCCGCCACAGCCCGTCGGGCCGGCGCACGATGTCCTCGACCTTGGTGAAGCGCTCCACTTCCGCACCCAGCTTCCGCGCCGCCTTGGCGTAAGCGTGGGTGACGCCGGAGGGATCGAGATGGCCGTCCTCCTTGTTGCGCACGGCGCCGACGAATTGCTTCGGATCGATGAGCGGCATCAACTCGGCCGCTTCCTTCGCCGAGATCACCTCGAGGTCGATGCCGAGATAGCGGCCCTTGGAGACGACGCCGCGCAGCCAGTCGAGCCGCGCCTCGGTTGCTGCCAAGAGCACGCCGCCGGTCAGATGCACCCCCGTCGCCTGGCCGGAAAGCTCCTCGATCTCCTTGTAGAGCGAGATCGTGTATTTCTGCAGCTTGGCGACGTTGGGATCGCCGTTGATGGTGTGCATGCCGCCGGCCGCGTGCCAGGTCGAGCCCGAGGTCAGCTCATCGCGCTCCAGAAGCACCACGTCCGTCCAGCCGTGGCGGGCAAGATGGAACAGCACGGAACATCCTACAACACCGCCGCCGATGACCACGACCTTTGCATGCGACTTCATGGGTTCTTCTCGTTGTTTCAGTGAGTTGGATGACTGAGTGGATTCAGGATGAGAGGCATGTCTCTCCTCAAACGTCGGCGCTGCCCCTCACCTTGCCCTCTCCCCGTGAAAAACGGGGAGAGGGGTCGCCAGCGCTGTAGCGCTTCCCTTCTCCCCGTCCTTCACGGGGAGAAGGTGCTGGAAGGCGGATGAGGGGCGGCGCCAGCGTTCCAAAACCGTCACGGCTCGCCCTGCCCGATCGCTTCCTTGCGGCGCGCCATATAGACTTCAAGTGCCTCGCGCACGGCTGGGTCCATTGTCGGCTGAACGTACTCTCCCAGCGCCTTCTTCCAGAGCCGGGTCGCGCGCGCCGTCGTGTCAAGCGCGCCGGCCTCCTGCCAAGCCTCGTAGTTCTGCCAGTTGGAGAGCATCGGCTGATAGAAGGCGGTGGCATAGCGTTCAAGCGTATGCGGCTCGCCGAAGAAGTGGCCGCCGGTGGGCACGGCGCCCAATGCGTCGACCGCCAATTCGCCTTCGTCGACCACGATCGGTCGCAGGAATTCCATCATGTGCTGCATCATCTCGACATCGATGATGAGTTTTTCGAATGAGGCCGTCAGTCCGCCCTCCTGCCAGCCGGCGGCATGATAGACGAGGTTGCCGTGGCCAAGCACGGCACCCCACAGCGCCATCAGCGTCTCGTAGGCGCCTTGCGCATCGGCGGCATTGGACGCCGAGCCCGGCGTCGTGCGGTACGGCAGATTGTAGCGCCGCGCCAATTGCCCGGAGGCGATGTTGGCCTTGGTGTTCTCCGGCGTGCCGAAGGCCGGCGCGCCGGACTTCATGTCGACATTGGAAGTGAAGGCGCCATACATCACCGGCGCGCCGGGCCGCACCAACTGGGTCAGCACGATGCCGAACAGTGCCTCGGCATTTTGCTGCGCCAGCGCGCCGGCAAGCGTCACCGGGCTCATCGCGCCCATCAGCGTGAACGGCGTCACCGCCACCGACTGGCCGAACTCGGCCATGGTCATCAGCCCTTCGGCCATCATCTCGTCGAAGCGGCGCGGCGAGTTGACGGAAATGATGGTGGTGACGCCGGGATCCCGGCCGATCTGGTCGAGAGTCAAGCCACGCGCGATCGCCATCATCTCGATGCCGTCCAGCGCCCTGCCCCGGCCGATCGCCGAGACATGGAAGCATTTGTCGGTCAGCGTCAGATTGGCGAAGTAGGTGTCGAGGTGCCGCGAATTCGCCGGCAGCTCGATCGGCGCGCAGACCTGGTTCCCCAGCATGTGGATGCAGTTGAAATGCTGCGCCAGCCGGACGAGATCGCAATAGTCGGCGAGATTGCCGGCGCGGCGGCCGCGCTCCATGTCGTGCACATTGGGCGGCCCGGCCACCAGCGTGAAGTTGATCGTGTTGCCGCCGAGATAAACGGCGTGAGCCGGGTTGCGTGGCGTAAGTGTGTAGCCGGCCTGTGTCGTCTTCAGCGCTTCGTCGACCATGCCCCGATCGAGGCGCACATTCATCGAGCTGTGATCGACCTTCGCGCCGGCGCGTTCGAACAGCGCGAGCGCTCGCGGGCTCATCACCTCGATGCCGAAATTTTCGAGAATATGCATCGAGGCCTGATGAATGGCCTCGATCTGGTCGGCCGAAAGCACCGCCATCGGCGGATAAGGGTTGACCACGCGCCGTGGCGGCAGCTGCGGAATGGCGGCCGGCCCGCGGTTGCTGGTCCGTTCGGCGCCGCGTTTTCGTCTTGGTTCGGTCATGCGTCTATCAGAGCGCCGACCTCAGGCGCGAGCTGTCAGGAATTCGCCATTTGCCGGCGTGATTTTAGTCAAGGCGGCATTTTTTCATTCTGATGAAGACAAATACGACGAACGACGTCGAAATATCGATAGAGCCAGGGTCGAGGCGCCTCGGCCGGCGTTAAGGAAGCTCGAAAGACTCCGTTTATGATTTCGGCCTATTCGTCTGCCGATGCCTAGCTCGAGTTTTAGTAAAATTGTCGGTGTCTCTGTGCTGCTGGCGCTTTCGGCCTGCGCGACGGCGCCCAGCCACATCAACAATGTCTGCGCCGTCTTCGACCAGAATGACGGCTGGTTCGACAACTGGCAGTCCGCCGCCGAGCGCACCGAACAAAAATACGGCATTCCCGTTCCGGTGCTGATGGCGACGGTGCGCAAGGAATCCGGCTTCAAGAGCAACGCCCGGCCGCCGCGCACCAAGCTCCTCGGCTTCATTCCCTGGAAGCATGTCTCCACCGCCGCGGGCTATTCGCAGGCGCTGGACGGCACCTGGTCGCAATATCAGATGGAGACCGGCAACTGGGCAGCGCGCCGCAGCCGTTTCGCCGACGCCATCGACTTCGTCGGCTGGTATCATTCCAAGACTGTCGACAGCTTCGGCGTCGCCCGCAACGACACCTACAGTCTCTATCTCGCCTACTATCTCGGCTGGTCGGCCTACGGACGCGGCAATCGCGGCGATGCCGGCGTGCAGAACTACGCGCGCGCCACCGACCAAATGGCCCGCGACTACGCCGCCCAGTTGCGGCAATGTGGGAGCTGAGGCCGGGACCCGGCGAAGTTTTAGTTCGGCTTCGGCCTCTTGCCCCTCGGGCGCTTGGGCGGGGTGCCGGCAAAACCCGGCCCGGTGCCGTGCGGCGCGTCGTCCGGCACGCCTTCATGTGCCGCATGCTCCTTGTCGAACTTGATGACCGGCTCCATCTTCGCCAAGACATCGTCCGACAGCCAGCACAGGCTCATATGGCCGTTGCCGAGATTCTTCACCGGCGGCACCGTCGTCTCGCACAGATTGTCCGGCACCAGCTTCTTGTAGCCGCAGCGCGTCTGGAAGGGGCATCCGGTCGGCGGGTTCATCGCCGATGGGATATCGCCTTCGAGCACGATGTGCTTCTTGACCACGCTGGTGTCGGCGATCGGGATCGCCGAGAGCAGCGCTTCCGTGTAGGGATGGTAGGGCGGCGAGAAGATCTGGTCCGTCGTGCCCTGCTCGACGATATAGCCGAGATACATGACGACGACGCGGTCGGCGATGTAGCGCACCACGGACAGGTCGTGGCTGATGAACAACATGGTCGTCTTGTTCTTGCGCTGGATGTCCATCAAGAGTTCGGTCACCGCCGCCTGCACCGAGACGTCGAGCGCCGAAACCGGCTCGTCGGCCACCACCACCTTGGCGTCGCCAGCGAAGGCGCGGGCCACGCCGATGCGCTGCTTCTGGCCGCCTGAGAGCTGGCGCGGCTTGCGGGTCTCGAAGGCCCGCGGCAGCTTCACCAGGTCGAGCAGCTCCAGCATGCGCTTGCGCCGCTCGGCGACGGTCTTGCCGACATTGAACTTCTCCAGCGTGCGGATGATCTGCGAGCCGACCGTATGGCTGGGGTTCAGCGTGTCGAACGGGTTCTGGAAAACCATCTGGATCGACGACACTGTCTCGACATTGCGGCTCTCGATGCCGGTAGACTGGATCTCCTTGTTGCCCAGCGTCACGGTGCCCGAGCTTGCGGTCTCAAGCCCCAAAAGCACCTTGGCGAGCGTCGATTTCCCGCAGCCGGACTCGCCGACGATTGCGACCGTTTCGGACTCGCGCGCGGTGAACGAAATCGTCTCGTTGGCCTTGACGACGCGGCCTTCGCTCGAGCCGAACACCTCGCTGCCGCCGACCTTGTAGTACTTCTTGAGATTGTCGATCTTGAGCACCGGCGCGCCGGGCTCGACCTTTTCGTTGACCTTCTTGGCGCCGGGCGGCAGCGCTTCCCAGTCGATCTCGTTAAAGCGCACGCAGCGCGAGAAATGGCCCTCATGCCCCTCGACGGCAACCATCGGAATTTCGGCGGCGTTGCAGACGCCCTCGACGAAATGGTGACAGCGGGGTCCGAAATTGCATCCCTTCGGCCGCTCATGCGGCAGCGGCAATTGGCCGGGAATGGAGATCAGCGGCCGCGAATTCTTGTCGGCGCCAGGCAGCGGAATCGAGCGGAACAGCCCTTGCGTATAGGGGTGGCGCATCCGGTCGAACACGTCCTCGATCTTGCCGGTCTCGACCGCCTCGCCGGAATACATCACCGTGATCTTGTCGCAGGTCTCGAGAATGAGGCCGAGATTGTGCGACACGAAGATCATCGAGGTGCCGAACTTCTGGCCCAGCCCCTTGACCAGTTCGACGATGCCGGCCTCGACGGTGACGTCGAGCGCCGTCGTCGGCTCGTCGAGGAGCAGCAGCGCCGGTTTCGACAGCAGCGCCATGGCGATGACGATGCGCTGCTGCTGGCCGCCCGAAAGCTGGTGGGGATAGGAGCGCATCATGCGCTCCGGATCGGGCAGCTTGACCGCGCGCACCATCTCCAGTGCACGGTTATGGGCCTCTTCCTTCGAGACCTTGTCGTGGATCAGCGGCACTTCCATCAATTGCTGGCCGACCTTCATCGCCGGATTGAGGCTCGCCATCGGCTCCTGATAGATCATGGCGATCTTGTTGCCGCGGATCGCCCGAAGCTCCTCGTCGGACATCTCGCCCATGTCCCTGCCCTGGAACTTGATGCGGCCGCCGACGATCTTTCCGATGTTTGAGAGGTCGCGCATGATGCCGAGCGACACGGTCGACTTGCCGCAGCCGGATTCGCCGACGATGCCCATCGCCTCGCCGGGCATGACCGTGCAGGAAAAGTCCATCACCGCCGGGATCTCGCCCTTGCGGGTGAAGAAGGAGATCGAGAGGTTCTCGATCTCGATGATCGGCCCATTGGTCGTCTTGGCTGGATCTCGAACTGCCTCGTTCATGGGTCGCTCCAATCCTTGCTTCCTGGAAGATGGGGCCCGAAGCCCCGCCATCAATCCTTCATCGACTGTTCGCGCAGCGAATCCGCCAAAAGGTTCAGGCCCAGCACGAACGACATCAGCGCGATCGTCGGCGGCAGCGCCGGGTGGATGAAGGAGCGCAAGAGCCGGCTGGCATCCTTGATCGCGGTGCCCCAGTCGGGACTCTCGGGCGCCAGCCCCAGGCCGAAATAACCCAGCGTGCCGAGCAGGATCGTCGTATAGCCGATGCGCAGGCAGGCATCGACGATCAGCGGTCCGCGTGCATTGGGCAGGATTTCCCACAGCATGATGTACCAGGGCGATTCACCGCGTGTCTGCGCCGCCGCCACGTAGTCGCGCGTCTTGATATCCATGGTCAGCCCGCGCACGATGCGGAACACGCCGGGGCTGGAAGCGAACACCACCGCCACGAAAATGTTGAGCTGGTTGGGATCGATGTGGACGATCCTCAGCGGATCCTTGTCGAAGACGAGGCCCGTATAGATCCAGCCCCCGATGACGAGCGTCAGGCCGAGCAGGATATAGAGCCGGTCCGGTCGGTTCTTGTAGCGGGTCCAGAACAGCACGCAGAAGAAGATGATCGGGAACAGGAAGAACAGCCCCGCCAGGGCGTACGGGATAGGCGTATCCATGATGCCTGGCGTCACCAGCAGGTAGAACAAAAGGATCACCGGGAAGGCCAGCACCAGATTGGCGAGGAACGACAGCACCGTGTCGATCTTGCCGCCGTAGTAACCGGCCGGCAGGCCGAGCGTGATGCCGACCATCAGCGCAAAACCGGTCGCCGCCGGCGCGATGATCAGCACGATCTGGCTGCCATAGACCATGCGCGAGAACACGTCGCGGGCGAGCTTGTCGCCGCCGAAATAGTAGACGAGCTTCGAAGTCGGCTCGATCGCGCCGGGCAGCGTATCCTTCATGATCGACACCTGGGCCAGCGGATCGAAAGGCGAGATGGTCGAGGCGAAGATCGCCGTGAACAGCCAGAACAGGCAGATGCCGACGCCGGCAATGCCGACGCCGCTGTCAAAGAGCTGGCCGTAGAGCCCGAGCTTCTTCTTGTAGGTAAAGCTAACGCCCATCACCAGGACTAGCGCGACCCATACCGGCCAGAAGCGCCAAAGGACGCCGAGCACGACATCGAAGGCACCGATATATTCGATCTGCATCCGCCCTGCCCCCTATTGAACTCTGATGCGCGGATTGAGAAACGCGTAGCCGACATCCGAGATGAGTTGGGTGATCAGCACGATGAACACCGAGACCAGCGAGCAGCCGAGCAGAAGGTCGATGTCGTTGTTGCCGGCGGCCTCGACCAGCGTGTAGCCGAAACCCTGGTAGCGGAACATCACCTCGACGATGACGACGCCGGTGAGCAGCCACGGGAACTGCAGCATGATGACGGTGAAAGGCGCGATCAGCGCGTTGCGTAGCGCATGCTTGATCACCACACTGCCGAAGGAGAGCCCCTTGAGGCGGGCCGTGCGGATATACTGCTGCGTCATCACCTCGACCATCGAGGCCCGTGTCATGCGTGCGATATAGCCGGTGCCGTAGATCGCCAGCGTGATCACCGGCAGGGTGAAATTGTAGAAGGTGATGCCCTGGCTGGCGGATGCCGCCGAGCCGTTCAGCCAGCCCAACCATGAGGCGAAGATGACGGTGAAGATGACGCCCGACACATATTCGGGCGTCGCCGTCGAGGCGATCGAGGCCACCGACAGGGTCCGGTCCGTTCGCGAGCCTTCGCGCATGCCGGCAAGGATGCCGATGAGCAAAGAGATCGGCACCATCACCGCCAGCACCCAGAACATCAATATGCCGGTGGCGCCGAGTGCCGGAAACAGCTTGGCCGCGACCGTCGTCTTGAACTTGGTCGAACAGCCGAAATCGCCCTGCAGCACGCCGGAGAATTTCGGCTCGACCGGGTCGTTGCAGAAGGAGAAGCGCTGCGTCACCTTGCCGGTGGCAGGATCGGTGATCGGCTGCTTGGGCAGGACGCCCAGCCATTGGCCGTAGCGCGCAAAGAAGTTCTGCCGGTAGCCGTGATTGGCCAGCCAGCTTTCGAGCTGTTCGGCCGACGTGTGCATCTCGGTCTGGCTGATCGCCAGCTTCTTCAAGTTGGGCTCGAGATTGACGAGAAAGAAGACGACCAGCGTCAGGCATAGCATCGTGAGCAGAATCGTGCCGATGCGTCTGGCAATGAATGAGAACATGCGCGCTCCCCTGCCGGCCGGGTTGGGGTCAGATAGGTTCAACCCTGTGTCGGATACCTTGTGAGGCTCCGCCACCGTTGCACAATACGCAACGGCGACGAAGCTGCAAATACGTGGGGCTGACGCCCCTCATATTTATCGCAAAAGGATCACGCCTGTTCGAGCCAGACCTTGCCGAAGTCGTGCTCATAGGTCGGGTGCATCGAGTGGTTCTTCACCTCGGGCTTGATGTTGATGTAGAGCTTGCGCCAGTAAGGCTGGATGATGATGCCGGAATCCTGCAGGGTTTGCTCGATGTCCTTCATCACAACCTTGCGCTTCTCCGCATCGGCGATGCCGAGCGCCTCGTTGACCTTCTTGTCGAAGTCGGGATTGGCGTAGGCCGTCTCGTTCCACGCTTCGCCGGAGCGATAGGCGATGGAGATGACCTGGATGCCCAGCGGGCGCATGTTCCAGTTGGTTTGCGAGAAGGGATACTTCGTCCAGTCGTTCCAGAAGGTCGAGCTCGGCAGCACGGTGCGCTTCACCTTGATGCCCGCTTCGCGCAGCTGGGCCGCGATCGCGTCCGTGGTGTTCTTGTGATAGTCTTCGTCGTTGCTGATCAGTTCGTGCTCGAAATCGATCACGCCGGCTTCCGTCAGCATCTGCTTGGCCTTGGCGATGTCGCGCTTGACCTCGGGCAGCTTGACATATTCCGGATGGATCGGCGCGACATGGTGGTTTTCAGCCGGGGTGCCGGCATTGCCGTAGCCGAGCTGCAGCACCGTGGCGTTGTCGACCGCAAGCAACATCGCCTGACGAACCTTCTGGTTGTCATAGGGCTTGTGGGTGATGTTGAAGCGCGACACCACGGTGGCCGCCGTGACGACCTCCGAAACCGGCGCGCCGACATCAGCGATGATCTTGATGTAGTCGGCGGTCGTTTCGTGGTTGGTCTGGACTTCGCCGGATTCGAAAGCCGAAACCGTCGCCGCCGGATCGGTGCCGTAATCGATGAACTCGACACCATCGAGGAAAGCTTCGCCCTGCCACCACTTGCCGGTCTCGCGGCGCTTGTAGACCACCTTCTGGCCGACATCGTAGGAGACAAGCTCGAACGGGCCGGTGCCGATCGGGCAATTCTTGAAGTTGGCGCCCTTCTCATCGAAGGTCTTGTGCACGACCAGTGCCGGGTAATCGCACATGTTCGGGATGATCGCGATGTCGGGCTTGCTCAGCTTGAGCTTGACCGTCATGTCGTCGACCTTGACCACGGAGCCTTCGCGCAGCTTCTTGGTGCCGTCGTCGACCAGGCTGCCGAGGCGGCCAGGCATCGAGTTGCCTTCCGCTGCCTTGTCGGCCCAGCGGGTGAAATTGTAGATCACGTCGTCGGCGGTGAACTTGTCGCCGTTATTCCATTCGACGCCTGGCCGCACATGCAGCGTGTATTCAGTGGCGTCGTCGTTGATGTCCCAGCTTGCCAGCAGGTAAGGCGCGAAGGTGTACTCCTTCGTGTACTTCACCAGCGGCTCGAGCGCCTGGCGCTCGGCGTTCGCAATTTCCGACCAGTCGGCGGTGCGTGGATCCTTGGGATCCTTGATCGACATGGCGACCTTCAGCACGCCGCCCTTCTTGCCCTGCACGTCCTCGGCCTTGGCCGGCGTCGGCACGGCGAGACCGAGCATGCCGTAAGCCATTGCCGTCGATGCACCGAAAACGCTGGCCAAAGCCAGGAATTCACGGCGGTCCACCGTGCCCGACTTGGCCGCTTCGGCCATCGCCAGGATGTGGTCCGGAACGCGGTCACCGTTACTTTTGTAGATTGCCATGACTGACTCCCATTGTTTGGCTTTCTGCCTTTTAACATTCCGCATCCAGGCCGTGATGTCAAAAGCCGGTTTGGAATTGGAACATGGTGGGGAATGTGCAACTTTGGAATGGGCCCGGTTGGCGTGATAGCGACAGCCTTGACGCAAATTTGTTAGTCCACAGCACATTTCCAAAAATTAACAGGGCAATCAAATCAAGACATTGTCGGCGGACAGGGCGTCGCGGGCGCGCCAAAAGTCCGCTTCAGCCCGCCGGGGCGGGCAACACCGTCAATATTCGCGTTCGTAGAAGACGCCGCCCTTGGCTTCGCCCGCGTCGTTGGCCTCGCCGCGCAGCTTCACGCCCCTCCCGACGTTGAGATCGATCGTCGCCTTGCCGGAGCCCGGTTTGTCGCCCTTCTGGATTGTCACATAGGTACGGTCGTTGAGGTACTTGCCGGCCGAAACCGCGGTGCCGCCCTTCTCGTCGGTCGTCACGTCGAGATCGTCGATGCCGATCGCGCTGCGTAGATTGTCCAGCAGCGAGGTCGTGCCGCCGGCGCCGGCCAATTGCGCGGCCGCGTCGGCAAGCTGGGCGATCTGCAGCGGCGAGAGATTGGACATCGAGCGGCCGAAGATCAGTTGCGCCAGAACCTCGTCCTCTGGCAGCGCCGGTGCGGAGGAGAAGTTGAACTTCGGGTTGGTCGCCTCGCCCGAAACGACGATGGTGACGGTGGCGCTGCTGGTCGTCGTGGTCGCGGTCAGGTTGAGGTAAGGCACAAGCGAACCCTGGAACCCGACCGTGCCCTCGGTGAAGGTCAGCCGCTTGGCAAGGATCGTCAGCCGGCCGCGCTGCAAGGTGAAGGTTCCGACGGCCTGCGGCGAGGATGCCGGGCCGGTCAGCTTCAGCGAGCCGCCTAGCTCGGCGTCGACGCCCCTGCCCTGGATGAAGATCTGATTCGGTGCGTTGACCGTCACGTCGAGGACAAGGCCACTGCCGCTGCTGCCGCCGCTGCTGGATGTCGGCGGGTTCAGCGCCCTGTCCTGCGCGCGCACCGCGCGCGGCGGGTTCTTATGCTTCACATCCAACTCCGAGAGCGAACCGGGCAGTTTGTCCGGCACGGTGATGACCGTCCTCGCCAGATTGATGGTGCCGGCGATCACCGGCGCCGACACGAGCGGGCCTTTGATGGTCAGGTCGCCGCCGAGATTGGCGGTCACCACCCTGCCGTCGGTGTAGCGAGCGTCGGTGAGTTTTATCGACAGGTCGGCCGGAAAACCTTGCGCCGGCGTGATGCCGACGGTGCCGCTCGCCGAAAGGTTGCCGCGCGTCGACAACGTGCCCGTCAGGCGATTGATCCTGGCGACGCCGCCGCCGATCGACACGTCGGCCCCGATGTCGTTGACCGCCAGCCCGGAGCGCGCGTCGATGAGACGGGCGCCCGACGTCGTGACTTTGCCGCTGATCACCGGCGCGGATACAGGACCGCGCACCTGCACGTCGACATTGGCGGTTCCGTTGAGCGCCAGGCCTTGCACGGCGAGTTTCGAGGCAAGGAAGGAAAACGGCACCTTGCCTTTGAAATCGAGCGTCAGGGTCGGCCCGCCTGCCGTCGTCACCGTGCCGCCGCCCTTGAGACCAAGGCCGGCGCCGTCGCTGATGTTGGCGTCGAAGGCAAGCTTGCTGCCGGCAAAGGTTCCCGACGAGGATACGTTCATGCCGCCGAGGCCTGCGCCCCGCGTCTGCGAAGTCTGCACGCCCGAAGCATCGACATTGAAGGCGACCGTCGGAGTGGCCGGCGCGCCGGAGACCTTGACCGTGCCCGAGATCGAGCCTGCCGCATCGAGGCCAGGCGAGAAACTGTTTGCGAGCGAGACCGGCACCCGGGCCAGATTGGCGTTGATGTCGAGCGTCTGCGTGACCTTGCCCGTCACCGTCGCCGTGCCGCCGCCGAGATTGAGCACCAGCCGGTCGAGCGTCGTCGCGCCGTTGGCGATGGTCACGATCGAGGCCTGCGCGATCGCCGCCTTGATGCCTTGCACCGTCGCTTGGCCCGACGCGAGCTCGACGGTCGTCGTGCCGTTCGCCACTTTCACCCGGCCGGCCGCTTTCGCCGGAATGTTCTTCACGGTGGCGCCGCCGGAAAAGGCGGTCCAGTCGCCATCGCGCTTCAGGTCGACATCGATGCCGGTAACGGCAGTGCCGCCGGAGGTCACGCTGTCGGCGCGGATCTTGCCGGAGATGACAGGTGCTGCGAGGTAATTGGCGATCTGGGCGTCGACGGCGACTTTTTTGGCCGAGAGGTCGCCGCGCCTGATCGCCGCCGTCGTTGCCTTGACGGCGACGTTCGGTGCGTTGCCGGCCTTCGAGAAGGCGATCGCGCCGCGGACGTCGCCTTCCGCCTTTTCTAGCGCAAGCGCCGCCAGCGGCCCTATGTCAGGAAGATCGAGCGACACGGTGCCCACCGGCACGAACGCTTGGTCAAGCGCGAGGTCGCCCGAGATCTTGTTCGGTCCCAGCGACAGCAGAAGCCCGTTGATCGCGCTCTTGCCATTGGCGGTGGCAAGCACCGCATTGGCCTGCAGCGGCTGTCCGGCGACATTGCCGGTCAGTTGCACATCGGCCGCCGGATTGGCGGCATCGGCCTTGCCTGTCGCGGTGAGTTTCAATCCGGTGATCTCGCGCGCTGCCACGGACAGCCTGTCGCTGTTCACCGTCAGCGCAAGGTCGGGCGCCATGATCGGACCTTGCGCATTCAGGCCAAAAGCGATGGCGCCCTTGGCGTCTTTCGACAGCAGCGAAACGTCGCTCAACGCCCCCCTGATGTCGGCGGCAAGCTTGTTGTCGGCAAGGCTCGCCTGCCCGTCGGCGCTCAGCGCGCCCGAGTTGAGCTTCAAGCCGGAGACATTGACGTTGCCGTTGGCGTCGCGTTTCAGCGCGGCGCTCAATTGCGCGCTCTCGCCCAACATGCCGCGCACCGCCGCCGGCAAGGCGGAAGAAGCGACATTGGCGTTCACATTGAGGTCGACGGCGCCGTCGCGCAGCGACATGCGGCCGGCGACCTGGCTGTTGAGCGCATCGCTCTTGAGCGAGCCGCTGTTGACGGCAACGGCGTCGCTCGTCAAACGGCCATTGACCTCGGCCGTGACCTTGCCGGCAACCAACGGCGCGATCATCGGATTGTCCAGGCCGATCCTGTCGATCGACACCGTCCCGGAGACCGGGCCTGCTCTGCCCTTGAGATCGAACGCATCCGAATGCAGCGCAACGGCAAGGCCGTCCACATTCACCTGGCTGGCGGCAACCGAAGGCAGGATCGCGGAAGCCTCGAGGCGAGCCTGCGTGCTTTGGCCGGCTATTTTTGCCGACAAGGACTGGACCTCGATCTTGACCGGGCTTTCGGCGCTGCCGATCGTCAGCGGCAGGCTGGGCCCGGATGACGTCAGATCGAGCGAAAAATCGCTGACGCCGTTCGGATTTAAGGTGCCGGCGGCGTTGCCGGAAATCTTGTCGCCCGAAAGCGCTGCATGGTCCAGGGCCAGGCCGCTCGCCAGACCGTAGCTGCCGGCGGCATCCAGATTGAGCGGCCCAAGTCCGGCCTGGCGGGTCTGGCTGGTCTCGGCGCCGGCAAGCTTGGCGTCGAACTCGATATCGGGATTGGCCGACGGCCCCGTGAGGTGTGCCGTGCCTTCCAGCGTTCCGGCAGCATCCAGGCCCGGCACGAAATCATTGGCGAGCGCCGCAGGCAGGCTGGCGAAATTGGCCGTCAGGTCGAGGATCTGGCCGGCGCTGCCGGAAATGGTCGCCGAGCCGCCGCCGAGATTGAGCGCAAGCTTCTCGACACTGGCGACGCCGTTGGCGATTGCAAGGCGCGACGGCTCGGCGATCGCCGCCTTGATGCCGCGCAGGGTCGCTTCGCCGGACGCGATCTCGACGCTGGTCTTGCCGTCGGCGATCTTCACGCGCCCGGTCGCGGTGGCCGGAATGCCGGATGCCGTCGCCCCGCCGGAAAAATTGGTCCAGTCGCCGTCGCGCCTCAGGTCGATGCCGATACCGCTGACCACTGTCTTGCCGGAAGTGACGCTGTCGGCCTTGATCGTGCCCGATATTGCCGGTCCCTTGAGATAATTGGCGATCAGCGCGTTGACGGTGATCGCCTTCGCCGCCACTTCGCCGCGCGCGATCGATGTGCTGGCCGCATTGATGGTGAGGTTCGGAGCCGCGCCATCCTTGGCGAAGGCGATCGTGCCGTTGATATCGCCGGTCGCCGTCTGGCCACCCAGCGCCGCCAGCGGGCCGACATCGGGGACGGCCAGCGTCAGCGTGCCAACCGGGAGGAATTGATCGTCGAGCGCGAGGTCGCCCGAGATCTTGTTCGGTCCCAGCGACAGCAGAAGCCCGTTGATCGCGCTCTTGCCATTGGCGGTGGCAAGCACCGCATTGGCCTGCAGCGGCTGTCCGGCGACATTGCCGGTCAGTTGCACATCGGCCGCCGGATTGGCGGCATCGGCCTTGCCTGTCGCGGTGAGTTTCAATCCGGTGATCTCGCGCGCTGCCACGGACAGCCTGTCGCTGTTCACCGTCAGCGCAAGGTCGGGCGCCATGATCGGACCTTGCGCATTCAGGCCAAAAGCGATGGCGCCCTTGGCGTCTTTCGACAGCAGCGAAACGTCGCTCAACGCCCCCCTGATGTCGGCGGCAAGCTTGTTGTCGGCAAGGCTCGCCTGCCCGTCGGCGCTCAGCGCGCCCGAGTTGAGCTTCAAGCCGGAGACATTGACGTTGCCGTTGGCGTCGCGTTTCAGCGCGGCGCTCAATTGCGCGCTCTCGCCCAACATGCCGCGCACCGCCGCCGGCAAGGCGGAAGAAGCGACATTGGCGTTCACATTGAGGTCGACGGCGCCGTCGCGCAGCGACATGCGGCCGGCGACCTGGCTGTTGAGCGCATCGCTCTTGAGCGAGCCGCTGTTGACGGCAACGGCGTCGCTCGTCAAACGGCCATTGACCTCGGCCGTGACCTTGCCGGCAACCAACGGCGCGATCATCGGATTGTCCAGGCCGATCCTGTCGATCGACACCGTCCCGGAGACCGGGCCTGCTCTGCCCTTGAGATCGAACGCATCCGAATGCAGCGCAACGGCAAGGCCGTCCACATTCACCTGGCTGGCGGCAACCGAAGGCAGGATCGCGGAAGCCTCGAGGCGAGCCTGCGTGCTTTGGCCGGCTATTTTTGCCGACAAGGACTGGACCTCGATCTTGACCGGGCTTTCGGCGCTGCCGATCGTCAGCGGCAGGCTGGGCCCGGATGACGTCAGATCGAGCGAAAAATCGCTGACGCCGTTCGGATTCAAGGTGCCGGCGGCGTTGCCGGAAATCTTGTCGCCCGCAAGCGCTGCATGGTCCAGGGCCAGGCCGCTCGCCAGACCGTAGCTGCCGGCGGCATCCAGATTGAGCGGCCCAAGTCCGGCCTGGCGGGTCTGGCTGGTCTCGGCGCCGGCAAGCTTGGCGTCGAACTCGATATCGGGATTGGCCGACGGCCCCGTGAGGTGTGCCGTGCCTTCCAGCGTTCCGGCAGCATCCAGGCCCGGCACGAAATCATTGGCGAGCGCCGCAGGCAGGCTGGCGAAATTGGCCGTCAGGTCGAGGATCTGGCCGGCGCTGCCGGAAATGGTCGCCGAGCCGCCGCCGAGATTGAGCGCAAGCTTCTCGACACTGGCGACGCCGTTGGCGATTGCAAGGCGCGACGGCTCGGCGATCGCCGCCTTGATGCCGCGCAGGGTCGCTTCGCCGGACGCGATCTCGACGCTGGTCTTGCCGTCGGCGATCTTCACGCGCCCGGTCGCGGTGGCCGGAATGCCGGATGCCGTCGCGCCGCCGGAAAAATTGGTCCAGTCGCCGTCGCGCTTCAGGTCGATGCCGATACCGCTGACCACCGTCTTGCCGGAAGTGACGCTGTCGGCCTTGATCGTGCCCGATATTGCCGGTCCCTTGAGATAATTGGCGATCAGCGCGTTGACGGTGATCGCTTTCGCCGCCAGTTCGCCGCGCGCGATCGATGTGCTGGCCGCATTGATGGTGAGGTTCGGAGCCGCGCCATCCTTGGCGAAAGCGATCGTGCCGTTGATATCGCCGGTCGCCGTCTGGCCGCCAAGCGCCGCCAGCGGACCGACATCGGGAACGGCCAGCGTCAGCGTGCCGAGCGGCAGGAACGCTTCGTCAAGCGCGAGGTCGCCCGAAACCTTGTTGTCGCCGAGTGCAAGGCTGAGCCCCCTGATCGCGCGCTTGCCGGCGGCGGTCACCAACGACGCCTCGATGTCGAGCGGCTGTTCCTCGACGCTGCCCGTCAGCGAGATATCGGCCGAGGGGTTGGCGATGTCCGCCTTGCCCTTCGCCGAGAGCTTGATGTCCTTCACCGTGCGGCCGGCCGCCGTCAGGCTCGCGCTGTCGGCCGACACCGAGAAATCCGGCGCCCAGCGCGGACCGCTGGCGGTCAGCGCGAAATTGACCCCGCCGGCAAGCGGCGTGCCCGCCAGCGACGACAGCGCCGATACATCGCCCAGCGTTCCCTTTACGTTTGCCTGGATGTCCGAGCCTTGCGCGCTGGCCGTGCCGCTGGCGCTGAGCGAGCCCGAGGTGAGCTCCAGCTCGTTGGCCGCGAAAGCGCCTTCCGGATCCCGGGTCGCGGTAGCCGAGAATTTCACCCGGTCGCCAAGCAGCGAGCTGATCTGCGGCGGCAGCGCCTTCGATACGGCGTCGGCGTTCATTTTCAGCGTCATCGACAGATCGGCGAGCGAGACGCCGGCGGTCAGCGCGGCATTGAGCGCATCGCTGCGCAACGTGCCCTGGTCGACGGTTACGGTGTCTCGGCTGATCGAACCGGCGAGATCGGCGGCTAGCTTGCCCGTCACCAGCGGCGCCAGGGTCGCCACGTCGGTCTTCAGACCGGCGGCCGCGAGCTTGACATTGACCGGCCCGGTGCGGGTCGCGACGTCGAAGCCGTCGGAATGGACCTGTCCCGTCACATTGTTGAGCTGCGTGCCGCCGACGGCGATCGAGGCCAACGAGGTGCCGATGTCGACTATCGCCGCCTTGCCGTCGCCAAAGGCGCGTGCGGTCGCCTTCTCGACCGCGACCAGGATCGGCACCGCGCTGGTGCCGACGTCGATGGTGACGGGCTTGTCCTTGGCGGAGAGCTCGACGGCAAGATCGCTGGCGCCCGTCGGGTCGACATTGCCGGTGGCCGTGCCATGCACGGCGCCGCTCTCTACAATTGCGCGCTCGATATCGATCCCGCCTGTCGTGGTCGCCGTCCCGGCCACGTCGAAGTTCGTCTTGCCGGCAAACAGCGACTTGAACTTCTCGGGCAGGAAGCGCTCGAATTCGCCGTCGCCTTTGGCCTCGATATAGTGGCCCTTGTCGCTCAACTGATGGCGGCCGGTGAGCTGGGCGACGATCTGACGGTCGACGACGAAGGTGCCGATGCCGTTCCAATTGGCGAGCGGCCCCGTGCCGGAGACGACGATATCGACGGGCGGCGCATCGGGGAGCTTGAGCAAATTGGCGATGATGCCGCCGGCCGGCTCTGATGCCTTGAGATCGAGGTCGAGCTTGTTGTCGGCCGGCGCGAAACGGACCTTGGCGTCGACATTGCCCTGCTTGCCGTCGCGGCGGGCGACTTTGAGCACCGTGTCGATCGCCAGCGGCGATGGATCGGCCTTGAGCGAACCCTTGGCGGCAAGTTCGGCAATGCCGCTGCCGGCGAGCTCTTGCCCGAGCGCGATCTCCGGCAGCTCGATCTCTTTGACGTCGATCGAGACCGGCAGACTGTTCGATGCGCCTTGCGACGGCTGTTGGCCGGCTTGTGGCAGCCGCGCCAACTCGATCCGCTCGGCTTCGATGCGATCGGCGTTGAAGTTGCGCGACAAAAGCGCCGTCGGTGACCAGTCGAGCGCCACCTTGCGCGCCACCAGCCAGGGCCCCGTGCGATCCTCCAGCACGACATGATCGAGCCTGAGCTGACCGGACCAGATGCCTTCGATACCGCTGACGGTGATCTTGCGGTCCTCGGTCGAGGCCAGCTTCGAGATCAGACCGGCGAGATTCTGACGGCCGCCTTCGGTGCCGGTCAGCACGCCGAGCGCGCCGATCGCCACCACCAGCAGCAGGAGCAGCGTGTAAAGGCAGATACGAAGGATGCGCCAGAATATCCTCATCATCAGAACGCCTGACCGATGCCGGCATAGAGGCCGAAATGCGGATCGCCCGGATCGCGGTTGAGCGGCACGGCGGCGTCGATGCGCAGCGGCCCGAATGGCGTAAGATAGCGCAGACCGACGCCGGCGCCGACCTTGACGTCGGAGAAATCGGGGAAGGATTTGGTCGAGACCGTGCCGGCATCGACGAACGGAACGATGCCGATCGTGTCGGTGACGGCCATGCGCATCTCGACCGAGGTCTCGAACAGGGACAGGCCGCCGATCGGCTGGCCGTCGATGTCCTTCGGGCCGATACCTTGATAGGCATAGCCGCGCACCGAGCCGCCGCCGCCGGAATAGAAGCGCCTGTCGGCCGGAACATTCTGCAGCCCCGTGCCAACGATCGAGCCGAGCGTGGCCCGTTCGGCGAGGATGAATTTGCTCGCCGTATCGAGCGACTGGTAAGCCGAGCCTTCGCCCTTCAGCTTGAGGAACGTCGCGCCGTTCAAAATGTCGTAGCTCGGCTCGGCATAGGCGAGCGCCCGGAAACCCCTGGTCGGGTTGAGCTTGTTGTCGCGGCTGTCATAGACATATTGCAGCGGAATGCTGGCGATCAGATAGGTGTGCTTGCCGAAGGCGTCGGTGATCCTCGAGTAGTCGAGGTCGAATTCAGCCGAGACCCGCTGCCTCTTGTCGAGGTCGTAGGAGACTCCAACGTCGCCCTTGACCGAGAAATGGTCATAGGCGTCGGGGTGCTCCAACACGGTCTTGACGCCGGTGAAGAACTTCGATGTCGGCCCGAGCACCCCCGGCTTCTCGAACATGATGCCGGCATTGTAGTTGAGCGCGGAAATGCTGTTGCTGCCGATGCCGCTGATGGAGCCGTCGATGCGCAGCTTCTCTGCCTGGCCGAACAGGTTGCGGTGGCCCCAATAGCCTTCGAGCCCCAGTCCTTCCGTGTTCGAAAACGTGCCGCCGACGCCGAAAAAGCGCGGCTTGCGCTCGCTCACCTGGACGTCGATCGGAATGTTACCTTGGGCGTCGAGGCTCTCGCCCTCCTTGATGGTCACGCTGTTGAAGACTTCGAGCCCGAGCAGCCGATCGCGGGCATCGTCAATCTCTTGCGGCGAATATTGCTGGCCCCGCTTTAGGTCGGTCATGTATTCGGTGAAGTCGCGATCGACCTTTTCGGTGCCCTCGACGGTGGTGTCGCCATAGCCGGCGACCGGGCCGGCCGCGACCGTCAGTGTCACGTCGAGCGTCGAGGTGTCATGGTCTGCGACGATCTCGCGATCCGTCACCTTGGCTAGCGGCCTGCCCTCCTCCTTGAGCGCTCGCACGATCGCCGCTTCGGCCTTGAGCACGGCACCCGAACTGGCGTCGCCGCCCGCGATCAGGCCGAAATCGGCGCTCGCCAGGCCGGCCGCGTCGCCTTTCAGTCTGATGTCGCCGAGGGTGAATTTCGGCCCGGCGGCAATGCTGACGACCACCGGAATGGGCTGCGGCCCCTTGAATTCGGCGTCCGGCGGCAGTTCGTCGATGGACTTGCCCTCTATGGTGATGGTGACCACGCCCTCGTAGCGGGCGTCGGCATAAAGGGCGGCAACGAGTTGCTCGCGGTCGCTGCGCGCCTTGGCCATCAAGCCGAGCGACCCCGATACCGGATGCTCCTCGTCATTTTTGAGCGCCGAGGCATCTTCCAGCTTCTTGACCAGATCCTTGTCGGCATCGGGAGCGTCAATGGTCACCGAATAGCGCAGCGGATCGACGATGTCGGCATCCTCGTCCTTGGACGAGCCCCAAAGCTTGATGCCGAAAATCTCGAAAGCAGCCGCCGGCCGCGCTTCGCCGGCGAGCATGGCCGCGCAGACGAGCGCCAAAAGCAGGGCGCGCGGAAGCCCGCGCCCTGGCGCGATCCCTCCTGACATCTGCGTTTCATACGCCGGCATTACGCTAACCTAGACGACAAAACTAAAATTGGAATGAAGTTCTGAAACGCTCGTAAAGGGGCCACAATCCAATTGTCTGAAATAGACCGGGCTTGGAATTCACACCTTTTGCGCCTTCGCAAGAAAGCGTGAACCCTTGTCCCATGGAGGTTCTGTCGAAATACCGGCCTGTGGCCGGCATGGAAACCGTTGGCGGGTTGAAAACCTGCCGCGTTCGGCGTTGACAAGCCTATTTGATGCTTGATCATGGCCGGACGCTGCAATGTCGGGAGGGTGATATGGCAATGCGCGCGGCTCGTGGTCTCTCTTTCCTCGTTCTTCTGTTCTTTGCCTTGAGCGGGGCCGCGCAAGCGGCCGAAGCCCGGCGAATCGTGACGACCGACAACTCCGACTATTTCGGTTTCGACCTCAGGTCCGACCAGAATGTCAGCCTCGACCAATGCAAGACCACGTGCCTCGGCGATCCCGCCTGCCGCGCCTTCACCTACAACACCAAGGCCAAATGGTGCTTTCTCAAATCCGACTACAATCAGCTGAAACCCTTCAGCGGCGCAGTCGCCGGCAAAGTCGCAAACGTCGATGGCGACCCCGATATCGGCGCGCCGCCTCCACTTGCCTTCTTCCCCAACTGGATGGCCGATCAGGCCCAGCAGTTCCGCAACAAGCTGACCGATCCGGCCTATGACAAGCCGACCGAAGGGCTGGCCGCACTTCAAGCCGCGGCCGAGCAGGCAGCGCTGACCGGCGACCATCGCCTGGCCATGCAGAAATACCAGGCGGCGCTGTCTGTCCTGCCCGACGACGGCGCGCTCTGGCTGGCGCTGGCGCGCGAGACGCTCGGCGTGCAGCCGGCTTCCAACACCTCCGAACCCTCTACCCTGCCGGCAAACGTCACCTCGGCGGCCTTCAACGCCTATAAGCTGGTGCGCACGGCAAAGACCCGCGCCGAGGCGCTGGCGCTGCTTGCCGCCGGCCTCGACAAGCGCGACCTTTTCCGGCCGGCCATTCAGGCCTATGAGGCGAGCCTTGCGCTGGTGAACTCGCCAGCCGTGCAGGCCGACTACGCCGACCTCAAGGCACGCAAGGGTTTCCGCGTCATCGACCATTCCGTCGATGCCGATTCCTCTTCGCCGCGCATCTGCGCCCAGTTCTCCGAGGACTTGGTGAAGACCGGCGTCGACTATTCGCAGTTCGTCACCGTCGACAATGCCGCTCCCAAGGCTGTCGAAGCCAAGGACAAGCAGATCTGCGTCGAAGGGCTTGAACATGGCCAGCACTATGACGTGACCTTCCGCGCCGGTCTGCCGGCCGCGATCGGCGAGACGATTGCCGCTCCGGTCGTGCTGTCGATCTATGTCCAGGACCGCGCCCCGTCCGCCCGCTTCACCGGCGACAGCTTCGTGCTGCCGGCCGGCGCCCGCCGCGGCATTCCGGTCGTCACCGTCAACATGAGCGCCGCCAAGATGAAGCTCTACCGCATCGGCGACCGATCGCTGGCGCAGCTTCTGTCCGGCTACCAGTTCCTGCATCAGCTCGACGGCTACGACATTTCCACCATTTCCGACCAGATGGGCGAGCCGGTCTGGGAAGGCACGCTCGACATCGCCAACGACCTCAACAAGGAGGTCACCACCTCCTTCCCGGTCGACGAAGCGATCCCGCAGCGCAAGCCCGGCGTCTATGTGCTGACCGCCCAGC
Organism: Mesorhizobium sp. WSM3873; assembly: GCF_001672445.1. Lineage (NCBI taxonomy): Bacteria > Pseudomonadati > Pseudomonadota > Alphaproteobacteria > Hyphomicrobiales > Phyllobacteriaceae > Mesorhizobium > Mesorhizobium sp. WSM3873. The sequence continues at coordinate 25,609 of NZ_LYTM01000004.1, read as the reverse complement.
CGGTCGACGACAAGAGCGACGATTATGGTTCGCGCGCCACCCAGTGGTTCGTCGTGTCCGACATCGGTCTGTCCACTTATACCGGCCAGGACGGTCTCAACGTCTTTGCCCGCTCGCTGGGCTCTGCCAAGCCGATTGCCGGCGCCGAACTGACGCTGCTTGCCAAGAACAATGAAATCCTCGGCACGGCGACGTCCGACGCCGAGGGCCATGCCGTTTTCAACCCCGGCCTGACGCGCGGCGAAGGCGGCATGGTGCCGGCGGTGCTGATGGCCAAGCAGGGCGACAACGACTTCGTCTTCCTCGACATGGGCCGCGCCGGTTTCGATCTGTCGGACCGCGGCGTTGCCGGGCGTGCCGCGCCCGGCGCGCTCGACGTCTATGCCTGGACCGAGCGCGGCATCTACCGCGCCGGCGAAGACGTCCATGTCGCCGCCCTTGCGCGCGACGGCGCCGCCAAGGCGGTCGAGAACCTGCCGCTGACCTTCATCTTCACCCGACCCGATGGCGTCGAGAACCGCCGTATCGTCAGCGACGGCGCTTCCGCCGGCGCCCATGCCGTCGATCTGTCGCTCGAGCCTAACGCCATGCGCGGCACCTGGTCGGTGTCGATCTACACCGATCCCAAGCAGGCACCGGTCGCCAGCCATATGTTCCTGGTCGAAGACTTCGTGCCGGATCGCATCGAGTTCGACTTGACGGCCGACAAGAAGGAAATCGCGCAGGGCGAGACAGCCAATGTCAGCGTCGACGGCCGCTTCCTCTATGGCGCGCCGGCCGCCGGCCTCGCGCTCGAAGGCGAGATGACGCTGTCGACCACGGACAGCTGGGATCGGTTCAAGGACTTCACCTTCGGTCTCGCCGACGAGCAGTCGGCCGAACCTTCGGTGACGCCTTTGGCCAACCTTCCCCTCGTCGGCGACGACGGCAAGGCGACCTTCCCGGTCTCGATCGACCAACTGCCCTCCACGACCAAGCTGATCAACGCCAAGGTCACAGTCCGCATGCGCGAAGCCGGCGGCCGTGCCGTCGAGCGCTCGCTCGACATCGCCGTCCAGCCGGAAAAGGAGATGATCGGCATCCGCCCGGATTTCGAAGGCGGCGAGGTGCCGCAAGGCGGAACGGCGAAATTCAGCATCATCGCCGTCGATCCGAACGGCAAACGCGAGGAGCTGAAGGGCGCGCAGTGGTCGCTGGTCAAGGTCGAGCGCAATTACCAGTGGTACCGTTCGAACAATTCCTGGAACTATGAAGCGGTGAACCTCACCAAGGCCGTCGCCAACGGCCAGATCGACCTGAAAGCCGACGGCGAGGCGACCGTGTCGCTTCCTGTCGACTGGGGCCGCTACCGGCTCGAGGTCGAGACGGCCGACCCCGATGGCCCGGCGACCAGCTATGAGTTCGACGCCGGCTGGTACGTCGCCTCGACCACCACCGAAACACCGGACGGCCTGGAGATCGCTCTCGACAAGGACACTTACGCCGCCGGCGAGGTGGCCAAGCTCAAGGTGTCGCCGCATTTTGCCGGCGAACTCCTGGTCACCGTCGGCGCCGAGAAGCTGTTGAAGACCGTCACCGCTTCGGTGCCGACCGGCGGCAGCACCGTCGACATCCCGGTCGGCAACGACTGGGGCGCCGGCGCCTATGTCACGGCGACTTTGTTCCGGCCCGGCGATGCGCAGGAATCGCGCATGCCGGCCCGCGCAATCGGCGTCAAATGGCTGACCGTCGATCCGGGTTCGAAAAAGCTCACTGTTGCGCTTACGCCGCCTGAAAAGACGGCCCCGCGCCAGCAGCTGTCGATCCCGGTCGCCGTCAGCGGCGCGCAAGCCGGCAGCAAGGCCTATGTGATGGTCGCGGCCGTCGATGTCGGCATCCTCAATCTCACCAACTACAAGGCGCCAGATCCGGAGGACTGGTTCTTCGGCCAGCGCATGCTGGGTCTGGAAATCCGCGACCTCTATGGCCGCCTGATCGACGGTTCGCTCGGCACCACCGGCAAATTGCGGACCGGCGGCGACGGCGCCAACATGCAGTCGCAGGGCAGCCCGCCGACCGAGAAGCTGGTCGCCTTCTTCTCCGGCCCGGTCGAGCTCGATGCCAACGGCAAGGCGCGGATCGATTTCGACATCCCGCAGTTCAACGGCACCGTGCGCGTCATGGCCGTCGCCTGGACCAAAGAGGCCGTCGGCCATGCTCAAACCGACGTCATCGTGCGCGATCCGGTGATGATCACCGCCGGCCTGCCGCGCTTCCTGGCGCCTGGCGATGCCGCGACGATGCGTCTCGACATCGCCGACACCGACGGCCCTGCCGGCGACTACAAGCTGTCGGTCACCACGACCGGCGATCTCTCGACCGGCGACAAGCCCCTGCCCGAGAAGCTGACGCTTAGCCAGGGCAAGCGGCAAGCGCTCTCATTTCCGCTGATCGCGCAGACGGCGGGCGACGCTTCGATCACCGTCAAGCTCGCGCATGACGGCGGAACGGAGGTCGAGCAGACGCTCTACCTGCCGGTGCGCCCGGCGCAGCTCCCGGTCACCAACCGCATGGTGGTCGACCTGAAGCCCAATGGCGGAGCCTTGCGCGTCGACAAGGAGCTGCTCGCCGCAAGCGTGCTCGACGGTGCTTCGGTCAGCATCGGCGTCTCGCAGGCAGCCGCCTTCGACGTCCCTTCGCTTTTGATGACGCTCGATCGCTACCCCTATGGCTGCGCCGAACAGACAACCAGCCGCGCCTTGCCGCTGCTCTATGTCAACGACATGGCCAAAAGCATCGGCATGGAGAGCGATCCGGACCTGCATGGGCGCATCCAAGATGCCGTCTACAAGGTGCTGAGCTACCAGGCATCAAGCGGCAGCTTCGGCCTCTGGGGCCCGGGGTCCGGCGATCTCTGGCTCGATGCTTATGTCACGGAGTTCCTGACCCGGGCACGCGAGCAGAAATACGACGTGCCGGCTCAGGCGATGAACCAGGCGCTGAACAACCTGCAGAACTCGCTTGGTTATGACCAGGACGTCCAGGATCGTGGCAGCGAGATCGCCTACGCGCTCTATGTGCTCGCCCGCAACAAGAAGGCCTCGATCGGCGATCTGCGCTACTATTCGGACACGCAGCTCGAGTCCTTCTCCAGCCCGATGGCTGTCGCCCAACTGGCCGCGAGCCTGGCGCTCTATGGCGACACCCAGCGTTCGGAGGCGACTTTCCAGACGGCCTTGCGGCTGGCGCAGGCAAGCACCGAATACGACTATTATCGCTCCGATTATGGCTCGCCCCTGCGTGACGGCGCGGCGATGCTTGCGCTGGCCGCGGAATCGAAGCCGGTGCCGAGCATCGTGCCGCAGCTGATCAGGCTGGTGGCGCGTGAACGCGCCGACGCCCGCTGGACGAGCACGCAGGACGAATCCTGGATGCTCCTTGCGGCAAGGGCGCTGAAGGAAGGCAACAATTCGATCACGCTTTCTGTCAACGGCGCGCCGCATACCGGCGGCTATTCCGATCGGGTTGCCGGCAACGACCTTGTCGACAGCCCGCTCGCCATCGCCAACACCGGCACGACGGCGCTGCAGGCGGTGGTCACCGCGGTGGCCGCACCCGTCGAGCCGCTGCCGGCCGGCGGCGACGGCTTCACCATCGATCGTACCTACTACAGGCTCGACGGCACCGAGGCGAACATCACCGAGGCGAGGCAGAACGAACGCTATGTGGTCGTGCTCAAGGTCTATGAGCAGAACAAATGGCCCTCGCGCCTGCTGATCACCGATCTGTTGCCGGCCGGCTTCGAGATCGACAATCCGAGCCTGGTGTCCAGCGCTCAGTTGTCGAACTTCTCCTGGCTGGCGCAGACCGACGCCGCGCATCTGGAGTTCCGCGACGACCGCTTCGTCGCCGCCTTCAATCCCAACGAAGGGGACGGCGACCGCAACATCACGCTGGCCTATGTCGTGCGCGCCGTGACACCCGGCACCTATGCCCATCCGGCGGCGACGGTGGAGGACATGTACCGGCCGCAATATTCGGCCCGCACCGCCTCCGGCATGATGGAGGTCAAGGCGGAGTAAGTATTCCGACGCTGGCGATCACAAACATGGCGATAGCGCTGCCCATCATCCAACTGCCGGCACCTTATCCTCGTGAAAGACGGGGAGAAGGGACAAGCTCCAGCGCTGACACCCTCCTCTCCCCGTCGTTCACGGGGAGAGGAGGGTGAGGGGCAGCGCCATGCTCTCCAAAAAATTCTTGCGCCGCGCTGCCATAACGGCAGCGTCCTCCGCCGCCTGTCTTGCCCTTTCCGTCGCCGCTCTCTGGGAGCTCGACCGCGCCTTCCCGCCGCCGCTCCCGGCGCCGCTGACGGTCTCCACCGAAGTGCAGGACCGCGACGGCCAGCTGCTGCGGGCCTTCGCCACACCGGACGGTTATTGGCGGCTGGAAACTCGGCTCGACCAGGTCGACAAGCAGTTCGTCGACATGCTGGTCGCCTATGAAGACAAGCGCTTCTGGGACCACCGCGGCGTCGACATGCTGGCGCTTTGTCGCGCCGCCGGGCAGTTCGCCACCAGCGGCCACATCGTTTCCGGCGGCTCGACGCTCTCGATGCAGCTTGCCCGTCTGATCGAGCCGCGCGACAGCCGCAGCCTCGCCTCCAAGGCCAGGCAAATCCTGCGCGCCATCCAGATCGAGCGGCGTTTGTCCAAGCGCGAAATCCTCGAGCGCTACCTGACGCTGGCGCCCTATGGCGGCAACCTAGAAGGCGTGCGCGCAGCCTCGCTCGCCTATTTCGGCAAGGAACCGAAGCGGCTGACCGTATCGGAAGCAGCACTTTTGGTCGCGCTGCCGCAGTTGCCGGAAAAGCGCCGGCCAGACCGCAACCTCGACATCGCGCATGCCGCGCGCGACCGCGTGCTCACCCGCATGGTCTCGGCCGGTCTGCTCAACGAACGAGAGGCAGCGCGCGCCGCGCTCGACGACGTCTCCGGCCTGCGCCGCAAGCTCCCGGCATTGGCAGCGCATGCTTCCTACGCCATGCTGCCCAAGGCTGAACCCGGCAAGCCGCTGCAACTCACCATCCGCCGCAGTGTTCAGCAAGGGCTGGAGCAGGTGGCGAAAGAGGCCGCCAGGAAGCTCGGCCCAAAGCTTTCCGTCGCCATGGTGATGGCCGATGCCCGCACCGGCGACATTCTTGGCGAAGTTGGCTCAGCCGATTTCTTCGACGCCAGCCGATCCGGCTGGATCGACATGACCAAAGTAGTGCGCTCGCCCGGCTCGACGCTGAAGCCGTTCATCTATGGGCTTGCCTTCGAGCAAGGCCTGGTGGCGCAGGAGACGATCATCGAGGACAGCCCCGCCGACTTTGGCGGCTATCGGCCGAAGAATTTCGACATGGGCTACCAGGGCGACGTCAGCATCAGGCAGGCGCTGCAGCTGTCGCTCAACGTGCCGGCGATCCGGCTGCTGGACGCGGTTGGTCCCGCACGGCTCACGGCGCGCTTCCGCCAGGCCGGCGTCAACCTGGTCCTGCCGCTCAACGAGGCGCCCGGGCTGGCGATCGGCCTCGGCGGCGCCGGCGTGACTTTGCGCGACCTGGTGCAGCTGTATACCGGCCTCGCCAATGGCGGCAAGATGCACACGCTGCATGACGGCACCGAGCCGGCCAATGCCGGGCGCATCACCGCCACCATCCTCGACGACCAGGCCGCCTGGCAGATCGACGACATCCTGTCCGGCGTGAAGCCGCCCGAAGGTGCGGCCCCGCGCGGCATCGCCTACAAGACCGGCACATCTTACGGCTATCGCGATGCCTGGTCGGTTGGCTTCGACGGCCGCTATGTGCTTGGCGTCTGGGTCGGCCGTGCCGACGCCGGCCCGGTACCTGGCCTCTCCGGCTATGTCTCGGCCGCGCCCATCCTGTTCGAAGGCTTTGTCCGCTCGGGTTTGGGGAGCGTGCCGCTGCCCGGCCGGCCGCCGGGCGTCTTCAATCTTAAACGCGAAGAGTTGCCGGTGACGCTCGCCCGCTTCGGCGCCGGCTCCGACGGGCTGGTGCAGGCAACGCCGACCGAACCGGCGCCCACCATCGTCTTCCCGCCGGACGGGGCTCGCGTCGACCTCGGCACCAACTCTGCGGACGCTTCGCCGCTTGTGCTGAAGCTGCAGGGCGGGCGCGCGCCGTTCCGCTGGCTTGCCAACGGCAAGCCGCTCGCCGGCATCGACCGCCGCCGCACCGCGACCTGGCAGCCCGACGGCACCGGCTATTCGACTCTCACCGTTATCGACGCCGCCGGGCGCGCGGCCAGCGTGAAGGTTTTCGTTGAATAGAATCCGGCAAGCGATTCGGCGCGTTGCGCCTTTCATGGGTCGAAGGCACTTCTCTCGAGGCTTATCGCGAAGCACACCCGTCCTTCAGCGGGAGCAGCTATAATCCTCCTGGCACTGGCCCTGCTGGCTGCCTTCTCCGCCCACGCCGACCCCCTGCCCGCCGGATTCGTCCGGCTCGCCGATGTCGAGCCGACCATTCGCCAGGACATCCGCTATGCCGGGCTGGGAAACTTCCTGCAGCGCAAGGTCGACGGCTACGAAGCGCCGGTCTGCATCCTGACCGCGCCGGCGGCGAAGGCGCTGTCCGGCGTTCAGAAAGCAATGACGGCCAAGGGCCTCACGTGATCGCCTTCGACTGTTACCGCCCGGCACGCGCCGTCGCCGACATGGTTAGATGGACAAGGCAAGGCGGCCCGCCCGACCCGCAGTGGTATCCGAATGTCGAGCGCGGCGACCTCATCGCGCGGCTCGACCGTTGACCTCGCCGTCGCTGGGCTTGACGAGACAAGCGCGGCTCCTCCCGCCTGCGGCGTGACTGACGCCCGCACCCTCGACTTCGGCACCGGATTCGACTGTTTCGATCCGGCGAGCGAGACGGCCCACCGCCACCTGCCCGTCCAAGCAGCGGCAAACCGCACGATGCTGCTTTTTGGCCATGCGCGCCGCCGGCTTCCGCAACTATGGGCGCGAATGGTGGCATTTCACCCTTGCCGACGAGCCGTTCCCAAAGCAGCGCCTCGATTTCCGGTGACCGCCGACTGGGGCCACACGGCTTGCCGTGACCGCGACCGGTTATAATTAGGCCCGCTGACGAGGATCCATGTTGCCGCCACGTGAGGAAGATATTTCCTCGACTGGCCGCCCCTCGCCGAAAAATTGCTGCAAGGAGATGAAAAAGGCAACATTCAGTGCATCTAATTTCTATAAATTCGCTAGAGTTCGGGCCGTTCAACGGAGGCGGAAATGACCAACCCTCATTTCGGGAAACTGCTCGGCGCGCTGGTCGCCACATCTGTCCAGTTCGGCACCCTCGGTTTCGCTTTTGCCGATACGACCATTCTCAATGTGTCCTACGACCCGACACGTGAGCTATACAAAGCCTATGACGAGGCCTTCGCCGCGCACTGGAAGGCGGAGACCGGAGAAACCGTTACCATCCAACAGTCGCATGGCGGATCCGGCGCCCAGGCGCGAGCCGTCATCGACGGTCTCGACGCCGATGTCGTGACGCTGGCGCTCGAAGGCGACATCAACGCCATTGCCGCGAAGACGAAAAAGATCAATCCGGACTGGCGCACGAAGTTCGAGAACAACTCGGCCCCCTACACCTCGACCATCATCTTCCTGGTGCGCAAGGGCAATCCCAAGGGCATCCATGACTGGAACGATCTTGTGAAGGACGGCGTCCAGGTAATCACGCCGAACCCGAAGACCTCGGGCGGCGCGCGCTGGAACTACCTCGCCGCCTGGGCCTATGCCAATGCCAATGACGGCAATGACGAAGCCAAGACCAAGGAGTTCGTCGGCAAGCTCTATGCGAATGTCCCGGTCCTCGATACCGGTGCCCGCGGCTCGACCGTGACCTTTGCGCAGAAGGGGCTGGGCGACGTGCTGATCGCCTGGGAGAACGAAGCCTATCTCGCGCTCGATGAATTCGGCGCCGACAATTTCGACATCGTCTACCCGCCGACCTCGATCCTGGCCGAGCCGCCGGTCGCCGTCGTCGACGGCAATGTCGACGCCAAGGGCACCCGCAAGGTCGCCGAGGCTTATCTGAGCTGGCTCTATTCGAAGGAAGCCCAGACCATCATCGCCAAGAACCACTATCGTCCGGCCAAGCCCGACCTGGTGCCTGCCGAGGATCTCGCCAAGCTACCGGCAATCAAGCTCGTCACCATCGACGATCCGCAATTCGGCGGTTGGAAGAAGGCGCAGCCTTATCATTTCGGCGACGGTGGTATATTCGACCAGATTTACAAGCCCGCCCAATGAAGCATGGCGGCCATCGGCCGGATGAAACCTGATTGGGTCTATTGTACGAGTGCCCGAGCCGAGGCGAAGGGCGCTCTGGTCTGAGTAAGAAGGGACGATCCAGAACAGCATGAACACAGCACCCGCCAAGGCGGGGTGGCGGTTCAGACAGCCGAGTGTCATTCCGGGCTTCGGATTGACGCTCGGCTTCTCGCTTGCCTACCTCACGCTCATCATCCTCATCCCGCTTTCGGGGCTGGTCTGGCGTTCGGCCGCGCTCGGCTGGACCGACTTCTGGGCGATCGCCGTCGACCGGCGCACTCTCAATGCGCTGAAGATCAGCTTCGGCACCGCCTTCCTGGCCGCCGCGGTCAACGTCGTCTTCGGCACCATCGTCGCCTGGGTGCTGGTCCGCTACCGCTTCCCCGGCCGCCGCATCGCCGATGCGATGGTCGACCTGCCCTTCGCCTTGCCCACCGCAGTCGCCGGTATCGCGCTCACCACGCTCTATGCGCCGAATGGCTGGATCGGCCAGCTTCTGATGCCGCTCGGCATCAAGGTCGCCTACACCCCGCTCGGCATCGTCATCGCCTTGGTGTTCATCGGCCTGCCCTTCGTGGTGCGCACCGTCCAGCCGATCATGGAGGAGCTCGACAGGGAGGTCGAGGAAGCTGCCGCCACGCTTGGCGCCAACCGCTTCCAGACCATCACCCGCGTGCTCTTTCCGGGACTGGCGCCGGCCATCGTCACCGGCTTCTCGCTCGCCTTCGCGCGCGGTGTCGGCGAATACGGCTCGGTCATCTTCATCGCCGGCAACCTGCCCTTCAAGTCGGAGATCGCGCCGCTCCTCATCGTCATCAGGCTCGAGGAATACAATTACGAGGCGGCGACCGCGATCGCCGCGATCATGCTGGCGCTGTCCTTCGTGATGCTTTTGGTCGTCAACCTCGTCCAGACATGGAGCCGCAAGCGCTATGGCTGATCCCGAGATCAAATCCTACGAACCGCACCACGAAAGCCAGTCGGCCGCGGTGACCGAAAGCCGGCCGGTGCGCTGGGTGGCGATGGGAATAGCCTTCTCCTTCCTCGCCGTCTTCCTGCTTCTGCCGCTGATCGTTGTCTTCCACGAGGCGCTTAGCAAAGGCATCGGCGCTTACACGGAGGCGCTTGCCAGCCCCGACACGCGCTCGGCGATCCGCCTGACGCTGCTGGTGGCGGCGATCTCCGTGCCGCTCAACCTCATTTTCGGCATCTCGGCTGCCTGGGCGATCGCCAAGTTCGAGTTCAAGGGCAAGGCCTTTCTGACCACCCTCATCGACCTGCCGTTCTCGGTGTCGCCCGTCATTTCCGGCCTGGTTTATGTGCTCCTCTTCGGGGCGCAAGGCCTGCTCGGCGCGTGGCTGAAGGCGCATGGCATCGTCATCCTGTTCGCCGTGCCGGGCATTGTGCTCGCAACCATCTTCGTCACCTTCCCCTTCGTCGCCCGCGAGCTGATCCCGCTGATGCAGGAACAGGGCAATGGCGACGAGGAGGCGGCCCTGTCACTCGGCGCCAATGGCTGGCAGGCCTTCTGGTATGTGACGCTGCCCAACGTCAAATGGGGCCTGCTCTACGGCGTGCTACTCTGCAACGCGCGCGCCATGGGCGAGTTCGGCGCCGTGTCGGTGGTCTCAGGTCACATTCGCGGCCTCACCAACACCATGCCGCTGCATGTGGAAATTCTCTACAATGAGTATAACGCCGTCGGCGCCTTCGCAGTCGCCTCGCTGCTTGCCGGCCTGGCGTTGGTGACGCTGGTCTTGAAAACACTTCTGGAGATGCGCTACGGCGCCGAGATTGCCGCGACGCGCGGACATTAGATGCATGCCGCCCGAAACCGCATAGCATGCATCAGTTGATTGAGGGATCTGTATGGAAGTTCGCGTTGTCAACGTGCGCAAGGAGTTCGAGCGGTTTCCGGCGCTCCACGACGTTTCGCTCGACATCAGGTCGGGCGAGCTTATCGCGCTGCTCGGGCCATCCGGTTCCGGCAAGACGACGCTCCTCCGCCTGATCGCCGGCCTGGAGCGGCCCACCAAGGGCGCCATCTTCTTCGGCGAAGAGGATGCCTCGCAGAAGTCGATCCAGGAGCGCAATGTCGGCTTCGTGTTCCAGCATTACGCTCTGTTCCGCCACATGACGGTTGCCGACAATATCGGCTTCGGCCTCAAGGTCCGGCATGGCGCCGCGCGTCCCTCGGCGCAGGAGATCCGCCGCCGTGCCTCGGAACTCCTCGACCTCGTCCAGCTGTCGGGGCTGGAAAAGCGCTATCCGGCACAGCTTTCCGGCGGCCAGCGCCAGCGCGTCGCGCTCGCCCGCGCCATGGCCATCGAGCCCAAGGTGCTTTTGCTCGACGAGCCGTTCGGCGCGCTTGACGCGCAGGTGCGCCGCGAGCTGCGCCGCTGGCTGCGCGAAATCCACGACGCCACCGGCCACACCACCGTCTTCGTTACCCACGACCAGGAGGAGGCGCTCGAACTCGCCGACCGCGTTGTCGTCATGAGCCAAGGTCGCATCGAGCAGGTCGGCTCGGCCGACGAGATCTACGACACGCCGAACTCGCCTTTCGTCTACAGCTTCATCGGCGAATCGAGCTCGCTGCCGGTCAAGGTCGACAATGGCGAGATCTGGCTCGCCGACCGACCGGTCGGCCTGCAGGCGCCGCATGCGCCGTCCGGGGAGGCCCTGCTCTACTTTCGTCCGCACGATGTCGAGCTGCTCGACGGCTGCAGCGGCTGCATTGCCGGGACGGTCGCCGCAAGCCGCCGCGTCGCCGGCACAAGGCGGGTCGAGCTCGAGATCGGCGGCGAGCGTCAGCGCGTCGAGATCGAGCTGCCGGTCGACCATCCGGCGGCACAGAAGAGCCGGGTGGCTTTCAGGCCGAGGCGCTGGAAGCTTTTCCCGGCCTCCTGACCTGTTTGCCGCCTGCCGCTTCCGGGCGCGCGGCAGTGGCCCCGATGAATCAGGTTGGAAGAAAATCCTAGCAAGCGGCTGTTCGGGCGGGAGATTTTCCCGCTGCTCGTGCGTCCCCCGGACCGCGTGCCTCGCGCAGCCAGGCTTTCCTTTTTATGGTCACACCATAGTTCTGATTGTCTGGAGGAGGACCGTTTTCATGAAGCGCTTATTGCTGGGTATTGCCACGCTTGCCGGCTTCGTCGTCCTCGCGTCCTCCCAAGCCTGGTCGGCCGACAAGCTGCTCAATGCCTCCTACGACGTCGGCCGCGAATTGTTTGCCGACATCAACAAGGCTTTCATCGCTCAGCATCCCGGCGTGACCGTCGATCAGTCCCACGCCGGAACCTCGGCGCAGGCTCGTGCCATCGCGGAAGGTTTGGCAGCCGACGTCGTCACCTTCAACCAGGTCACCGACGTCGATTTCCTGGTCAAGAGGGGTCTGATCTCCGCGGACTGGCAGAAGGATTTCCCAGACAACGCATCGCCTTTCTATTCGCTGCCGTCCTTCCTTGTTCGTGCTGGCAATCCCAAGCACATCAAGGACTGGAACGATCTGGTGCGTGACGACGTGCAGGTGATCTTCCCCAACCCGAAGACATCAGGCAATGCGCGCTATACCTATCTCGCTGCCACCGCTTACGCCAAGGAGGCCTTCAAGGGCGACGACGCCAAGGTGAAGGAGTTCATCGCCAAGCTGTTCGCCAACGTGCCGATCTTCGACACCGGCGGCCGCGCCGCCACCACCACCTTCGTGCAGCGCGAGATCGGCGACGTGCTGATCACCTTCGAATCCGAAACGCGCGGCATCCGCAGGGAATATGGCGACGACAAGTTCGAGCAGGTCACGCCTTCAGTCAGCCTGCTGGCCGAATTCCCGGTGGCGATCGTCGATAAGATCGCCGACGAGCACGGTAGCCGCGATCTCGCCAAGACCTATCTCGAATTCCTCTATTCGCCCGAGGGCCAGGACATTGCCGCCCGCAACGGCCTGCGGGCCCGCGACGCAGCAGTGGCCGCCAAATACAAGGCCGAGTTTCCCGACGTGCGCCTGTTGACGGTAGACGAGGTCTTCGGCGGCTGGGACAGGGTGCAGAAAGAGCATTTCGCGGCAGGCGGCTTGCTCGATCAGGCCTATGGCAGCCGGTAGCGCTTACAATCAAAAGAAGTGGCAAGCCGTCATCGCCGTCGCCATCGCCGGCTTTTTTCAATCTGGAGCCGGCATCACTTTGCCGACGAAATCAACGCGGCCAATGTGAAAAACGTTACGAAGAATCAAGGCGTTTGTGCCTAAACCTGTGTCGAAGAATTGTTGTGCCAAACCGCGTAGCGCGGCCAAACTGTCATGATTTGCACACAAACAACCGCCAGATGCAGGCGATTGGGGTTTGATAAACTGAATCGGGCATGCTGACCAAAAAAGGCAAATACGGCCTCAAGGCCCTCGTGCATCTTTCCGGCCTGCCGGCTGGCCAGCTTGCATTCGTCAACGACATAGCGGTCGCAAACAACATCCCGAAGAAGTTCCTGGACGCCATCCTGGGCGAATTGCGCAATGCCGGCTTCGTCCAGAGCCGCAAGGGCAAGGAAGGCGGCTATCGCCTCGCCAGGCCCGCTTCCGAGATCAAGATCGGCCATGTCGTGCGCGTGCTCGACGGGCCGTTGGCGCCGATCCCTTGCGCCAGCCGCACGCAATATCAGCGCTGCGAGGACTGCGACGAGGCGACGTGCCAGGTCCGTCACATGATGCTGGAAGTGCGCCAGGCGATCGCCGAGGTGCTCGACAACCGCAGCCTTGCCGCCATGCGCGACGCCGACAACGACGATTTCCCGGTCGAACTCACGTCGCAGATCTGATCGCTCAGCCGCGCCGCCTCGCCGTTGGTTGTCTGTCCGCGACAGACGCTGTAATCGGCTGACGGATGTATGAAGGTTTGGGGGTATCTGACGCATGAGGCTGCCTCGGCTTGGCAAGTCCCGCAGGGCCAACCGGCAACCGTCATCCGCCAGCGTCTATCATACCGAGATCATCGCCGACGTTGCAGTGCCGGAGCGCGGCGAGACCGTCCGCTTCTTCAGCCGCAAGCTCCTCCGCCCCGGCAAGTTGCGCAGCGTCTCCAACAAGGATCTGCGCGAAAGCCTGCTTTCCTTGTTCTATCTCGGCGTGGCGGCGGTGTTGCCGGTAGCCTGGTGGGCGCCGATCTGCGATTGGGTTTCGACGCTTCGACGCAAGCGTCATTTTCGCAAGGATTTCGCGCGCTATGACGTGGCGATCAAAGCGGTGCTTGGCGATGATGCCGACACGCGAAGCCTTTTCAGGGGACATCTCGCCGCCGCGCATCGCCGCCGTCTGATGCTTGCCGCTCATCTGGCGCCTGGCAGGCGCTGGTCGCCGGCAATCCGGCTGGAAGGCATCGACGGCTTGCGCGAGGCCTTGCAGCGCGGCCGCGGCGCCATCGTCTGGTGCGATCAGTTCATCGCCCAGACCATCATGGGCAAGCGCGCCCTCTTCGAAGCCGGCATCGAAGCGCACCAGGTGAGCGTCAACTTTCACGGCTTTTCGGAAAGCAAATTCGGCCTGCATGTGATCAACAGGCCGCTGGTCGAGGTCGAAAACCGGTTTCTGAAGAGCCGCATCGTCTTCGAGCGCGCCGAAGCCTACCAGGTTACGGCGCGCATCCAGAAGACGCTGAAGGAGAACGGAGTCGTGCTGATGACCAACACCATCCACGCGGGATCTACCTTCACCGAGAGCGCCATGGGCGAGCGTGGCTGGACCCACCTCGCCTCGGCGCCGGCGAATTTTGCGGCGCGCGCCGGCGCTGCGCTGTTTGGCATGTCGACCCTTGAGACTGTGCCCTTTCGCGAATACCGGGCGATCGTCAGTCCCGAACTGAAGCCCAACGCTGCCCAGCCTGCATCCCGGCCGGCAAAGGACGTGGCGGCAAAGAACTTCGTTCTGCAAGCGGCCTATATCCTGCTCAAGCGCGACCGGCTGCTGGAAGCGGTCAAATTGTATCCCGAGCAGATGATGGCCTGGTCCAGCGCCAACCGGCTCACCGGACAACAGGATCAAGCCGCGATCGGCGGCGACGCCGCATAATGCATGTCGCCCAAATGCGCAGCGGTTTTGGATCAACGACATGCATCAGAACGAAGCCTGAAAATCGCGTCGCCTGAACCTGTTCAGCTCGAGGGGCTTGAGCTCAGTGCTTGTTTAAGGATGGCGGCGACGCTCCGCGCGCCATCCGCCGTCACCGCCGGTTCGTCCGGCTCCGGTTCTTCCAAGGTCGCGAACTGGCTGTCGACCAGGCTCGCCGGCATGAAATGGCCTTTGCGCCCCGACACCCGTCGCCAGGCAGTCTCGCGATCGATCTTCAGATAGAGGAAGACGATGCCCGGGCAAAAGCTGAGCAGCCGGTTCCGGTAGCTGCGCTTCAGCGCCGAGCAGGCCACCACCGGCTTGTGTCCCTCGCCGACGGAAGCTGCGATGCGCTCGCCGATGGCATCGAGCCAACCCTCGCGCAACGCATCCGTCAGCGGCTCGCCGCGCGCCATGCGCGCCACGTTTTCTGGTGGATGCAATAGGTCGCCCTCGATGAAGACCGCGCCCAGCGCCTCGGCCAGCGCTTCGCCGATCACCGACTTGCCGCAGCCGGCGACCCCCATCACGACTATGGCCGGCGCTGACCGGATGTCGTTCAATGGAAACCTCCGACGGCTGTGGCCTTGCGATCCTTCATCCACAATCAGCGGCTTGCCGGCGCACGGCCATAGAGCAAAAGCATGGCCACGATCACGACGCCGTAAATGATCTGCCGCCCCGCCTCCGGCATCTGCATGACCGACAGGATCGATTGCAGCAGCGTGATCAGGATCACGCCGGCGACGGTGCCGAGATATGAGCCGCGGCCGCCGAGGATCGAAGTGCCGCCCAGCACCACGGCGGCGATCGACGGCAACAGATAGGCGTCGCCCATCGACTGCGCCGCCTTCGATGCGTAGCCCGCGAGCAGGACGCCCCCGAAGGCCGAGAGCCCGCCGGAGACGGCAAAGGCAATCAGCACCACGCGGCGCGTGTCGATTCCGGAAAGATAGGCGGCGCGCTCACGGTTACCGATGCCGTAAACTACGCGGCCGAAGGAGGTGCGGGTCAGCACGAAAACCATTGCCGCCCCTATCAGCGCCCAGATGATCACGGCATTCGGCACCCCCGGAATGGTGAAGCCGGTCGCAAGGTAGCGCATCGCCGCCGTCGCCGAATCCTGCGGCGAGAACCCGCCTGTGTAGACCACCATCAATCCTTGCGCGACGGCGTTGGTGGCTAGAGTGATGATCATCGAGGGAATGCGCAAATAAGCCACGCCGACGCCGTTGACGATGCCGATCGCGACCCCGCACAGAACGCCGAACGGGATCGCGAGCGCGACGCCGACCGAACCGTAGGCTGCAGCGGCACAGGCCATCATCGCGCCGGTCGCCACCGACCACGGCACGGAAAGGTCGATCTGCCCGAGCAGGATCACCAGCATCATGCCGGTGGCGATCACGCCGAGGAACGACGCGACCTTCAGCTGCTGCAGGAGATATTCCGGCGAGAGAAAACTGCGCGAATAGAGGCTACCGAGCAGAAGCAGGATAACGATGCAGGCAAAGGCGGTCGCCACCGCCGGATCGGCGCGGCGGATGAATTTCGGCATGCGGCTGGCGATGCCGCCAAGCGTCGTTTCGCTCACAGGAACCACTCCAGCCGGTTGCGCACCCGAAACAGCGCGAAGGCGCCGAGGCTGACCGCGATCAAAAGGATGATGCCCTGGAACAGCGGCTGCCAGAGCGGGTCGAAATCGAAGACGAAAAGCAGGTCGCCGATGGTGCGGAAGGCGAGCGCCCCGAAGATCGCGCCAATGGCGCTGCCTTTGCCCCCGAACAGCGAGACGCCGCCGAGCACAACAGCCGCGATCGAGAACAATGTGTAGGCATTGCCGCTCGCATAGGCGGCCTCGCCCGTATAGGTAAAGAAGGTGAGGAACAGGCCGCCGATCGCGGCAAGCAGTCCGGCCAGCGTGTAAGCAAGGAACTTGCCCCTGCGGATCGGCACACCCGACATGTAGGCGGCCGTCTCGGACGAGCCGGCAGCGTAGGCGGCGCGGCCGAGCTCGGAGCGGCGGAACGGCACCCACACGACAAGCACGACGACGAACAGCGCCATCAGGCTTGCCGGCACGACGCCGAAGAAGCGCCCTGTCAGGAAATCGGCGACGTCCTCGTTGACCGATCCGCCGGGAACCGGTCGCAAAAGCAGCGCGAGACCGAAATAGACGGCGCCGGTGGCTATCGTGGCGACGATCGGCTGCAGGCGCCCGTAGATCACGATGGCGCCGTTGATCGCCCCGCAGACGAGCCCGGTGCCAAGCACAGCCACCAATCCAAACGCCGTCTCGAGGCCCGTGCCGATGACGAGCCAGGAAGCCATGCAATTGGTCAGCGTGAAGATCATGCCGACCGAAAGATCGATGCCGGCGGTGATCACCACCAGCGTTTGCGCCATCGCCACGAAGGCAAGCAGAACGCCCTTGTTCGCCGCCGTCTGCACGACGTTGGCCGTGAAGCCGGCTGGATGATTGCCGCTGTAGATCGCGAACATGACGATGAAGATGGCGAACGCCAGCAGCGTTCCGCGCTGTTCGGCCAGCCAATAGCGCCAATCCTTCACGCGCCCTCTCCTTGTTCTGCCCGCCCGCTGCCGCCGTGGATATTCAGCGCGCTGGCGATCAGCGCGTGCTCGGTGATATCGGCGCCAACCAGCTCGCGCTTGATGGCGCCGTCATAAAGCACGAGCACGCGGTCGCAGCAGCCGATCAGCTCGTCATAGTCGGTCGAATAAAACAATATCGCGGCGCCGGCGTCGGCGAGCTTACGCATCAGCTGATAGAGCTCCTGCTTGGTGCCGACATCGATGCCGCGCGTCGGATCGTTGAGCAGAATGATGCGCGGCTGCCGCATCAGCCATTTGGCGATCACCACCTTCTGCTGGTTGCCGCCGGACAGCGCGCCGACCGGGATATCGAGCCCCGCCGTCTTGATGGCCAGCAATTCAACCATGTCATCGATCAGCCGCTGCTCGGCGGCACGGTCGATGACGCCGGCCTTTGACAGCCTGTCGAGTGCTGCGAAGGAAAGGTTCTCGCGCACCGTCATGGGCAGCATCAGCCCTTCCGTCTTGCGGTCTTCCGGGATCAGCGCCATGCCGATACGGTCATCGCTGGCGGCTGCCGGGCTGGCAATCGAAACCGGCTTGCCGTCGACCAGGATCTGCCCGGAAAGACCTCGCAGAACGCCGAAGAACGCCAGCAGCAGCTCACGCTGACCCTGGCCGTCGAGCCCGCCCAATCCTACGACCTCGCCGGCCGCAACCGAGAGCGAGATATTGTCCAGCCTATCGCTCCAGGACAGGTTGCGCGCCTCCAGCACAGGAGCCGCAACCGTCTGGGGCCTGGTCGGCTTCGGCGGAAAGATGTGGCTGTATTCCCGGCCGATCATCAGCTCGACGACTTCGTTGTCGCTCTTCGATCCAGCCCGATAGCTGGCGACATTGCGGCCGTTACGAAACACCGTGCACTGGTCGGCAAGCTCGGAGATCTCGTTCATTCGGTGGGAGATATAGAGCAGCGCCAGCCCTTCCTGGCGCAGCCGCTTCAGCACCTCGAAGACCTTCGCGACATCGGCGGCCGTCAGCGCCGACGTCGCTTCGTCGAGGATCAGGATGCGCGGCTTCCTGGCCAACGCCTTGGCGATCTCGACCATCTGTCGTCGCGAGAGCGGCAGGTCCTTGATCAGCGCCAGGGGGTGAATATCGGCGGCACCCGCGCGGCCAAGCGCCTGTTCCGCGAGGCGCCGTTGCGCCTTGCGGTCGATCATGCCAAAGCGTTTCGGCGGGTCGGATATGACGATGTTGTCGGCGACGCTCAGCTCCGGAATGAGCGAGAGCTCCTGAAAGATGCAGACGATGCCGGCCTGGTTTGCCGCGGCGGGCGAAGCAAATGTCACCTCGCGGCCGTCCAGGGTCATGGTACCTTCATCCGGCGCGACGACACCGGCCATGACCTTGATCAAAGTCGATTTGCCGGCGCCGTTCTCACCGAGAATGGCGTGGATGCTGCCGGCCGTGACGGTAAGATCGGCCTTTTCCAGGGCGCGCACGCCGCCATAGCGCTTGGATATGCCTTCCATGCGGAAGAGCGGAGCCGCGCCGTTCATCAGCCCTCCCCAGGCCAGTTCGTGATTGGCATCAAGCGGCCGGCGTCGCGGCTTCCGCGACGCCGGTCCGTCAGACTATTTGTTTTCCTTGGTCTGGCCCATGATTTCCTGCGCGGTGAAATTGATGCCGCAGGTCGGGAAGGAATTGCCGACGAAGAAATTGTCGGACTGATCGGGGAAGTAGTCCTGCCCTGCCTTGAAGTTCGGATCCTCGACGATGGCCAAAGGCAGCTTGACCGACTGCGGCACGACATTGCCTTCGAGCGCGGCAATCGCCGTCTTGATGGCAACGGCAACCTGCGCCGGGCCGGTACCGGCCGACGAACATTTCAGCCCGTCCGCCGCATGCGCCGCGCAGAATTTGCGGAAGCCGTTTTCCGTCTCGCCGCCGAACGGCACGAACGGATGCTTGGCGTCGATCATCGCCTGCACGATGCCGGTATCGCCGCCTTGCCCTGTGATGCCGTCGAACGGTCCGCTGGTGGCGATCGCGTCGGCCGTGGCTTTCTGCGCCACGCCGTCGTCCCACTTGCCGACGACCTCGGTGACATCCCATTTCTTGCCCGACGCGTTGAGAACCTCGTGAATGCCATTGTGCCGGTCGGTATCGACGGAGGTACCCGCGACACCGCGCACCTCAAGCACTTTGCCGCCGTTCGGAACGTGCGAGACCAGCCACTTGCCCCACAATTCGCCGAGCCCCTTCTGGTCGACATTGACGTTGATGGCGTCCTTGGTGTCGAGGATGTTGTCGAAGGCAACCAGGATGACACCGGCTTCCTTGGCGCGCTTGATCACGGGCCCGAACGCGGTCGGGTTCTGGGCGTTGACGACGATCGCGTCGAAGCCGGAGTCGATGAAGTTATTGATCGCCGAGATCTGCGCCGGCACATCCTCGCCGGTCGATACCACCTTGAATTCCTTCAGCTTCTTGGCGACGTCCGGCTGCGCGGCATAGGCTTTGGCCGTCTGGATCATCTGGATGCGCCAGGTATTGGCGATATAGCCGTTCGCGAGCGCGATACGATAGGGCCCTTCCTTCTTCGGATATTTGAAGAATTGTGTGTCGGCCGCCCAGGGCGCGAAGCAGTCGGGCTCGGCCGAGGGCCCTTTGACGATTTCCGGATCGGCGATCGCCGACGAGCTCAGCATGACAAATGCAGTGGCGGCAACCACACCGCCAACAAGTGACTTGATCATCAGTATTCCTCCCAGTTGCAGTTCTGCTTGTTGATTAAGTCCTGGCGCTTTGGCCGGCACCTCCTACCGCATCCAATCGCCTGCCGGCCGGCCTTTGCTGCCCGCTGCCTCCTCTTGCCTCGCCTGCGGGCAATTCAGCAAACTATCATATTATACATAATAAACAAGTAAGGACTGTTTTCTTATGTATAATAAACAGCGCCTTCCCCCCACCCACCGTACTACTCGATGCTGAAGATGGTAGCGCTACCATGCAAGGTAGTAAACCGGCATTTGCACAGTCGTCTTTGCGTGTTTCAACGTGCGGTGCTCTCGCGGCGAATGAGCTCGAAACCGAGATCGACAACCCTCTGCTGGGGCCTCCGGCCCGCAATCGCCGCCAGCGCCATCGCCACTGCCTGCCGTCCGATTTCATAACGATGCGTGCGAACGCTGGTGACCGACGGGAACGCCGCCTGCATCATGTCGAGGTCGTTGAAGCCGACGATGCCGATGGCCTTCGGTACCGCGATGGCGGCGCGGCGACATTCGAACAAGACCCCAAGCGCGATATCGTCATTGTTACAGAAGACGCCGTCGAGCGACGGCATCTTGGCCAGCGCATCGCGCAAAAGCTCGCGGCCGAGCGTCACACTGGACAATAGCGGCGTGGTGGTGACCAGGCGGGGATCGAACAGGCCGGCCGCCTCCATGGCCGCGCGATAGCCGGCAAGGCGCCGCTGCGAGCGCGGGTCCATGCGCGCGCCGATGAAACCGATGCGCCGATAACCTGCCTCGATCAGGTGCTCGGTGGCAGCGCGGCCACCGTCGAAATGCGAGAAGCCGACCAGCATATCGACCGGATCGTGTCCGGTTTCCATCACTTGCACCACCGGGCAGCCGGCCGTCTCCAGCAGCTTTCGCGACTGCGGCGTCTGGTCGATGCCGGCGACGATAAGCGCCGCCGGGCGCTGCGAGGCGAACAGCTGCAGCAGCCGCTCCTCTTCCAGGCCCGAATAGTGGGTATTGCCCATCTGGATACGGAAAGGGCTGTCCGAAAGACTGTCATAGATGCCGCGCACCACTTCGGCAAAGACATTGTTGGTGAGCGACGGCACCAGCACGCCGAAGACCTCCGCGCGCGCCGAAGCCAATGCGCGCGCATTGGGGTCCGGGATGTAACCGAGCTCGTCGACGGCGACCTGTATCTGCCGGCGCAGATCTTCCGAGACCCGCCCAGGCTCGCGCAGCGCACGCGACACGGTGATCGCGCCGACGCCCGCCTTGCGCGCCACGTCGGCGATGGTCGGGCGGCCGCCGCCGCGCCGCGAGCGCGGCCTTGTCACCGCCTTGTCCTTTTTGCACGAAAGGAGCGCAGCGGCGAGTTGACGATCAACAGTTTAGCCACAGCAACCATGTTTCGCAGCCCGTCCCATTCCGGTTGGGTCGCGCAGGCCATGGCCGTTGTCAAGCCGACGAATTTTGGTTCAGCCGACCCCCGGCAGAGGCGATAAACCCCGGGGTCAATGCCTCGGTGGTCAGACCGCCCTCGCCTGATCGGCCGTAAGCGCCTGCTCCCGCGTGCCGGAGACGATGATCTCAAGGACCTCGTGCTCGTCGGTGTTCCTGACATGACGGTCGCCGACATTCTCGCCGCGCTTGAGCACCATGACACGGTCGCCTACGGCGAAAATGTCGACCAGCCGATGCGAGATGATGATCTGGGCAACACCCTGCCTTTTCAGTTCCAGCATGGTCTCGAGGAGCCTCGCGGTCGCCATCACCGAGAGATTGGCTGTCGGTTCGTCGAGGATCACGACGCGTGGCTCGAACGAAATCGCGCGGGCGATCGCCACGGATTGCTGGCGACCGCCCGACAGGCTCTCGACCTTCTGGAAAACGGAGTTCACGTCCACCTTGAGCCGCTTCAGCACGCTATCGGCTTCCGCGTACATCTTGCGGCGATTGACGAAAGGGCCTTTGCGCGGCCAGCGGCCGAGAAAGATGTTCTGGCCGACATCCATGTTTCCGCAAAGAGCGAAATCCTGGTAGATCATCTCGATGCCCGCATCGCGGCTCTCATGCGGACTCTTGAAGTGCACCGGTTGACCGGCGACGAGGATTTCGCCGGCGTCGCGCTGATAGGCGCCGGTCAGGATCTTCATAAGCGTCGACTTGCCGGCCGAGTTGTCGCCGACCAGTCCAAGGATCTCTCCGGGATAGAGCACTAGATCGACTTTCCGAAGCGCCTGAACGGCACCGAAGGCTTTTTCGATGCTTCGCATTTCCACGATCGGTTGAGGCAACGCAGCATCAGGCATGAATGGTTTCCCGGGTTCGTGCGCCTCGCGCGAGGCGGGCTCGCAGGCGACCGAAGATATTGGCCTGGCGCACCCAGATGTCGATCAGCACCGCGACAATGAGAATGACGCCGATGAAGACATTGATCCAATGCTGCGGCATGCTGAAGCCCTGGACATTGAGCTGCAGGAGCGCCCGAACGAGGGTGATCACGGCTGCACCGGCCAGAGAACCCAGCATGGTGCCGTAGCCGCCGAAGATCGACCCGCCGCCGATGATCACCGACGCGATGGCGTCGAGCTCGCGGAACTGGCCTGCAACGGGGTTGAAGCTTCGGAAATAGGCGACGTTGATGATCCCGGCCATCGTCGCGCAGAACGCCGCCAGCATGAGCGAGATGAAGCGCGCCCGGTTGGTGTTGATGCCGGCATAGGCGGCGGCGCGGATGTTGCCGCCGGTTGCATAGACCTTTTGCCCGAACGGCGTGTAGGCGAGCACGACGCCGGCAATCACGGCGACGAAGATCATCCAGATGGTCTGCACGCTGACCACCTCGGCCAGTGTTCTGAGGATGCCATCCGGAAGCACGATGCTGAAGTGAAGGAGGATGTCATTCACCTTGCGGCCGAGCAAATTGTAGCCCTCTGGCCAGCCGGTAAGCTGCTGCCCGGCGACGAACCAGGCCGCGAGGCCGCGGGCGATGTAGAACATGCCAAGCGTTGCGATGAAGGCCGGCAGTTTCAAGCCAACGGCGACGACGGCGTTGACAAGGCCGGCAAGCATCCCCGCCAGCAGGCCCATCGCGACAGCGGTGACGGGGTCGGCGCCCAGGACCTTCAGGAAATAGGCCGCCGCACTGCCGGCGAGCGCCAGGACGGCTCCGACGGAGAGGTCGATATCGCCGGCCGCGATGACGTAGGTAAGCCCGACCGTGATCAGCGCCAGTTCCGTATAGTTGAGCAGGATCGCGAAAGTGTTGGACAGGTTCCACCAGTAATCCGGCCTGAGGAAAAGACCCGTGAGCCACAGCACCACTGTCAGGATGACGGCGAGGGCATCGCGCCGGGCGAGGAACTTGCCGAACCCGGTCGCCGACAATGCGATGTCGGTCGCCATCGCACCCTTGGTCACCACGCCCTCGAGTGCGACGCCGCCGATCTCGAAGGCCGGCGGCGGCGGCCTGCCGCGCAGCCATGCCCAGAGGCGCGCCGCGACCTGGCGGCGGATGAGATAGGGTTCGATCAGCACTGCGATGACAAGCAGCAGTCCGAGGAAGACCGGCACCGCGCCTACTGGCAGGGAGTAGACGGCGTTGACCGTCACCTCCTCCTCGCCGATCTTGATGGTGCGCGTGATCGGCAAACCCTCGCGCAGCACCTTGTCCAGCAGAACGACCAGCGTGGCGCCGAGGCAGGACCCGGCGACGCGGCCGCGACCGCCGAGAATGGAAGCGCCGCCGATGATCACCGCGGCGATGACGGTCAGTTCGCCGCTGACGCCGTAAAGCGGGGTCACGCCCTTGTCTTGAGCGGCCGACAGGAGGCCGGCAACAGCGGCGCAGAGCGACGAGAGCAGATAGGCACGGATCCGCACCCAGTTCGTCGGTATGCCAGCATAGACTGCTGCCTGCTCGTTGCCGCCCGTCGCAAAGGTTTCGTAGCCCCAGCGAGTGTTGGCGAGCACGTAGGCGCCGATCACGGCAACGACCGCGAAGATTGCGATCTGGTTGTTGAAGCCGAAGACGTTCGTCTCGCCGAGATGGAAGAAGAGCGGGGCCTCCTTCGCTTTGCCTGGATAGTAGATCGCCTGACCGTGCGTCAGGGCGAGGACGAAGCCGCGGCCGATTAAAAGCGTGGTCAAGGTGGCGATGAACGACGGCACTTTTAGAATGGTAACGAGCACGCCGTTGACGAGGCCGATCACCATGCCAAGAAGGACGCAGACGGTCACCGACATGACGATGCCGAGATCGGCGAAGCTTGGCGCGAACAGCCTCGCAAAAACGACGGCCACAAGGCCGTAGATGGAACCGACCGACAGGTCGAGGTCCTTGTTGATGATGACGAAGGTCATTCCGACGGCGATGATGGCGA
Source organism: Mesorhizobium sp. WSM3873 (assembly GCF_001672445.1). Lineage (NCBI taxonomy): Bacteria > Pseudomonadati > Pseudomonadota > Alphaproteobacteria > Hyphomicrobiales > Phyllobacteriaceae > Mesorhizobium > Mesorhizobium sp. WSM3873. The sequence continues at coordinate 1,505 of NZ_LYTM01000004.1, read as the reverse complement.
CCCGCGAGGTATCGCGAAGCAGTGCATGGAACGCCTCCGGCGAGCCGAAAAACGTCGGATTGACGGCAGCGCCGCCGAGATAGATCAGCGCCAGCAGGGCAAGCAATCCCATTTCCCAGCCGCCGACGAGCTGGGGTGGAAGGCGACGAGCGAGAGCTTCAGCGGGCATTCTTCGATAAAGGGTTCCGAAGGCCAAATGCGCGGGAGGATACCAGTTCTCCCGCGCCAGTTCAGTGTCGCTTTGACATTCAGTTCTCGAAACGCTTGCCGACCTTTCCAACGGTCTCCTGGGTCACGAGTTGGGCGCGCGTGTCGAGATTGGCGGCCGCGATGCCGCGATCGATCTGCAGATAGAGTTGCATGACCGGATAGAAGCCCTGCAGGAAGGGCTGCTGCCCGAGCGCGCCGGTCAGGTCGCCGCTCTTCAACGCATCCTGCTGCGCCGGACCGAGGTCGAACCCATAGGCGCAGATCTTGCCGGTCTTTCCGGTTTGGGCGACGGCCTTGGCCAGCGCTGGCGTGAACACGTTGTTGCCGGCGAAGGCGCCGACAACATCACCGCGCGACTCGAACAGCGTCACGATGCCGTTCACCGGATCGTTCGGATTGGTGTCGATGCCGGTGTTCTCGGGACCTGCGTCGACCTTGAAGGCCTCGAGCTTGCCGGCATCCTTCAGGCCTTTGACGATCGCGTTGAAGGCCGCGGTGACGCGATTGTTCACCTCGATGTTGCCCATCGCGGTCGATGACGGCAGAACGATCGAGCCCTTCTCGATACCCTTGTCCGCCAGGCACTTGACGAGTGCCTCGCCGGCGATCGCCGCGGCGGAGGCGTCCTGACCGGTGTGGCTGATGCCGCTGCGGTCGAGGATCGTGCCGTCGAAGGAATTGGTCGTTGCTACCGGTATGCCCTTGGCTCCGGCGGCCTTGACGATGTCGTTATAGGCGCCGACCTGGGGCGTTGTCATGATCAGCCCGTCGATCGTCGGATCCTGCACGATCTGATTCAGGATTTCGATCTCGCGGGCCGGGTCGTCGGTCGGAGATTCCGAGCCGAGCAGCAGTATCTTGGCGCCGATCAGATTGCCGGCGGCGGTTGCGCCGACATAGACCGGATCGAAGAAGCCGTTGCCGGCCGTATGTGTGACGATGGCGAAGGTGAGATGGCCATCGGCCGAATGGAAATCCTTGGTGGTGGGGGCTTCCTTTGCGGCTTCCTCGAAGCTGTAGCCGCCGACTGCTTTCTCGACGCCGCCGGACTGCGCGAAGGCGGAGGGCACGCCGAGCAACAACGCCGCGGCGGATGCCGCGAGCGGGAAAGTACGTCTCATGATTATCCTCCCTTGCATTCAACGGGCGGAAGCCGTTCGAGCGCATTTATTCAGGAGATTTTCCGACTGCTTCCTCCCACTTTCGCAATATTCCGCCTAAAGCCTTTCCAAGTAAATAGCCTGCTGCACCCAGTATTCGGGCGCGACGTCATGCGAAAGAGCACGGACGAGTAC
>NZ_LYTM01000003.1:67500-219568 GCF_001672445.1 Mesorhizobium sp. WSM3873 | reverse complement strand
ACGCGCCACAAAACCTGGCCGTCATCCGCAGGCTCGCCCAAAACATCTTGGCTGCCCATCCGCTCGACAAACCAATCGCCAGCAAGATGCGCAGGGCCAACTGGAGCAAAGACTTCTTCTATGAACTCTTTACTCATATGCGATAGCCCTGCCCTCAAGGGGGGAGATTAGCAGCTTCTAGCCCTTCGACCTCAGCGCGTCGTTCAATCCCCACATGTCCTTTTCCTCCGGTGCGGTCTCCAAGTTCAGCACCGGCACCTGCCTGCGCAGATGGTCGTGGTGGGTGCGCACGCCATATTCGAGGTCGGAGAGGTAGAAGCCCCCGAACGCCTCGGAGAGCATGGATTCGTTCGACCAGACGGAGAGCTGGACATCCTCGTTCATGGTGTCGCGGTCGATGCGGTAGGCAAGGTAGCGCGCCGCCGCCTGCTCCCGCGTCTCGTCCTTGTAGCGATAGATCGCGCCGCGCAGCAGCGTCTCGCCGGTGGACAGCGGGAACTCCTGATAGAACTGCACCGATTCCGGCATGATCGACAGCGCGTTGTTGGGGAAGATGCCGTAATAGATCCAGGCTTTGCGCAGATGCTCCGGCAGGTGCGTCGGCTCGGGCGCTATTTTGATGTACTGGTTGACGCTCCAGCGCCGCCCGGCATGCGGGTTGTAGGTGGCGAAGGAGCGTGAAACGCCGTTGACGAAGGGTTCGTCGAAATAGGTCGCGCCGTAGAGGTCCTGCAGCGCCGGATGCGCCATGGCAACGTGATAGCCCTCATTGTCGACGTCGCGCACCGATTTCCAGTTGACCGGTGATTTCTGGGTCCAGATGCCCAAGCACGGCACCATGTCGGCAACATTGTAATGGGCGATCTCCGCCTCGATCGGCTTCAAGAGTTCAGCCACGGAAGGCTGCGGGCCACCGTTGCGGAAGCGGATGAAGATGAAGCCCATCCAGACTTCGAGATCGAGCGGCATCAGCCCGAACTCGGTCTTGTCGAGTTCCGGGAAGGAGCGCGGACGGGCAGCCCCCCGCAGCGTGCCGTCGAGATTGTAGACCCAGCCGTGGAACGGGCAGATCAGCGCGTTCTTGCAGGTGCCCTGGCTGTCGGCGACGACGCGGCTGCCGCGATGACGGCACATGTTGTTGAAGGCACGCACGACGCCGTCCTTGCCGCGCACGATCAGCGCCCGCTCGCCGATGACGTCCATCGTCAGATAGTCGCCCGGATTTGGCACGTCGGAGACATGGCCGGCGATCTGCCAGTGATTGCGGAAGACGTATTCCTTCTCAAGCTCGAGAAGGGCGTTGGAGTGGTAACTCCACCCCGGCAAACCCCGCCGGTCCCAATCGTTGGGGATCGCCACGTCACGCAGGTGCGGGTTCATGAAAATGCTCTCGTTTTGTTGAATGCTCATTCAATAAAAGCATATTTTCCATTAAAATGCAATGGCTTGTGAAAACATGGAAATATCATGGCGACCGGCTTACAGTCATCCGAGCCGAGAAAATCCCGGAAAATCCGAGCCTTAACCAGGAGTGCAACACGGCGGTTCCAGCTTCGGATCCGCAGTTTGTGAGGGCACCGTTTCGACGCGCTTCGCGCATCGGACGATCGCGACAGCCATGCCAATTCTGCGCCTGTGTGAGGTCGCTTACAGTCCGCCGCATCCGACAGGAGCAAAAGGAACAGAACGATCCCCGTTTCAGTCCTGTTACATGGGCCATCGCGCCCTATCATTCGGCTGTTACGTGGTGCGGTTAAGTTCGTTTCAAGGAAAAAAGAAAGATAACGAAGGGAACAGCCGATGTTTGCTAAAGTCCGGATCGCCGATGCCAGCCGCCGCTCTTACGGTCCCGAGCGCAATGATCGCCGTCCGAAGCTGGCGTTGCGCCAGCGCGCCAGCGACCATCCGATGACGATGTTCATGCTGCTGGGCGTTGCCGCCTTCGCCAGCATGGTGCTTGCGCCAGCCGCGGGTCCCGCTTTCGCCTCGATCAATCCTCCGGCCAATGTCGTGGAGGGCGCGCCGACGACGCTCAAAACCGCGCGCCTGCCGCAGTCGCAAGTCGAATTCGCCTGCAAAGGGCAGAGCTGGGGCGCCGAGAACGCCGAATGCCTGCGTGCCATTGCCGAGCAGTCCGGTCAGCACCGGGCCCGAGCTGTGCGTATGATCGCCAATGCCGCGCTGCTGACCGACACCCCGAATGTGTTTTAGGCTCCCCTGAGCGCACCCTCCGCGCTCCAGTCAGGCTCCCGCCGCAAAGTCGGTCGGGAGCCTCTTTTTCGAATCTGACGATATCCAGGTGAAGCCGCAGAGGGAGCAATTTCAGATGTCGGCGCCGTTGTCGGCCGCCGCGACATCGGCAACGGTCGCAAGGATGCCGCGGACGTCGAGCGTCGAGAAGGGCTTCTCCAGGATCTGCGGCCGCTGCTGCGGCGGCAGTGCCTCAATCTCGGCCTTGGCGCCGATGAGGTCGCCGGTGACCAGCACGAAACGCTGCGCCAGCCCCGGCCGTTCGGCCAGCAATTCACGGTAGATCGAGATGCCGCTGGTGCCCGGCATGCGCAGGTCGGAAAACACGATGTCCGGCGGCATGTGCCCGCTCAGAACCTCGCCGGCGGACGTCCAGCTTGGCACGAGACGCGACTTGAGCCCCATGAGCTCCAATATGTCGGACAGCGAAGCGGCGACGTCGGGCTCGTCGTCGATGATCAGCGCATGGCGCAACCCGCTCGACCGCGCCGGACCCTCGCCGGCCTTTGCCGCATTGCCGGCAATCGCCGGCAACTGGACGACGAAGCGCGCGCCGTGCGGCTGCACCTCTTCGAACCAGATGTTGCCGTTGTGGCGCTCGACGATCGATTTCGAGATCGACAGGCCGATGCCGGTACCGACGCCGACCGGCTTGGTGGTGAAGTAGGATTCGAAGATGCGTGAGCGGATCGCATCGGGAATGCCGGGTCCGTTGTCCTCGACCGAGAAGCCCGGATTGCCGCGCTCGCTGCGAAAGGTCCGCACCTTGATGCGCCGCTCGCCGGTGAAGCCGGCAAGCGCATGCTGGCTGTTGATGAGGAAGTTGGCCGCGACCTGCGTGACATGGTCGGCGTCGGCCATGGCGAGCAGCGGGCCGTTGGCGAAGTCGGTGTCGATGATGATGCCGCTGGAGCGCGCACCATAGGCGGTCACTTCGAGCGCCGAGCGCATCACCTGGTTGAGGTCGGTTTCGGCCTGCTCGGTCGGATGCAGGCGCACCATCGACAGGAAGCTCTTGACGATGCGCCCGCAGCGTTCGGCGGCCGCGCGCACCTTTTCGGCGCGCACCTTGGTCTGCGGGTCGGCCGCGAATTCATGCAGCAGCGTCGATTGTGCGACCACCACCGCCAGCGGGTTGTTGAGCTCATGCGAGACGCCGGCGAGCAGCGAGCCCATTGCCGCCATCTTCTCATTCTGGTGCAGCTTCTCGCGCTGGCGGTTGATCTCTTCTTCGGCGTGCAGCTTCTCGCGCAGATCGCGGATCGAGCCGAAGATGAGCCGGCGGTCGGCAACCCGCATCTCCGTCGCGGTCAGCTCGATCGGAAAGATCTCGCCGGCCGCGTTCTGGGTCACTGTCTCCAGCCGCTGGCCAACCATCGGCGCGCCCCGTCCGGCCATGTACTCGGCGCCCGACGAATAACCCTTGCGGTAATAATGCGGCACGATCGTGTCGATCAGATCCTTGCCGAGGATGTCGCTGCGCTTGAAGCCGAACATCTTCTCGGCGGCCGGATTGAATTCGATGATGGAGCCGGCCTCGTCGATGACGATGATGGCGTCGAGCGAAGCCTGCAGCATGGTGCGGCGGATAACCTCGCTGGCATGCGCCTCTGAGGGCGAGCGCTCGATGGCGTCGCCGATGGCGAGCGCGATGATGTGAAGCGTCGCCTCCTCTTCATCCGTCCATTCGCGTTCGGCCGCGCAGTCATTGACCGCCAGAGTGCCCCAGAGATGGCCGTGGGCGAAGACCGACACCGAAATGAAGGATTTTATGTTCTGCTTCTCGAAGTCGGCCCGCAGGAAACCATCGAGGTCGCGCGTGTGGCCGGCGAAGACCTTGCCCTGGCGCTCATCCTCCTGCAACTGCTCCAGGAGCGGATCGGAGTTGATGATCGACTGCATGATCACGGTAGGCGATGCGAGCTCGCCGCCAAAAGCAGGGTCGATCCAGTAGGAGGCCACGGACTGGGCGAAGCCCTCGCCCGGCAACTCGCGCAAACGGAAGAGAATGCCGCGCTGGCAGTCCAACGAACGGCACAGTGCCTCCAGTATGCTGTCCATCTCGCGCTGCCAGTCGCCTGCTTCGCGCAAGCGGCGAACGACATGGACGGCCGCCATCGCGGCGCCCTGGCGGGAGCCGTGCATTTCTGTCCGTGCGGCCTCAGCTGTCATCGTCGAACGTCATCTCCGGGGCCATATCGGTAAACCATGAAATCCAGCACACAAGCCCGAAAATCGACAACGGTTTTCTGGGGGCATGCCGCCGGACCGGAATGCTACAGCGTCGATTGCGTATCCGGAAGGTGCGCGGCGCCGGAGTCAGTTGCCGTCGCCAGCCGGCAGCGAGAAGATGTAGCCTTCGCCGCGCACCGTGCGCAGGAATTTCGGATTGGAGGGGTCCGCCTCGATCTTCTTTCTCAGACGCATGATGCGGATGTCGACAGCGCGCGACGATTCCGGGTCTTCCACGAAGCCGATCGCCTCCGAGATCGCCGCCCGCGTCAGAAGCCGGTTGGCGCGGGTGAGGAAAACTTCCAGCACGTCGAACTCGCTCTTGGCCATCTCGATGACCGCGCCATTGGCGCCGGTCACCAGCCTGCCGTCGAAATCGGCCTGGAAGCTGCCGAAATTCATGAAGCGGCGCGTGCCGGCCTCGGTCTTCGCGGCCTGCGGGGCAACCGGCTGCGGCACGCGGCGCAGCACACTGCGGACCCTCGCCAGCACTTCGCGCAACTCATAGGGCTTCACGATGTAGTCGTCGGCGCCGAGCTCCAGGCCGACGATGCGGTCGAGCGCGGTGCCGGCGGCGGTGGCATAGATGATGCCGATCTGCGTCTTGGAGCGCAGCCAGCGGCCGAGCGACAGGCCGTCCTCGCCGGGCATGGCGATGTCGAGGATGGCGAGGTGGAAGGGTTGCGCCTCGAGCAGGCTGCGCGCCGCCGCGGCATTCTCGGCCGTGGCAACGTCATAGCCGCTGGCGCCGAGATACTCGGCGACCGCTTCCCTCAGATCCGGCTCGTCCTCGACGACAATGATGCGCGCCTTCACAATGGTCTCGCTCCCGCTTTCAGCGGAAAGTAGATTGGGTATAAACATGATGTCCAGCGCTCATCTCGAGTTGTCCGTGGCGGAGTGGAGAAAATGGCAGCACGATCCGTCGTCGCGCTTGTATCCGTTGCCGAAGTGGTGGCCGGCGACCTGGCCGACCATCTCGAGCGGCGCGGGCACGATGTGCGTCAGGCGCGCCAGCCCTGGGAGGCGGAGTCGCTGCTTTCGGCAGGCGGCATCGACGTCGTGGTCGTCGGTGACGACGTGACCCAGGCGGAGGGGCGCGAACTGCTCAAGCGCTATAGTAGCCAAGGCGGGGGCGGCGAGGGTGGCTGCGACTTCATCCTGATCTGCCGGCCCGCCGATCTCGTCGACAAGGTGCTGGCGCTGGAGCTCGGCGCAGCCGACGTGATCGAAAGCCCGCTCAATGTGCGCGAGCTGGCGGCGCGCATCGGCCGCCTGCTGACGCGGCGCGGCCGCAACCCCCAGGAACTGATCGTGCTGGAGAATGCGACCGTCGACTTGAGGTCGGCCATGGTCATGCATCGTTCCGGCGCCGAGGATCAGCTGTCGCCGGGGCAGGTGGCGTTGTTGAGATTGTTTCTGGCGAGCCCGCGCAAGGTGCTGACGCGCGACGACATCATTGCCGCCGCGCCCGCCGAGAATGCCGACGCTTTCGACCGCTCGATCGATTCGCGCATCGTGAGGCTGCGCCGTAAGCTCGATACGGAGACCATCACCACGATCAGGGGTGCCGGTTACCGATTCGATCCGCCGACTCCGCGCACCGACTGAGGCGAGGGCCGCCAGGTCTTTTCCTCGATCTTGCATCGGATTTCCAAAACCGCTTCGCACTTTTGGATCCGACGCCGGCGCCTAGCGCACCACGAGGACCGAGGGGCCGGACAGCATTTCGGCGCTGGCAGCGATCTCGGCGTGGGCGCGCTCCTTGAGCAGCACCGTTGCAAGCGCGGCAAAGCCAAGCAGCCCTTGGGCATAAAGCAGTGCGGACAGCACCGAAGCGGCAAATTTCGTCTTCATAACTCAATCCCCAATTCGATAGTCGTCGATGCTTCAGGAAACTCCCGAAGCGCCCGCGCCGCTTACGGAGCCCCCCGCTGCGGCGCGGGCCTTCGGTCCTCTCGGCAGCAAGTAGCCGGAGGGGCCGCGCATCCCTATCAGCCGAAGACCGACCCGCCAGAGGGCCCTCAGCCGGTTGACGCGCAGGCTGGAGATGATCCAGACCGTGGCGATGAACAGTGCAGTGTGCAGTGTCGAAACCTCGCCGGAATTCATGGCGCCTAGACGCCGATCCTGAGAAACCAGGTGCGAACTTTCGATTTCCTGCCCATTTTCGTTTGCTGATGTCTGTTCCCGTGACCTCGACATTGCTGCGGGCCTGTATCCGCATCATGCCGCGCAAGTCGCGTTTTGTTGCAATTCGGTTTCGAGATTAGGAGAAAGGCTTTCATATCAAAGTCATATACGCTTTGTCCGCCGGTTTCGGCCCGCTTGGTATTGCCGGCAGCCGGTCTAAGGGAGCGTGTTCTCTGGAATTAGGCCGTTAACTTAGAGAAACGAATTCGAAACATTAACGCATATTAAGCGAAATAGGCCTGAAACAGGTGATCCCGATAAGACGATCCATCGAAATTGCAGCCGGCCCGACCGGCATAAGAGAGAGAGAGAGGGATCGTCATGCATACCGCCATTTCAGCCAAGCTCATCCACGTCACCGCCGCCGCGCTCACCGGCGCGGCTCTGCTCTTCGGCAGCAACGCCGCTCATGCCAACCAGCTCGTCGCCCGGGTTTCGCTGTCGCAGCAGATCATGGAAGTCACGGTCGACGGCCGGCCGACGTTCACCTGGAAAGTGTCGACGGGCGACAGGGGGCACATCACGCCGACAGGGTCATTCAAGCCGACCCGCATGCATGAGATGTGGTATTCGAAGAAATACGACAATGCACCGATGCCGCATTCGGTCTTCTTCAGCGGCGGCTATGCGGTGCATGCGACCTATGCCATCAAGCATCTTGGCCGGCCAGCCTCGCATGGCTGCGTGCGTTTGCATCCCGATGCCGCGGCCGACTTCTATCAGCTCGTCGAGGCCTTCGGCCCGGGCAACACCAGCATCCTCATCGTAAAGTAACGGGTCAAGTAGCGGGCGGATTGCCGCCTTCAAGCCAGGTTCGACGCAATTCCGGACGGAAGGCCAGGCGAAGTCGCTGAGCAACCGTTCCACACTTTTCCTGGAATTGCTCTGGCGCCGAAGCCGTGGGGCGACCGCCTAAAAAAGAGGCCGGGATTTTCCGGCCTCTTTTTGTTTTTGGAGCAGTCCTGGATTGCTTCAGGTGGGCAGCGCCGGCATCAGCTTCGGATCGGGCTTCTCGGCGAGATGCGGCAGATCCTTGCTGGCGATGAAGGTGTAGAACATGGGCACGACGAACAGCGTGAACATCGTGCCGACCAGAATGCCGGTGAAGATGACGAGGCCCATCGAGTAGCGCGCCGCGGCGCCGGCGCCGCTGGAGATGATCAGCGGCACGACGCCGAGCGCCATCGCGGCCGTCGTCATCAGGATCGGCCGCAGGCGCACCTTGGCCGAGGCGATGATGGCATCGCGGCGCCGCATGCCATGGATTTCGCGCTGCTGGTTGGCGAATTCCACCAAAAGGATGCCGTGCTTGGTGATGAGGCCGATCAGGGTGATCAGTCCGACCTGCGTGTAGATGTTGAGCGTTCCGAGGCCGATATTGAGCGGCACGATGGCACCGAAGATCGAAAGCGGCACCGCCATCATGATGATCAGCGGATCGCGGAAGCTCTCGAACTGAGCGGCCAGAACCAAGTAGATCACGATCACGGCGGCCGCGAAGGCGATCAGGATGGTGTTGCCCTGCTCCTTTTCCTGCCGCGATTGGCCGGAATAGTCGATGAAGAAGGTGTCGGGCAGCGTTTCCCTGGCCAGATCCTCCAGCACTTTCAATCCGTCGCCGGTGGTCACGCCGGGCAAGGGCAGGGCGGAGATGGTGGCCGAGTTCAGCTGGTTGAACTGCTCGATCGCTGCCGGCGAGGCGTTGGTCGAGATATGCACCACCGCCGACAGCGGCACCATCTTGCCGTCGACGCTGCGCACGAAATACTCGCCGAGCTTCGCCGGATTGTCGCGGAACTCCTGCGGCACCTGTGGGATGATGTCATAGCTGTTGGAGTCGCGATCGAACTGCGCCACTTCGGCGCCGCCGACCAGCAGCGTCAGCGTGTTGCCGATGTCGGCGATGGGCAGGTTCAGCGCCGCTGCGCGCTCGCGGTCGATGGTGACGGTGACCTGCGGCGCGTCATAGGACATCGAGTTCTGCACGACGATGAAGCGGCCTGAAGCCTGCGCCTTGTTCTTGATCTTCTCGGCCTGGTCGAAGACTTCCGAGGGATCGCCGGTCGAGCGAACCACCATCGAGATCGGCAGGCCGCCGCCCGAGCCGGGCAGCGTCGGCGGCGCGAAGACGAAAGCCTCGACGCCGGCGACCTTGGCCAAGCGACCGGTGATGTCGGCCTGGATCTCCTTCGAGCTGCGCTGCCGTTCGGCCCAGTCCTTGAAGGCAAAGCCGACAAAGGCGCCGTTGGTGGCGCCGCCGAAGGCGACCGCCGAGAACTGCGCCCGCGTTTCCGGAATGTCCTTAACAAGACCGAGGATCTGGTTGACGTAGGTCTCGGTGTAGTCCGAGGTCGCGTAGCGCGGGGCGGTTACGATGGAAAGCAGGAAGCCCTGGTCTTCCTCCGGCGCCAGTTCGGTCGAGGTCTTGGTGAACATGAAGCCGGTGAGCGCGACCAGCGCGACGACGATGATAAAGGTAACCGGCCTGTTTCTGAGCGAAGCGGTCACGGCCCGCTCGTAGACGCGCTCGACACGGCTGAAGGTGCCGTCGACGATGCGCTGGAAGCGGCCGTGCGCGCCGGCCTTCAAGAGGCGAGCCGACATCATCGGCGTGATGGTCACCGCAATCAGGCCGGACAGCACCACGGAGCCGGCCAACGTGACCGCGAACTCGCGGAAAAGCGCGCCGGTCAGGCCGCCGGTGAAGGCAAGCGGCGCAAACACGGCGGCCAGCGTAATGGTCATGGCGACGATTGCCGAGAAGATCTCGCGCATGCCGTTGAAGGCCGCCTGCATCGGCGACATACCGTCTTCCTCCATATGGCGGTGGATGTTCTCCACCACCACGATGGCGTCGTCGACGACAAGGCCGATCGCCAGCACCATGGCAAGCAGCGACAGAAGGTTGATCGAATAGCCTACCGCAAACAGAATGAAACAGACGCCAATCAGCGACAGAGGGATGGTCACGATCGGCATCATCACCGAGCGGAAGGATCCGAGGAAGAGCAGGATTACGAGAATGACGATGGCGACAGCCTCGCCGATGGTCTTGAACACCTCCTCGATCGAGGCGCTGATCTGCTCGGTGGAATCGTAGACGATCTCGATCGTCATGCCCTTCGGCAAGGTATCCTGGATCACCGGCACGATCTTGTGGATAGCCTCGGCCGTCGTCAGCGGATTGGCGGCCGGCGTCGGGAAGATGGCCAGGAAGGTGCCCGGCTTGCCATTGAAGCTCACCCTCGTGTCGGTGCTGGCGGCGCCAAGCTCGACCCGAGCCACATCGCGCAGCCGCACCACCTGGCCGTCGGTCGAGCGGATGGGGAGCTGCGCGAAGGCTTCCGGCGTCTGCAGGGTCGAGTGAACCGCGATCGAGGAAACCACATACTCGTTCTGTGTGTTGCCGGGCGCGGACAGGAAATTGGAATTGTTGATCGCAGTCAGCACGTCGGCGGCCGTGGCGCCGCGGGCTGCGAGCCTGACCGGGTCGATCCAGACCCGCATCGAATATTCCTCGGCGCCGAAGATCTGGACGTCGGCGACGCCTTCCACCGTCGAGATGCGCGGCCGCACGACGCGCTCGATGTATTCGGTCAGCTGCTCCTTCGTCATGTTCGGATTCTGCATCGAAATATACATCATCGCGAACTGCTGGCCGGTGCCCTTGACGATCACCGGATCCTTGGCGGCATCCGGCAAGGTGCCGCGCACGCCCTGAACCTTGGACAGCACCTCGGTCAACGCAACATCGGGATTGGAGCCGAGCTTCATCTGGACGGTCACCGTGCTCGAAGACGGGCGGCTCGACGAGGTGACGTAGTCGATGTTTTCCGTCGAGGCGACGGCGCGCGCGATCGGCGCGGAGATGAAGCCCTGAATCAGGTCGGCGCTGGCTCCGGGATAGGCCGTGGTGATGGTGATCGCCGTCTCGTCAACCTTCGGATACTGGCGGATCGACAGGTTGAAAATGGCCTGGAAACCCAGGAGCAGGATCATGCAGGCCAGCACCGTCGAGAGGACGGGGCGGCGAATGAAGATATCGGAAAAGCTCATTGCTGAACCTGCTTGTTTGCCGATTTGCTGGGATCAACGGTGTTGTCGACCGCAACGGACATGCCGTTGAAGAGCCGGTTCTGACCGGCGGTCACGACCTGGTCGCCGGCCTTCAAGCCTTCGACGATCTCGACCATGCCGTTGTTGCGGCGGCCGAGCTTGACGAAGACCTGCGATAGAACGAGCGCCGGCTGCTGCCCGGCTTCGGCCGGCTTTTGAGCGTTCTCAGCCGGCTTCGCCGCGCTGTCGGCGGCGTTTGCCGTATCGGAGGCCGGTTTCGAGGCATCGGCTTGCGGCTTGGCTGCATCGCCGGCAGGCTTCTCCGCGCCGGCCTTCTGGTCTTCCGGTTTTGCTGGCGCGGCAGCGCCGGCCTCAGCGGGCTTGGGCGGCACCACCACGAAGACATAGTCGCCGTACAGGCTCGAGGTCACCGCCGTCTGCGGCACCGAGATGACGTTGCTTTCCTCCGGCAACTCGACGCGGATCTGCACGAACTGGCCCGGGGTCAGCTTGCCCTCGGGGTTGGCGACCTCGCCGCGGATCGACACCAGCCGGCTTGCCGGGTCGATCTTGGGGTCGATGCCGCGGATGGAGCCGGCAAAGGACATGTCGGCAGCGTTGCTGCCGATCCGCACCGTCTGGCCGATCTTCAGCAGCGGCAGCTGCTGTTCGGGCACGGTGAAGTCGACCCGCATCGTGTCCAGATCCTGGATCGTCACAACTGAGTTGCCGGGCGCCAGATACTGGCCGATATCGATCTTAGGAATGCCGACCGTCCCGGTGAAGGGAGCTGCGAGTTGCTTTTGGTCGAGCACGGCTTGCAGCTTGTTCACTTGCGCGGCCGATGCGGTCGCCGCCGCGCGCGCGGCATCAAGCGTAGCGTCGGTGCCGACGCCACGCCGCTGCAATTCCAGCGCGCGGGTCAGCGCCGCCTGGTCGGATGCGGCCTGAGCCTTCTGCGCCACCAGATCGGCCTTCTCGACAGCATCGTCGAGCTGCAGAAGCACAGCGTCGGCCGCGACCTTCTGGTTGGCGTGGAAGAGAATGTCCTTGACGATGCCGGCCGTTTCGACGGTCAGGTCGACGCCGCGCACGGCGTTGACGGTGCCGATCGCCTCGACGCCGGGCGTCCAGTTCGAAGGCTTCGCCACGATGGTCGACACTGTCGCCGCCGGCGGTTTCATGGTGGCGAAAAACTGCTTGATCGCATTGTCGCGAAACAGGTTGAAGCCGACGATGCCGGCGCACACCACGGCGAGCAGCAGCAGAATTCCGGTGATGATGAAGAAGCGCTTCACGGATAGTTCCCCTCGAGCCGGCAACCGGCAACGTCAATTGCCGGGACACATATCGACGATAAATCCCGATTTCAAATTGCGGGCGCCTTACTGTACCGTCTGGACGGTCTTGTCAATTCCACAAGGCCTAATGTAAGGGGAAGGCGTGATGAAAGCTCGCAGGGCAAACTCGCGCGACAGGATACTTGCAGCGGCAGCCGACGTGGCGCGCGAGGCGGGCCCGGGAAGCCTGTCGCTCGACGCCATCGCCAATCGGGCCGGCGTGTCGAAGGGCGGTCTGCTCTACAATTTCCCGACCAAGGCCAAGCTGATGCAGGGGCTGGTCGAGAATTACCTCAATGCTTTCGAGCAGGCGCTCGAAGAACGCACGGCCGAGGCAAGCGATGAAAGCGCGCTCGCGGCCTACATACGGCTCTCGGCCGATGATTGCGAGAAGCCGAAACCTTCGGCCTCCTGGATGTTCTCCGCGATCGCCGAGGATCCGGAATTCCTGACGCCGATCAAAGCCTTCAAGCGGCAGCTGTTCGAACGGCTGAAGGGGGAAACGGACGACCTCGGCTCGTTGCTGGTTTGTTTCCTCGCCATCGAGGGGCTGCGCAGCATGAATCTTTTCGATTCAGACGTGCTGTCACAGCAGGAGCACAAGCTCCTCGTTTCCTCGCTGCTCAAGATAGCCGGATAGGTTGCAGCCTCACATCAGCGGCGGCAAAGACGCTGAGACAAAGACGGCGCCGTTTGCGCCGCCGTCTTCATTTGTATCCAGTGCGTCGAGCGAGCGCTCACTGGCCGGCAAAGGACCTGCCGGAGTTTTCCGACGGCGGGTCATAGTTGCCGAAAGGTATCAGGTCGGGTCTTCGCGATGCAGGTCGTGGATGGCGACGCCTTCGACATTGGTCGGCAGCATCAGCCACTCCTTGTGTCGCAGCGTCCGTTCGGTGTCCTCGAGGCCCATCTCCCAGTGCTCGCGCATCGAGGTCCCCGAGAACTCATAGTCCTTGGCGTGGCCTTCGTAGCCTTTGTGCTGGTAGATCAGGTGGACGATGTTGACCACGCCGGCGTCGGAATAGTCGGCAATCAATTCCTTCTCGCCCTCTATCAGAAATTCCGGCGGAACGCGCTTCAGTGCATCGAGCAGCTTCATCTTCAGCGCATGGATGCGCTGGAAATTGTCGGTGTTCTGGCGCGTGCGGCTGGAATACATGATGTCCTTGTGACGCGACAGCACGTCGGCCATGCCGCGCGGCAGCACGCCGCGAGCGCTGAACAGATCGACCTGGAAGACCAGCGAGGTGCGGTCCTCCTCTTGGTCGAGCAGATATTGCAGCGGCGTGTTGGAGACGATGCCGCCGTCCCAGTAGTACTCGCCCTCGATGCGGATCGAGGGGAAGGCCGGCGGCAGCGCGCCGCTCGCCATGATGTGCTCCGGTCCGATGCGCACCTTGTCGGTGTCGAAATAGACGAAGTTGCCGGTCCTGACATTGACGGCGCCGACACTCAGCCGCTTTTTACCGTCGTTCAGAATGTCGAAGTCGATCAGGCTTTCCAGCGTGTCCTTCAGCTCGGCGGTGTCGTAGAAGCTGGTAGCGCCTTCCGCCCCCGGCAGCTGGAACCAGGGATTTGGATTGCGTGGCTTGAAGAAGCCGGGCTGGCCCATAGTCATCGTCATCCACGAAGAAGTGCGGTTGCGGATGTCGCGATAGATGTCGCCTTCGGGCGTATAGGCCCAGATCTTGCGGCCCGAGACCGTCTGCCAGAACTGCTCCAGCCGCTGCAGGCGCCGGCTCGGCTCGTTGCCGGCGATGATCGATGCGTTGATCGCGCCGATCGAGACGCCGGACAGCCAGGTCGGCTCGCAGCCGGCGTCGGACAGCGCCTGATAGACACCGGCCTGATAAGCGCCCAGCGCGCCGCCCCCCTGGAACACCAGGGCGATGCGGTCGTATTGCGCCGTTATTTCCTCGATGGTGGCGGCTGCCGCCGTTTTTGGGGTGCGTTCAAGCACGAGCCTTCTCCGGCTGGATTGCGCTGGTCGCGGACCGGCCGGCGAGATAGTCGTGAACGACCTCGCCCAGTCCGAGCGTCAGATCGGCGATGAAGTGGACGGCCGAGACCACCTCCAGTACCGGCAGCTTGGCGACGTCGGCCATGACGTGCGGCCGAAGGTCGAGCGCGGCCGGCGCCGTCCAGGCTTCCTTCAGCGTCACGTCGGTGAGGTAGTAACGGACCAGCTCGCAGATGCGCGGGCTGCCGTCGACATGCGGGATGATCTTGACCAGAAAGTTTGGCGCGGCGAGCGAGGCGAGCACCTGGTCGTGGTCGGCCTCGCGGTGCTTGTAGCCCATGGTGCCGGTGGCGCAGAGCACGCTGCCATAGTGGAGGGTGCCGACCACGACCTCGCCCTCATGCACGATCTTGGGGCTGGCCAGCTTCTTCGGGAATCCCCAGAGCTCGCGGCCGCCGGCGATCGGCGCGTCGTCGTCGAGATACATGGAATGGACATAGCCGCCATGTTGTCCGCCGAAGCGCACGGGGATCACCTGACCGGTCTCGGTATAGTCGCCGAAGCCGGTCGAATCCGGCATGCGGATGAACTCATACTTGACCAGCGGCTCATCGATCTCGAGTGGCTTCGGCACGACGGCTTCCAGCGCCTCGCGCGTCGTGCGGTAGGTGATGATGATGTATTCGCGGTCGAAGAAACGGTAGGGGCCTGGCGGAAAAGAAGGGTTGGTAAGCGGCATCGCATAGGCGCGCTTCACGACTTCGGCGATTTCCAAGCTGTTCACCCTTCAGGAATGACACACGGGACACGCACAGGGGATTATGTTGCACGGCACCATGACAGTGCCATGTACGCCCTAGGACCGCCAGCTTCCTGTCGCTCGAACTGCATCACAACATTGTAATCGCACCGAAATACGGGCATGGCATTGTTATGTTGCGACGCACAAACTATGTGCTTCAACAGTCCCTCCCTCCACGTGCGAGATCTGCCATGGGTTCCCTGTCTTCCAAGAATGCGCTCGTCACTGGCTCGACCAGCGGCATCGGCCTTGCAATCGCCCGCGCCTTTGCCGCCGAGGGCGCCAACGTAACCATCAACGGCCTGGGCGATGCCACGGCGATCGAAAAGGAGCGCGCCGGCATCGAGAGGGATTTCGGCGTCAAGTGCCGCTATTCCGGCGCCAACATGATGGACGGCGGGGCGGTCACCGCCATGATCCGCGAGGCCGAGGAGGCGTTCGGCAGCCTCGACATCCTGGTCAACAATGCCGGCATCCAGCATGTCGCGCCGATCGACGAGTTCCCCGACGACAAGTGGGAAGCAATCATCCGCATCAACCTGCTTGCCGCGTTCTATGCCATCAAGGCGGTGCTGCCGGGCATGAAGAGCCGCAAATGGGGCCGCATCATCAACACGGCCTCGGCGCATGCGCTGGTCGCCTCGCCGTTCAAGTCGGCCTATGTCTCGGCCAAGCACGGCATTGCCGGCCTGACCAAGACCGTGGCGCTGGAAGTCGCGCAGGATGGCATCACCGTCAATGCGATTGCGCCCGGTTATGTCTGGACGCCGCTGGTCGAGAAGCAGATCCCCGACACGATGAAGGCGCGCGGCATGACCGAGGAACAGGTCAAGCACGATGTGCTGCTTGCCGCGCAGCCGACCAAGGAGTTCGTCACCGTTGAGGAGCTGGCGGCGCTGGCGCTGTTCCTGTGCTCGGATGCGGCCAAGCAGATGACCGGCACGACCCTGCCGATGGATGGCGGTTGGACGGCGCAGTAAGTGCACCTTCCAAAGAAGGTGCGGGGCCGCGCCTTCCTCGACAAGAATTCTTGACAATCGTGGGGGAGCGTTCCAGCATCCTGGCTAAGGGGTTCCCCGCGACGACCCCGTGAGGCGTCAGCCCAACGATCGCGTCCAAACTCTCTTCGTTCAGGAGGTGGACGCCATGCCGTCAACAACTCAGATCACAGTGCCGCAGCTTGCCCGACTCGTCGGCCTGCCGGATGCACCTCGCGTCGTCGACGTACGCATCGACGACGACTTTCAAGCCGATCCGCGGCTGCTGCCGGCTTCTTGCCGGCGCGACTTCAGAACCGTCTCGACCTGGGCGGCCGACTTCTGCGGATCCAAGGTCGTGGTCATCTGCCAGCGCGGAGAGAAACTCTCGCAAGGCGTTGCCGCGTGGCTGCGCCACGAGGGCATTCCGGCGGAATCGTTGGAAGGCGGTTTCGCGGCCTGGGCCGCCGCCAAGGCCCCGTTAGTCGCGGCCGACGCCATTCCGCCCCGCGACGGGAAGGGTCGCACCGTATGGGTCACGCGTTCCCGGCCGAAGGTCGATCGCATCGCCTGCCCCTGGCTGATCCGACGATTTGTCGATCCTGGCGCCGTGTTCCTGTTCGTCGACCCGGCCGAGGTGCCCCTGGTCGCGGACCGCTTCGCCGCGGTGCCCTTCGACATCGAAGGCGTGTTCTGGAGCCATCGCGGCGATCATTGCACTTTCGACACGATGATTGAGGAGTTCGGCCTGGGCACCGAGGCGCTCGATCGTCTGGCGCTGATCGTGCGCGGCGCGGATACAGCGCGTCTCGACCTGGTGCCGCAGGCTGCCGGGTTCCTCGCCGCGTCGCTCGGCCTGTCGCGCATGTTCCGCGACGACCTGGAACAGCTCGAAGCCGGCATGCTGCTCTATGATGCTTTCTTCCGCTGGTGCCGCGACGCCACGGACGAGACGCATAACTGGCCGGCGGGGGGTAAGCAACAATGACAGTGCTTGCCAAGGACAGCGCCGCGCAGCCGGCCGATGTCCCGGCTGTGCCGACCTTCAGTGATGCGACGCGGCTGTGGGCCAAGATCGGCCTGCTCTCTTTCGGCGGGCCGGCCGGGCAGATCGCCCTGATGCACAAGGAACTGGTCGAGGAGCGCCGCTGGATCGGCGAGGAGCGGTTCCTGCATGCTCTGAACTACTGCATGCTTCTTCCGGGTCCCGAGGCGCAGCAGCTTGCCGTCTATATCGGCTGGCTGCTGCACCGGACGGCCGGCGGCCTCGTCGCCGGGACATTGTTCGTGCTCCCGGGCGCACTGGTCATGCTTGCCCTGAGCAGTTTCTACATGCTCTATAACGACGCGCCGGTCATCGAGGCGCTGTTCTTCGGCATCAAGGCGGCGGTGCTGGCGGTCGTCGTCGAAGCGGTGATCCGCATCGGCAAGCGGGCGCTGAAGAACCGGGTCATGGTGGCCATCGCGGTGGCGGCCTTTCTCGCCATCTATGTCCTCAAGCTGCCGTTTCCACTGATCGTGCTTGCGGCGGGACTCATTGGCTGGGTCGGCAATCGCTTTGCACCCAGGCTGTTTTCGGGTTCGGCGCATGGCAAGGGCAACGCCGCCGCCGACAGAGGCGGCGTGGTCGACCTGATGTTCGAGCGCGGCGAGCTCGGCCACACCGTGCCGACCAGATGGCACGCAGCCCGGACCATCGCCATCTGGCTGCCGATCTGGCTCGGACCGGTGGCGCTGATCGCCGTGCTGGCAGGGCCAGGGAGCGTATGGGCGCAGATCGGCGGCTTCTTCAGCCTGATGGCGGTCGTCACCTTCGGCGGCGCCTATGCGGTTCTTGCCTATGTCGCGCAAGCCGCGGTGACCTCGTTCGGCTGGCTTTCGCCCGGAGAAATGGTCGACGGGCTCGGACTTGCCGAGACGACGCCCGGACCGCTGATCCTGGTGCTGCAATTCGTCGGCTTCGCGGCCGCCTATCGCCATGCGGGTACGCTCAGCCCTCTGCTTGCAGGGCCGCTGGGGGCGGCGCTGACGCTCTGGGCTACCTTTGCGCCCTGCTTCTTCTGGATATTCCTCGGCGCGCCCTACATCGAGCAGCTGCGGCAGAACAAGGCGTTGTCGGCGGCGCTGGGTGCGATAACGGCAGCGGTCGTCGGCGTGGTGATGAACCTTGCGCTGTGGTTCGCGCTGCATGTCGTCTTCGGCAAGGTCGAGAGAGTCGGCTGGGGCGTCGAGGTTCCGGTCGTTTCCTCGCTCGACTGGCGCGCGGCGCTGCTGTCGGCGGCGGCGATGGTCGCCATGCTCAGGCTGAAGGCCGGCATGCTGCCGACGCTCGCGGCATCCGCGCTGGCGGGACTGGCTCTACAGGCATTGTGAATTGTTTCCAGCCGCAGCCAAGCGTGATCGAGAGCTATGTTTACAACTAACATGTCAGTATGCTACGCCTGCTCGCGGATTGATGAATGGAGAATTGCAGGTGGGTTCGCGCTTTGGTCTGTCGGTTGCGCTCACAACGCCCTTTGATGCAGCCGGGCGGATCGCCGTTCCGCTGATGACCGAGCATGCTAAGGCCTGTCTCGATGCTGGCTGCAGCAGCGTAACGCTGTTCGGCACCACCGGCGAAGGCGCTTCCGTCGGTACGGCGGAGCGGCAGGCGGTCATCGATGCCATGCTTGCGGCGGGCATATCCGCCGACCAACTCGTTGCAGGCGTGCTGGTCGATGCGGCGGAGGACGCTGCCGAGCAGTGCCGCCAGGCGTTGCAGCGCGGCGCCCGCAACATCCTTCTGGCGCCGCCGAGCTATTTCAAGAATGTCGGTGACGACGGGTTGTTCGGCTGGTTCGGCGCCGTGTTCGCCGCGCTCGGTCCGCTGGCCCGCGGCATGCTGCTCTACAACATCCCCTCGGTCACGACGGTGCAGCTGTCGCTCGACCTGATCGGCCGGCTTCGCAAGGCGTATCCGGGCGTGGTCGCCGGGGTCAAGGATTCCGGTGGAGACTGGGGCTACAGCGAAGCGCTGCTCAAGACGCATGGCGACCTGATCATCCTCATCGGCGACGAACGGCATCTGGCGCCGGCGGTGCGGATCGGCGGCCAGGGCGCGATTTCCGGCATGGCCAATTTCGCCGCCGGCGAACTGCGCGCCATGATCGAGAGCGGACGCGACGACTCCCGCGTGGAAAGCTTCGTCCTCGAACTGCTCCGGCATCCGGTCATCCCGGCGGTGAAGGCCATGGTGGCGCGCCAGACCGGCGACGAACGCTGGCTGACGGTTCGGCCGCCGCTCGAGCCGGTAGCCTTGCAGGAACGGCAGCAGCTTGGCGCCGCTTACGACAGACTGTTTGCGACACAGGCAGCCTGAACCGGGGAGGGCGCTGATCGGCATGGACGACACGAGCGAACCGGCAACCCTCAGGGAGAAGGCCTATGCCAGCTTCACGCGGCATCTGCTGGCCCGCGACCTCAGGCCCGGCCAGTTCGTTTCGCAGCGCGAGCTGGTCGCCTTCACCGGCCTGCCGCTCGGAGCCATCCGCGAGATCGTGCCGCGGCTCGAGGCCGAGGGGCTGCTGACCACGATACCGCAACGCGGCATGCAGATCGCGCATATCGACATCAGTCTGATCCGAGAGGCTTTCCAGTTCCGCCTATTCATGGAGCGCGAGGCTGTCGCGCTGTTTGCCGTCAACGCGCCCGACGCCGAGATTGCGGGTCTCAGGCGCGAGCACGAGGACATGCTCGCCCAGGCGCTGGCGCAGACCCCGACCCCCGAAATGGAAGCCAAGGCCCAGAACATCGACTGGGCCATGCATGACACCTTCATCAGCGCGCTGGGCAACGAGATCGTCGCCAAGGCCTATCTAGTCAATTCGGTGAAGATCCGACTCATCCACCAGGAGCGGTTCCGCATCGACGGTCGCGTCGTGCCGGTCATGCGCGAGCATCTTGCGGTGATCGAGGCCCTGGAGAAACGCGATCCGCAGATGGCGGTCGAGGCGATCAGCCAGCACATCGACAATGCGCGCCGGCTGGCGCTGCAGATTTGAGGAAGCAAAACCGCGCCGCAATCGTCGTGGCGTAATCGACAACGACAACCGGGAGGAAGAAATGTCGTCCAATCCATTCAGTCCAACCAGAAGGCAGCTGCTCCAGGGAACCGCGGCTCTCGCCGCCACCGGCCTCGTCGGTCTTCGTCCGAGCTTCGCCGCGGGCGTCGACTGGAAGCGCTTTGCCGGCACGACGCTCGACGTCAACCTGGTCAAGAGCCCGCGCAGCGACACCATCCTGAAGAATCTCGCGGAGTTCGAGGAGCTGACCGGCATCAAGGTCAATGCCGAGGCGACACCCGAACAGCAGCAGCGCCAGAAGACGGTGATCGAACTCAGCTCTGGCAAGCCGAGCTTCGACGTCGTGCATCTGAGCTACCATGTGCAGAAGCGCCAGTTCGAGAAGGGCGGCTGGCTGGCCGACATTTCCGGCTTCGTTGCCGATCCGGGCCTCACCGATCCAGGCCTGACCGAAAGCGACTTCGCCGAGGCGGGCATCCAGTTCGCCAAGGACGGCCAGGGCGTGCTGCGCTCGCTGCCATTCTCGGTCGACTACTGGATCCTCTACTGGAACAAGGAGCTGTTCGACGCCAAGGGTATAAAATATCCCGAGAGCTTCGAGCAGCTGGTGGCTGCCGCCGAAGCGCTGACGGATCCCTCAAGCAACACCTTCGGTTTCGTCGCACGCGGTCTCAAGAACGCCAACACGCCGGTGTGGACGTCGCTGATGCTCGGCTACGACATGACGCCGCTCGGCAGCGACGGCAAGCTGCGCACCACCTCGCCGGAGGCGATCGAGGCTGCCGCCCTCTATCAGCGGCTGATGACCAAGGCCGCGCCTCCCGGCGTCACCGGCTTCAACTGGGCCGAGGCGCAATCCGCCTTCCTGCAGGGCAAGATCGGCATGTGGTTCGATGGCGTGGGCTTCGCGCCGCCGATGGAAAATCCGGAAAAATCGCGCGTCGTCGGCAAGGTCGGCTATGGCGTCATGCCGAAGGGTCCCAAGGCGCATGCCGCGGGTACTTTCGGCGACGGCATCGGCGTGACGTCCGCCAGCGCGAAGAAGGAAGCGGCCTATCTGTTCTGCCAGTGGGCCGTGTCACCCGCCATGGGCGCGCGCCTGCTGCAGGCCGGCGCCGGCGTGCCGTTCCGCAAGTCGGTGCTGGAAGACCCCAAGGTGCGCGAAGGCGTCACCATGCCGGCGAGCTGGCTGGATGCCGTGGTCGGCTCAGGCAATATCAGCCGGCTGGCGCTGCCGGTCATCATCCCGGTCACCGAGTTCCGCGACATCTATGGCGTGGCGCTGACCAACATGATTGCCGGCGCCGATCCCGCCGACGAACTGAAGAAGGCCACCGAGCAGTTCCAGCCGGTTCTCGACAGGAGCGAGCAAGGCTGATGTCCGCCATCGCCCCGGAACGCGCAGGGGTGACGACGCAAGCCGTCGAAGAGAGCCAGCCGATCCGGCTGGCTCCAAACTACTGGCCTTTCGTCATTCCTGCGCTCGTCGTCGTCGGCGCCGTGATCGTCTTTCCCTGGGCCTTCACGTTGTGGATGAGCGTCAACAGCTGGACGCTCGGCCAATCGCGAAGCTTTGCCGGGATGGAAAATTATATGCGCCTGGCGAGCGATCCGCGGTTTTGGGAATCGCTCTGGCATACCTTGATCTATACTTTCCTGTCGGTGGTCGCGCCGATGTTTTTCGGTACCGTCGCCGCGCTCATTTTCGACGCCAGGTTTGCCTTGCGCGGCCTGCTGCGCGGCGTCTTCGTGATGCCGATGATGGCCACACCCGTCGCCGTGGCATTGGTCTGGACCATGATGTTCCATCCGCAGCTCGGCGTGCTCAACTATCTCCTGTCGCTGGTCGGCATTCCGGCGCAGGAGTGGATCTTCAACGCCAACACCGTCATTCCTTCGCTGGTCGCGGTGGAGACCTGGCAGTGGACGCCGCTGGTGATGCTGATCGTGCTGGGTGGGCTGGCATCCGTGCCGCGCGAGCCGTTCGAAAGCGCCGAGATCGACGGCGCCAATGCCTGGCAGCAGTTCCGCTACCTCACCTTGCCGATGATCGCGCCGTTTCTGATGATCGCGGTCATCATCCGCACGATCGATGCGCTCAAGAGCTTCGATATCATCTACGCGATGACCCAAGGTGGGCCGGGCACGGCATCGGAAACAATCAACATCTATCTCTACAACACCGCCTTCTCCTATTACGACATGGGCTACGGCTCGGCCATGGCGGTGGTGTTCTTCATCGTCATCGTGGCCCTGTCCTTCATCCTCCTGATGTTGCGCCAGCGCTCGCAATGGGTCGACACGGAGGGCAAATAGGTGAGCTCGCGGCTGCTCAACAAGATAGGCCTGTTCTTCGCGGCGCTGGTGCTGGTCTCGCCGGCGATCCTGTTCTTCCTCTGGATGATCTCGCTGTCGCTGAAGTTCGAGATCGACAACGGCGCCTATCCGCCGATCCTGATCCCGGAGCGCTTCGCCTGGTCGAACTACTCAAAGGTGTTCGAGGAGAACAATTTCCTGCTCTATCTGTGGAACTCGGTGCTGGTGACCGGCACGGCGACGCTGCTGGCGCTGCTGATCGGTGTGCCGGCCGGCTATGGCATCGCCAGGCTCAAGGCGGAACGCTCGGCGATCGTCATCATGATCGCCCGCATGACGCCCGGGCTTTCCTATCTCATCCCGCTGTTCCTCCTGTTTCAGTGGCTGGGCATCCTCGGCACGCTGTGGCCGCAGATCATCATTCATCTGGTGGTGACGGTGCCGATCGTGGTCTGGGTGATGATCGGCTATTTCGAGACGACGCCGATGGAATTGGAGGAGGCCGCCAACATCGACGGCGCCAGTTCGTGGCAGGTGTTTCGCCTGGTCGCGCTGCCGATCGCCAAGCCCGGCATCGTCGTCGCCTTCATCCTGTCGATCATCTTCTCGTGGAACAACTTCGTCTTCGGCGTGGTGCTCGCCAGCCGCGAGACGCGGACATTGCCGGTCGCGGTCTACAACATGCTGTCCTACGAGCAGGTGAGCTGGGGGCCGCTCGCCGCCGCAGCGCTCGTGGTGACGCTGCCGGTGCTGGTGCTGACCATGTTCGCGCAACGGCAGATCGTCGCCGGGCTGACCGCCGGCGCGGTCAAGGGTGGCTGAGCGCCTGATCCGTCCCTCATTCTTTCGGGAGATACGCAATGGCATCGGTAAGCATCAACAACGTGCAGAAGGCTTTCGGAGCCACTCGGATCATCCACGATGTCAGCGTCGATATCGCCGATGGCGAGTTCGTCATCCTGGTCGGACCGTCGGGCTGCGGAAAGTCGACGCTGCTGCGCATGATCGCGGGGCTGGAAACGATCTCGGCCGGAAAGATCGCAATCGGCGAGCGCACCGTGAACAACCTCAGGGCACGGGACCGCAACATCGCAATGGTGTTCCAGAACTACGCGCTCTACCCGCACATGACGGTGGCGGACAATATGGGCTTCGCCCTCAAGATCAAGAAAGCCGATCCGGCCGATACCGCGAGCCGGGTGAAGCGGGCAGCCGGCATTCTCGGCCTCGAGAAGCTGCTCGACCGCTATCCGCGCCAGCTTTCCGGCGGCCAGCGCCAGCGCGTCGCCATGGGCCGCGCCATCGTGCGCGACCCGCAGGTGTTTCTGTTCGACGAGCCGCTCTCCAATCTCGACGCCAAATTGCGCGTGCAGATGCGCGGCGAGATCAAGGCGCTGCATCAGCGGCTCGGCACCACCACCATCTATGTCACGCATGACCAGATCGAGGCGATGACCATGGCCGACAAGATCGTCGTGCTGCATGACGGTCTGGTCGAGCAGATCGGCGCGCCGCTCGATCTCTACGACCGGCCGGCCAATCTGTTCGTTGCCGGCTTCATCGGCTCGCCGGCCATGAACTTCATCCACGGCCACATCGAGGAGGGCATCTTCCGCAGCGCCGGTGGGCTGACTTTGCCGCTGCCGCAAGGCATCCGGCCGAGCGAGGCCGCGGGAAGGGAACTGGTTTACGGCATTCGTCCCGAGCATATCCGGGCGACCGGCCAGGGTCTCTCCGGCACAGTCACGCTCATGGAGGCGACCGGCTCGGAAATCTTCGCCACGGTCGACTGCGGCGGAGAGGTGATCTCCTGCCTTTTCCGCGAGCGGCTGGCGCTGAAGCAAGGCGAGAGCGTGCGGATCGAGATCGACCGCGCCTCGGCGCATCTGTTCGACGCCAAGACGGGCCGGCGCATCTGATTGCCGCTGTTCGCGCTCTCACCGCGGCGGCCAGGGAGTGCTTGAGATTCGAGGCGAACGGAAAGCAACGGGAGCCAGTTGCAAGAAAATGCAACATGGGAGCATTGCAAAAGTCAGCCAACCCTTTGACTTAGCTGGTGATCCCGACAGGAATCGAACCTGTGACCTACAGATTAGGAATCTGCCGCTCTATCCTACTGAGCTACGGGACCACGCGGCCCGACACATAAACGCTTCGGGCCGGTTCGCCAAGAGGCGTTACCGACAGATCGGCGCCGCGCCTTGCTCCATGGCGCCAATCGGCCGGGAAGGTCGCCTCCGTGCAAAGCGGTCAGGCGGCCAGCGCCGTCTCCGCCAGCCTCACCCAATAGCTCATGCCGTGCGGGATGACCTCGTCGTTGAAGTCATAGGCCGGATGGTGAAGGCCGGCGGTGTCGCCGTTGCCGATGAAGATGAAGGCGCCGGGGCGCGCTTCCAGCATGTAGGAAAAATCCTCACCGCCCATCACCGGCTGGATGGCGCGGTGGACATTCGCGTCGCCGGCGACGCCGGCGGCAATATCGCTGGCGAAGGCCGTCTCTTCCGGATGGTTGAAAGTGACGGGATAGTTGGGGTCGTAGTCGACCTCGATCGTCGCGCCGAAGGCTGATGCCAGGCCAACGCAAATGGCGCGGATTTTCTCTTCCGCTTTCCTGGCCACTTCCTTTTTCAGCGTGCGCACCGTGCCCGCGATCTCGGCTTTTTCCGGTATCACGTTGTAGGCATCGCCGGCATGGAATTTGGTCACCGACACCACGACGGCCTCGACCGGATCGGTGCTGCGTGAGGCAATGGTTTGCAAAGCGCTCACCAAGTGGCTGGTAATTACGATCGGGTCGATCGTGGCGTGCGGCATCGCCGCATGGCCGCCATGCCCCTTGACGGTGATGGTGAATTCGGCGGTCGCCGCCATGATCGGGCCGGGCTTGATGGCGAACTCGCCGACGGGAAGGCCGGGCATGTTATGCATGCCGAACACCTTCGAGATGCCGAAGCGGTCCATCATGCCGTCCTTGACCATTTCGTTGCCGCCGCCGCCGCCTTCCTCGGCGGGCTGGAAGATCACCGCCACGGAGCCGGCGAAATTGCGCGTTTCGGCGAGGTATTTGGCTGCGCCGAGCAGCATGGCGGTGTGGCCGTCATGGCCGCAGGCATGCATTTTGCCGGGAACGCTCGACGCGTACGGCTTGCCGGTGATCTCGTTGATCGGCAAAGCGTCCATGTCGGCGCGCAGGCCGATTGCCGGACCCTCGCCCTTACGGCCGCGGATAATGCCGACGACGCCGGTCTTGCCGAGGCCGGTCACAACCTCGTCGCAACCGAAAGCCTGCAGCTTGTCGGTGACGAAGGCGGCGGTCTGGAAAACGTCGAAGTTCAGTTCCGGCGTCTGGTGCAGATGTCGCCGCCAGCCCGCGACTTCTTCCTGCATTTCCGCGGCACGGTTGAGAATTGGCATAATCGTTCCATTTCTTTGTTGGGGCAGGCAATTCAGGGCCGCTGCCCGGCAAGTGTGATCGTCTGGCACTTTGCCATTTTGACGTCACATAGGGTAAATAGCACCGCATAATGCGGCCCGGAGTCGAGGGTCGGTCCGCACTATGCTGGCCATCGCGCAGCGAAATCTTACGGAGCCAGCGGCAACTACGGCAAGAGGCGATTTCGGAATTGATCATGCGGCAAAGGCATTTCCTCAACCTATTGCTTGCGGGGGCGCTGGCGCTGCCGATGCTTTCCGGCACTGCGCGCGCCAATCCGGTGGTGCTGTTCGACCTGAAGAGCGGCAAGGTGCTGGAGCATCAGGACGCCTTCAAGCGCTGGTACCCGGCCTCGCTGAGCAAGCTGATGACGGCCTATGTGGCGTTCCGGGCGATCGCCGCCGGCGAGGTGGCGCTCGATTCGCCGATCAAGGTGACGAAACATTCGGCCGGCGAGCCGCCGAGCAAGATGGGCTTCAAGCCGGGCTCGGTCATGCGGCTCGACAATGCGCTGAAGATGATGCTGGTCAAGTCGGCCAACGACATCGCCATGGCCGTCGGCGAGAACATCGGCGGATCGCAGGCCGCCTTCGCCGACCGCATGAATGCCGAGGCCGCCAGGCTCGGCATGGTCGGAACGCATTTCGTCAACCCGAATGGGCTGTTCTCGCCCGACCAGTACACGACCGCGCGCGACCTTGCCGTCCTGGTGACGGCGCTTCGCAACGACTTCCCGCAATATGCGCCATGGTTCTCCATCGAGGGCCTTGCCGTCGGTAAGAAGGCGATCCCGAACTACAATCTGCTGATCGGGCGCTATCCCGGCGCCGACGGCATGAAAACCGGCTTCGTCTGCTCCTCGGGCTTCAACATGATCGGCTCGGCGACGCGCGATGGCCGCACACTGGTTGCCGTGGTGCTCGGCGAAAAATCCGCCATCAGCCGCGCCGAAGCGGCGGCGAAGCTGCTCGACCAGGGTTTTGACGCGCCGGCGGCCTGGTCGACGACGCTCGCGGCGCTCAAGCCATATGGCGACACGCTGTCGCCCAACGACCTGCAGGACGAGATCTGCAAGAAGAAGCCGAAGGAACAGCAGTCGGAGGCGGCGCCTGCCGTCGCCGCCAAGGACAAGGCCAAATCGCCCTATCAGGTGAAACTCGATCACCCGACGTTGATCGCGGTCGGCCTTGGCGGGGCCACCGGGCCGGCGCCCAAGGCTTTCGTCGACCAGACCGATCAGAACTATGCCGATGTGCCGCTGCCCAGCTGGCGGCCCGACAAGCCTCTGCCGGCCGGCGCCACACCCGCCGCGACCGCTGCCGCTGCAGCGCAGGGGGATCAGCCGGCCAAGGCGGCAAACTCGCCATGACCGGGCGCAGCGGCTTTCCCATACCCGTCTCGGTGCTCACCGGCTTTCTCGGGGCCGGCAAGACGACGTTGCTCAACCGGCTGCTCAAGGATCCGGCGCTTGCCGACACGGCCGTCATCATCAACGAGTTCGGCGAGGTGGCGATCGACCATCTGCTCGTCGAGCAAGCCTCAGACGGCATCATCCAGCTTTCCGACGGCTGCCTTTGCTGCACGGTGCGCGGCGAACTCGTCGATACGCTGGCCGACCTCGTCGACCGGCTGCAGACCGGACGCATCGCCAGGCTGGCGCGCGTCGTGGTCGAAACCACCGGCCTTGCCGATCCTACACCGGTGCTGCAGTCGATCATGGCGCATCCGGCGCTGGTGCAGGCTCTCCGGCTCGACGGCGTCATCACGCTGGTCGACGGCGTCAACGGGGCGGCCACGCTCGATAACCATGTCGAGGCGGTGAAGCAGGCGGCCGTCGCCGACCGCATCGTGCTGACCAAGACCGATCTCGCCGAGGCAAGCGACGCCGAGGCCCTGCGGGCGCGACTTCATCAGATAAATCCGAGCGCGGTCCTGCTCGACGTCAATGACCCCGCTACCGGGGCAGCGTCGCTGTTCGATTGCGGCCTCTACAATCCCGAAACCAAGAGCGCCGACGTGCGGCGCTGGCTCGGAGAGGAGGCGGCGCATGATCATCACCACCATGATGACGGTCATGAACACAACCCCCATCATCATGATCACCGCCACGACGGCCGCGTGCGCTCCCACTCGCTCGTCCATGACGGGCCGGTGCCGTTCTCGGCGATCGAGATGTTCCTCGATTTGTTGCGCTCCACGCATGGCGAAAAACTGCTGCGCATGAAGGGCGTCATCGAACTTCAGGAGGATCCGTCACGGCCGCTGGTGATCCACGGCGTGCAGAAGATCCTGCATCCGCCGGCCAGGCTGCCGTCATGGCCAGACGGACGGCGCGGCACGCGGCTGGTGCTGATCACGCTCGACATGCCGGAAGATTATGTCCAGCGGCTGTTTTCCGCCTTCACCAACAAGCCGTCGATCGACACGCCCGACCGGGCGGCGCTCGAGGCCAATCCGCTGGCGATCGCCGGGCTGTAGCTCCAGAGGTCCGATTGGCCTATGCCGCGCCGCCGCGCTCCACCAGGAAGCGATGGCCGCCGTCGACCGCCGCCGTCTCGATCAGCTGATGGCCGGCATCGGCGCAGAAGGCCGGAATGTCGATCACGGCCAGCGGGTCGGTGGTTTCCAGCCACAGACGGCTGCCGGGCCGCATCGCGGCCAGACGCTTGCGCGCCTTCAGCACCGGCAGCGGGCAGTTCAGCCCCTTCAGATCGTAGGTAGCGGCGGATCCGGCCAAGATCGAGAAATCTCAGCCGCCGAACATGCCGAGCAGTTTCTTCTTCAGCTTCGAGACCGTGCCTTCGTCGGCACTTGCCGCCTGCTGCGTTTCCAGCGCCGGTTGCGCGGAAGCCGCCTCGACGCCTGCGGTGACCACCGGCTGCTGAGCCGCCTGCTTGGCGGCTTCCTTTTCGGCCAGGGCCTGCGCCTTGGCGGCTGCCTTTTCAGCCTGCGCTTGCGCCTTGGCGGCCTTGGCCGCCTCGATCGCCGCAAGCCGCTGCTCCTCGGCCTTGCGCTTGGCCTCCTTCTCCGCGTCGAGCGCGGCCATCTTGCGGCCGAGCGGGGAATCGATGCGGCCCATCCGCGTCGTCTCGGTTACCGAGCCGTCGGCATTCATCGACGGCGGGTCGATCGGCACACGCTCGCCGCGGGCGCGGCGCTTGGACCAGTCGGAAACGATGCTGGCTTCCTTGATGCCGGCGATGGCCGGCTTAGGCGGTAGTATGCTTCCCTTGACCGCGGAGTTGAAGGCGGCGTCGTAGCGCTTTTCGTAGTCGGCGTAGGCCGTTTTCAACGAATCAGGCTGTGTCATTGCCGGGCAGGCACCTGTCGGGTCGAAGGTGGTGCCTTCTGGCGCTACTTGATTGAAGACGTAGCGCTTCTCGCAGACGTCGACTTTCGGCGGCACCTTGGTGATCTCGAAATTGTCGTAGCCGACCTTCAGCATCTTCCAGAACTCGTAGTTCGGGTCGTTGCGGTAGCGCGCCATGTTGGCGGCGGTCATGCGAAACGGGAAGGCCTGGATCTGGAACTCGGTCTGGCCGCCCTGGAAGGCATCGCGGCCGAAAGCATAGATCTGCTCGATCTGGGCATCGGTCATCGAATAGCAGCCGGACGAGGAGCAGGCGCCGTGCACCATCAGATTGGAGCCGGTGCGGCCGTTGGCCCTGTCATAGGCGTTGGGATAGCCGATGTTGAAGGACAGATGGTAGTTCGAGCGCGGATTCATCTGCGACGGACGCACCGTGTAGAAGCCTTCAGGCGCCTGGCGGTCGCCCTCGGTGTATTTGGGGCCGAGCTTGCCCGACCATTTGCAGATGTCGTAGCTGGCGACGAGATCGTAGCGGCCGTTGGTCTTGGCCTTCCAGATCTCCAGCTTGCCTTCTTCCTTGAAGATGCGCGCCATCACCGAGGAGGTGCGCACCATGCCTTTGGCCTTCATGTCGGCGAGGATCTTATCCGGCAGGGGCTTGTTCGCCTCCGGCGCAAAATCCTTCATCGACGAATCATTGCAGCCGGCGATGCCTATCGCGGCGACAAGGACTCCGGTGCGGGCAAGCTTGGCAAACATCGATACGGCTTTGTCTTTTCTCTCAGGCCAACGGCCTCGGCATGGCCGGCCCGCAGGCTCAACACCAATGGACCGTAAGCCCGTTAACCTTGAAAATTCCTTACCGCAAGCAATAGCCAACCCCTCGCGGATATTTTCATTGAGCCGAATGCGGCGGCATTTTTGTGGCGAAAATGTTAACAGCCGCCATAGTTGCGGCGCGCGGCCGAATTAAACGGGTGGCGCTGGGGCAGACTCACGTGCTTTGTTTTCATGCATGTCGCTTTCGCAAAACCACTGCACAGTTTTGTGCGACATGCATTAAAGGCTGCGGCCCATCGCTAAATATTTCTCGCGGCGCTGCTCGCGGAAATCGGTGTTGGCGCCGGCAAAGTCCTTCATCGTCTTGGCGATCAGGTCGCCGGTGGCGGCAATCACCGTTTCCGGCGCACGCTGGGCGCCGCCCATCGGCTCGGGAACGATGGCATCGATGATCTTCATTTCGAGAAGATCCTGGGCGGTGATCTTCATGTTGGTCGCGGCGTCCTTGGAACGGGTGGTGTCGCGCCAAAGAATAGAGGCCGCGCCCTCGGGCGAGATCACCGAATAGATGGCGTGTTCCAGCATGTAGACACGGTTGGCGGTGGCGATCGCGATGGCGCCGCCGGAGCCGCCTTCACCGATGACCACCGAGATCGACGGCACTTTGAGCGCCAGGCAGGCTGAGGTCGAGCGCGCAATGGCCTCGGCCTGGCCGCGCTCCTCGGCGCCGACGCCGGGATAGGCGCCGGCGGTGTCGACCAGCGTCAAAAGCGGAATGTTGAAGCGGTCGGCAAGCTCCATCAGCCGAACCGCCTTGCGGTACCCCTCGGGCCGTACCGAACCGAAATTGTGCTTGATGCGGCTTGCCGTGTCGGAGCCCTTCTCCTGGCCGATCACCGCCACCGGCTCGCCGCGGAAACGGGCAAAACCGCCGACGATCGCCTGGTCGTCGCCGAAATTGCGGTCGCCGGCCAACGGCGTGAAATCGCTGAACAAGCCCTTGATGTAGTCGAGGCAGTGCGGCCGGTCCGGATGGCGGGCCACCTGGACCTTCTGCCAAGGGGTGAGCGCCTTGTAGAGATCGCGCAGCGCATCGCGCGAACGCTTCTCCAGCCTGCCGATCTCGTCGGCGACATCGACCGCCTCGCCGTTCTCCGCGAGCTTCTTCAGCTCAAGGATCTTGAGCTCCAGATCCTGCACCGGCTTTTCGAAATCGAGGTAATTATACATGCTGGGGCGGACCGATCCGTCGGAAGGCAATGGCTGGCGGAACCCTGGAAATGCTGGCTCCGGGCGGTGGAACGTCGCCCTCACATAGCGATATGAAGCCTAGTCGGCAAGCGGATGATGATCGTTGACCAGCCGCACCAGCCGCTCCTCCAGCACATGAGTGTAGATCTGCGTGGTGGAGATATCGGCGTGGCCAAGCAGTTGCTGCACGGCCCTGAGATCCGCACCGTTCTGCAGGAGATGGCTCGCGAAGGCGTGGCGCAGGACATGCGGCGAGATCTTGGTCGCGGCGATGCCGGCTCGCGCCGCCAAGCCTTTGAGATCGCGTGCGAAAACCTGCCGGGAGAGATGACCGCTGTCGGAAGAGGCTGGGAACAGGAACGGGCTGTCGGCATAGGCCGGCACCCCCGCCCTGGCGGCAAGCCACGCCCGCATCGCGGCGCGCGCCTTGGCCGACAGCGGCACCATGCGCTCCTTGTCGCCCTTGCCGCGCACCATGAAGAAACGGTCGTCGCGCAGCGCCACCGTCACCGGCAGACCGACAAGCTCGGAAACGCGCAGGCCCGTGGCATAGAGCACCTCGACCAGCGCGTGCAGGCGCAGCGCCGCCAACCGGTCGCCGTCGGGCGCGGCCCCGCCCGCCTCCTCGGCCGCGCGGTCGACCAGGCGGCCCGTCTCAGCCTCGGTCATGGTCTTCGGCAGCGGCCGGCCCTTCTTCGGGCTGTCCAGCGTGCCGGTCGGGTCGTCGCCGCGCAGGCCCTCGGCATAGAGGAATTTGAAGAATTGGCGGATCGCCGACAATTTGCGCGCCTGCGAGGTCGGCGCAAAGCCACGCGCCGCGATGTCGTCGAGATAGGCGCGGATGTCGGCAGCTGCCGCTCCGGCCAGCCCGCCACCGATAGCTTCGGAGGCGTCTTCGAGGTCGCGGCGGTAGGAGGAAAGCGTGTTCTCGGCCGCACCCCGCTCGGCGTTCATCATCTCCAGAAAGGCTTCGATGCGGGCCGTGCTGTTCATTTGGCCGGGTCAGTTCTTCTTCGGATTGAGCTTTTCCGCGGGAATGCGCACGCTCATTTCGGCCTTTTTCGGCTCCACGAACATCGCCAGCGCGAACATCGCGCCATAAGCGACGCCTGCAAGAACCGCCAGCGTCACGACAAAGCGAAACAATGTCGGCATTCAGTCTTCGCCCGTCTTCTTGTTCTGCGATTCCAAACCCTGTGCCCTTATGGGACGCCATTCCGGCCAATTCAAGGACGAAGGGCTGGGGCAGAAGATTTGTCGAGGAAGCTTCTCGACGGAAGAGGGGCGATCTGGCCTGCCTGCGGTGGCCTGCTTGACGCAAACAGGCTTTTGATGTCGATACGGCGCAAAGAGGGTTCCGCATGAACGCGCTGCCAGCAAATCCGCCGGACGAAGGCCGTGTCGCGCTGCTCGAGCGGCTCGGCAGCCGCTCGATCGTCTTCGTCGGCCTGATGGGCGCCGGCAAGACCGCAATCGGCCGCAAGGTGGCGACCATGCTTTCGCTGCCCTTCATCGACAGCGACCAGGAGATCGAGAGCGTCTCGCGCATGACCGTGCCGGAGCTGTTCGAGCGTTATGGCGAACCCGAGTTCCGGGCACTGGAGCAGCGGGTCATCTTGCGTCTGCTCGAAAACGGCCCGCAGGTGCTTTCGACCGGCGGCGGCGCCTTCATGAATGCGCAGACGCGCGAGGCGATCGAGGCGCATGGCGTCTCGGTCTGGCTGAAGGCCGATCTCGATCTCCTGATGGAGCGGGTTTCGAAAAAGCAGAACCGGCCGCTGTTGAAGAATCCGGATCCGCGCGGCGTGCTGGAGAAGCTGATGAGCGAGCGCTACCCGGTCTATGCCACCGCCGACCTCACGGTTTCGACCCGCGACGACCGTAAGGAAGTCATCGCCAGCGAGGTGGTATGCGCGCTTTGCGCTTACCTCGGGATCGCGCCAATCGCCACCAGCGACGACGAGGTGGAGCCGTGAGCCATACCGAACCGGTGAAGGTCGAGGTCGGGCTCGGCGACCGTGCCTATGACATACTTATCGGGCCCGGCCTGCTTTCCGGCTCAGGAACCGAAATCGCAGGCCGCCTTCCCGGCACGCGCGCGACCATCGTTACCGACGAGAACGTCGCCGCAGCGCATCTCGAAACGCTGCAGGCCGGCCTTGAAAAAGGCGGCATCGAGGCCGCCGTCATCACCCTGCCGGCCGGCGAAAAGACCAAGAGCTTTACCCACCTCGAGGAGGTCGTCGACGGCGTGCTCGCCGCCAAGCTCGAACGGCGCGATGTCGTCGTGGCACTTGGCGGGGGCGTCATCGGCGATCTTGCCGGCTTCGCCGCCGGCATCGTGCGGCGCGGGATGAACTTCGTGCAGGTGCCGACATCGCTGCTGGCGCAGGTCGATTCATCCGTCGGCGGCAAGACCGGCATCAACAGCGCGCGCGGCAAGAACCTGGTCGGGGTCTTCAACCAGCCAAAACTGGTGCTTGCCGATACCGGCGTGCTCGACACTTTGCCGATCCGCGAATTCCGCGCCGGCTATGCCGAGCTCGCCAAATACGGGCTGATCGACCGTCCCGGCTTCTTCGCTTGGCTGGAGGAGAATTGGCAAAAGGTGTTCGCCGGCGGCCCGGAGCGGACCGAAGCCATCGCCGAGGCTTGCCGCGCCAAGGCCGATGTGGTCGCCCGCGACGAGTTCGAGACCGGCGACCGGGCGCTGCTCAATCTCGGCCACACATTCGGGCATGCTCTCGAAGCCGCCACGAATTATGACGGTGCCCGTCTCGTCCATGGCGAGGGGGTCGCGATCGGCATGGCGCTGGCGCACCGCTTCTCCGCGCGCCTCAATCTGGCGAGCCCGGACGACGCGGAGCGCGTCGAGGCGCACCTTCGCGCCGTCGGCCTGCCCTGGCGGATGGCCGACATAGCGGGCCAACTGCCGGATGCCGAGACGCTGCTTGGCTTCATCACCCAGGACAAGAAGGTGTCGCGCGGCGCGCTTACCTTCATCCTGACGCGTGGCGTCGGCCAGGCCTTTATCGCCAAGGACGTGCCGCCCTCCGAAGTGCTGTCCTTCCTCAAGGCGAGCCATCCCGGATGATCGACTTCGGCTGGATCGCCGCAGCCGTCCTTGCCGCCGTGATCGTGCTGGCGTTTCTCTTGCGCACGCGGCTCTTCGCGGCGCTCGGCTACAGTCTGCGGCCGATCGAACCGACGGAGCCCGAGCAGGATGAGCCGGACGAGAACGGCGACGAGACCCGCCGCAACGGGCAGGCGCGCGAGGATCGCAACCGGCTGGGCGCGCTTTTCGAACTCGAGGAGCTCGAGGTTTCGGACGTGATGGTCCACCGCACCAACATGCGCTCGGTCAACGCCGACGATCCGCCGGAAATGGTGGTGCGCGAGATTCTGCAGAGCCCGCATACCCGCATGCCGCTCTGGAAAGGCTCGCTCGACAACATCGTCGGCGTGCTGCATGCCAAGGATCTGCTGCGGGCGCTCAACGAGGTCGGCAACGACTTTTCCAAGATCGACGTGACAAAGATCGCGTCGAAGCCATGGTTCGTGCCCGACACCACCACCTTGCAGGATCAGCTCAACGCCTTCCTGCGGCGCAAGGCGCATTTCGCCATCGTCGTCGACGAGTATGGCGAGATGGAAGGGCTGGTGACGCTGGAAGACATCATCGAGGAGATCGTCGGCGAGATCGCGGACGAGCACGATGTCGACATGCAAGGCGTCAAGCAGGAGGCCGACGGCTCGGTCGTCGTCGACGGCACGGTGGCGATTCGCGACCTCAATCGGGCGCTCGACTGGGATCTGCCGGACGAGGAGGCGACGACGATCGCCGGCCTGGTCATCCACGAGACGCAGACGATCCCAGACGAGAAGCAGGCCTTCACCTTCCACGGCAAGCGTTTCGTGGTGATGAAGCGCGACAAGAACCGCATAGCAAGGTTGAGGATCCGGCCCGCCGGCGAAGGTTAGGGTGTGCCGATCTTCAGGTGAGACCGGCCTGCAAAGGGCGGCTTCCTGCGTCTCCGGTGCTCAAAGTTCCTTGGTCGAGCGCTCGCTGAGCACGGCGCCGGTTTCGGCATCCATTGCCGCCAGGCTGACGTCATAACCCCAAAGGCTCCGGATGTGGCGCAAGGTCGCGTCGCGGCTTTCGTCCTCTAGCTGGATGCCGTCCTTGACCTTGTGCTGCAGCCGCAAATGCCGGTCTCCCAGAAGATCCACGTCGACCACCTGGATGTCGGGCCGGCTCGCCCCCACATCGTAGCTTCGGGCAAGCGCGGACCGTATCTTGCTGTAGCCGCGCTCATTGTGGATCGACGCGACCTCGTAATGCGGTTCGTCGGCGCCGTCGGCCAGCACGAAAAGCCGCCATTTCCGGATCAAAGCGGGGCTCAGATACTGGCGGATGAAGGATTCGTCACGGTGGTTGGCCCATGCATCCAGCAAGGTGTCGCGCCAGTCGCCACGGCCGGCGATGTCCGGAAACCAGTCGCGGTCCTCTGCGGTTGGCTCGGTCGAGATGCGCTGGATGTCCTGCATCATGCCGAGGCCCAGCGCATAGGGATTGATCCCGGAATAACGCGGATCGTCATAGGCCGGCTGGAAAACCACGTTCGAATGGTTTCGCAATATCTCGAGCATGGCGCCTTCGCTAATGCGGCCGCGATCGAAAAGCATGTTCATCAACGTGTAGTGCACAAAGGTGGCGCAGCCTTCGTTCATCACCTGGGTTTGCCGCTGCGGGTAAAAATATTGCGCAATCACACGCACGATCCTGATGATCTCGCGCTGCCAGGGCTCAAGCACCAGGCTGTTCTTCTCGAGGAAGTAGAGCAGGTTTTCCTCGGGCAGATTGAGCGACTTCTTCCGCTCGGCCAAGCTTTCGTCCCCTGCTTCCGGCTTGTTCTTGTCCTGCGCGGTCGGCAGCGTGCGCCACAGATCATTGTAGGAACGCTCCTCATATTCGAGGCGCTCGCGAAGGCCTTCGCGCTGCTGTTCCGACGACAGCTTCGGCGGCCGATGGTAGCGGAACACGCCTTGCTCCATCAGCGCGTGGGCGGCATCGAGCACCGCCTCGACGGCCTGCAGTCCATGCCGTTCCTCGCATCGGGCGATGTAGCCCTTGGCGAAGTCCAGATAGCTCAGGATGCCTCCGGCGTCCGTCCATTGCCGGAAGAGATGATTGTTTTTGAAGAAATGGTTGTGGCCAAGCGCGGCGTGGGCGGTCACCAGGGCCTGCAAGGCCATGGTGTTTTCTTCCATGAGGTAGACGATGCAAGGGTTGGAGTTGATGACCAGTTCATAGGCCAAACCGCGCGCGCCCTTGCGGTAGAGAAGCTCGTTGTAAAGGAAATGCTTGCCGAACGACCAATGCCGATACATCAGCGGCATGCCGACCGAGGAATAAGCGTCGAGCATCTGCTCGGAGGAAATGACCTCCATCTGCACCGGATAGATGTCGAGGTGAAGCTCTTCGACCCCGATCGCCTCGATCTCGTCGTAGACCCGAGACAGTTTCGCAAAATCCCAGTCCGACCCGGAAAATAACAGTTCGGATTTGCGCGCCTGATTGACCATCGGCCTATGTCCCATCCGCCCGCGTTCTCACGCACTCTTGCGCAGACTAGGCTGCCTTGCGAAGAGCTCGCGAAAGACCGGATAGATATCGGCGGGAGCCGCGATGCGCCTCATCTGAAAATTCGGCCACTTTCCGTCGACCGCGTTGTAGGCGCGCCAGAGCGACGTTCCGTTCTCGGTGGAGCCGAAAATGTGGCTTTCGCGTTCGTCGATGATTTCCACATAGGCGAAATACTGGCAGAGGCGCATGAGCTTGCGGTCGAGGAGTTCTATGCAGCGCTCGGAATCGGTGGCGAAGTTGTCGCCGTCGGAAGCCTGAGCGGCATAGATATTCCATTCCGCGACCGGATAGCGCTGCTCTATGATGCGGTGCATTTCCTCAAGCGCCGTCGAGACGACGGTACCGCCGCTCTCGGTGTGGTAGAAGAAGGTGTGCTCATCCACCTCCTTGGCCTCATGGGTGTGGCGGATGAAAACG
Organism: Mesorhizobium sp. WSM3873; assembly: GCF_001672445.1. Classification (NCBI taxonomy): domain Bacteria; kingdom Pseudomonadati; phylum Pseudomonadota; class Alphaproteobacteria; order Hyphomicrobiales; family Phyllobacteriaceae; genus Mesorhizobium; species Mesorhizobium sp. WSM3873. The sequence continues at coordinate 182,543 of NZ_LYTM01000003.1, read as the reverse complement.
ATGTCCGTCCTTTCGTAGCGCCGCGTCAGGAACAGATGCAGCAGCACGAAAAACCGTTTGGCCAGATCCTTCTCGCGCTCTCCCATGGATCCCGACACGTCCATCAGGCAAAACATGACGGCGCTGGCATTCGGCACCGGCTGGGGGTCGAAGCGGTTGAACCGAATGTCGACCGGATCGACATAGGCGATCCGCCTGCGCCGGCGTTCAAGCCGATCAACTTCCTCGCGCAGAGCAGCGATGCGTTCGCGCGTTGCCTCGGTTGGCGGCTTCGCTTCCAACTCGGCGATCTGCGTTGAGATGGCGTCCAGCTCCGCCTGCTTGGGACGCCTGAGCGCGATGCGGCGGCCGTGGCTGTTTCGCATGGTGCGTCCGACATTGACGTTGGTCGGCGCCCCGCTTGCCGTGAAGCCCGCCCGTCTTGGCTTGAAGCTCAGTATCTGCTTGAGATTGAGCTTGACCAGATCGGGCAGTTCGAGATCTTCGAAGAAGAGGTCGAGCACTTCCTCGCGCGACAGCACGAAGCGAAAGTCATCCTCGGATTGCTTGGTTCCCGGCGCCGAAGAGCCAGTGCCGCCGCCGCCAGGCTTGGGTATCAGATCACCGGGACTGAACGATTTGTTGCCGGGCAGTATGTGCTGGCGCTGCCCGCTGTCCCTGGCGTCGCTGAAGGTCGGTTCGCTGGTGCCTTTGCGGGGCATCGGCACGGCATGCTCGCGGTCGACCTCGGCGATGCGGCCTGTCCGGACATGGTCGCGGATGCTGCGCTTGAGCTCTTCCCGAGCGCGCTTGAGGAAGCGCTGGCGATTGCTCAGGCTCTTGTCCTTCGGATTCAGGCGGCGGTCGATGAAGATCGGCATGCGAACCCTTCGGGCTTTGCTCAGCCAGCCTTGTTCACGCGCATGTACCAGTCGACCAGCCGGCGCACCTGCCGCTGAGTGTAGCCGCGCTCCACCATCCGCTGCACGAATTCGTTGTGCCGCTTCTCGGTGACGCTGTCCTGCTTGGAGCCGAAGCTGATCACCGGCAACAAATCCTCGACCTGACCGAACATGCGCTTCTCGATCACTTCGCGAAGCTTTTCATAGCTCGTCCAGGACGGATTGCGGCCATGGTTGCGCGCCCGGGCGCGCAAGGTGAACTTGACCACCTCGTTGCGAAAATCCTTGGGATTGGCGATGCCGGCCGGCTTTTCAACCTGCGACAACTCCTTGTCCAGGACCTCGCGATTGAGGATCTGGCCGGTATCGGGATCCTTGTAGTCCTGATCCTCGATCCAGGCATCGGCATAGGCGATGTAGCGGTCGAAAAGGTTCTGGCCGTACTCGCTGTACGATTCCAGGTAAGCCTTCTGGATCTCGTGGCCGATGAACTCGGCGTAGCGCGCTGCAAGTTCCGATTTGATGAACTCGAGGTACGCGGCTTCGGTTTCCTTCGGGAATTGCTCGCGTTTGATCGCCTCCTCGAGGATGTACATCAAGTGCACGGGATCGGCTGCGACCTCCTTGGTGTCGTAGTTGAAAGTCTGCGACAGAATCTTGAAGGCGAAGCGCGTGCTGACCCCGGTCATGCCTTCGTCGACGCCGGCGGCATCGCGATATTCCTGGACCGACTTCGCCTTCGGGTCGATCTCCTTGAGGTTCTCGCCGTCATAGGCGCGCATCTTGGTGTAGAGCGGCGAGTTCTCGTGCTCGGCAAGCCGGGTCGAGACGGTGAAACGGCTGAGGATGTCCAGCACTTCTGGCGCGCAGGGACTGTTCGCCAGATCGCTCTCGCGCAGAAGTTTCTCGTAAATCTGCCTCTCTTCGGTGATGCGAAGGCAATACGGAACCTTGACCACAAGGATGCGGTCGAGGAAGGCCTCATTGTTCTTGTTGTTCTTGAATTGCTGCCATTCCGATTCGTTGGAATGGGCAACGACGATGCCCTGATAGGGGAAGGAGCCGAAATTCTCGGTGCCGTTGTAGCTGCCTTCCTGGGTTGCCGTCAGCAACGGGTGCAGGACCTTGATGGGCGCCTTGAACATCTCGACGAACTCGAGCAGGCCCTGCGTCGTCCGGTTCAAGCCGCCGCTGTAGGAATAGGCATCCGGATCGGATTGGCTGAAATGTTCCAACTGCCTGATGTCGACCTTGCCGACCAGGGCCGAGACGTCCTGGTTGTTCTCGTCGCCGGGCTCGGTCTTGGCGATGGCGATCTGACGCAGACGCGACGGCGACAGCTTGACCACGCTGAATTTGGAAATGTCGCCGGACAGTTCGTCGAGTCGTTTGGCCGCCCAAGGCGAGATGAGCCCATTCAGGCGGCGGCGGGCTATCCCGTATTTGTCTTCCAGCAGATCGCCCATCCGATCGGGATGGAAAAGGCCAAGCGGCGATTCGAAAATCGGGCTGATCTGGTTGCCGACCTTCAGCGTGTAGATCGGGCGCTGTTCCATGAGCTTCTTCAGCCGTTCGGCAAGCGAGGACTTGCCGCCGCCGACCGGCCCGAGCAGGTACAGGATCTGCTTGCGCTCCTCGAGGCCCTGCGAGGCATAACGGAAATATCCGGCGATGCGCTCGATCGTATCCTCCATTCCGTAGAAATCGGAGAAGGAGGGGTACACCTTGATGGTCCGGTTCGAGAAGATGCGCCCGAGCCGCTCATCCTTGCTGGTGTCGACCAGATTGGGCTCGCCGATGGCCTCGACCATTCGTTCGGGCGCCGAGGCATACATGGATTTGTCTTCGCGGCAGCCAAGCAGATACTGCTGGAGGCTCATCTCTTCCTGGGCCGCGTTGGAATATATCTCCGAAAACAGATCGAAGACGTCGGATTGGTTCTCTCGCATGATATTCTGCCCTCAGAGCCGCTCTGGTTGCCAGTCGGCCAGTCGGCTCGTCTCGTATTCAACTGCCGGAAAGCATTGTGGTTCCCTCATATGAGAGAGAGCGCCTGCAATCGGGCATTGACGACTCACAGCACCCGATGCGGACGGAATGCTCACCCATGATGATTAGGTGGTGATGGCCGGGAGAGCTTCAAGGAAAATCTTAGGTTTTCCACTCACATGTCGTGGTCGGGAACGTAGAGGCAGAAGGAATGCTGAGAATTCGCGTCGCCTCCGGGCTTACACTCGTGAAAGAACTCGTCACGCGAACGCCTGATCCGACGATCGGAGTAGGGAATGAGCTCTCCGGTGGAGAGCTGGTACCCATATTTCGTTTCCTTCACGTCGGCCGCGGGTGCTTGGTAGCAGTCCATTCCCGAGCAGCATGAGCTGTCATACTGCCAGCCCTTGGGCGCCTGATGCGCAGCCGCCGGAGCCGAAAGGAGTACCGCCAGTGCAATTGCCGGAAACAGGCGCAGAGGTTCCGAACGGCTTGAGCGCCCATTGGGCGGCGCGGCTGGAGGTCGATACGTCTTCCTCATTGGTGGTCACCGTTCGGAAGCGCCGGCCGAGGGCATCGGTTCGCCGGTCCGACTAGCAATCCGCCCAGCATGGACGAGGCAAGGGCCGGGCCTGCATCAAACCACCAGATCAGGCAAATGTTCCATGGTGCCCCCCGGGGCGGCGGCGCGCGCCGGCCCATGCAGCCGCGGCCCACGATCTCGCGGCCCGGCTACGGGCCGGGGAACCAAAGTCGCCCTATTCGACGGCGGCGCCCATGGCATATGGCGATCAACCACCGCTTCGGGAAGAACGGCGATGCGCTGACTGCCGCCGTCATGGCTGTCCTGAAGGCGACGGTCGCCTGAACGCGCCGGCAGTCCAGAAACTGGATCACCTCAAAGTCGTTGACCGGACATTGCGGCATGAAGACTTGTCGGCTCAATTATCCGGGGGCAATCGGACGAGAGGGAACGCGATGAATGGCGCCGATGTGCTTTGCGATGTGCTGCTGGCGAACGGCGTGAATGTCTGCTTCGCCAATCCCGGTACCTCGGAAATGCACTTCGTCGCCGCGCTCGACCGCAAGCCGGAGATGCGCTGCGTGCTCGGTCTTGCCGAGGGCGTGGTGACGGGTGCCGCCGACGGCTACGCCAGGATGACCGACCGGCCGGCTGCGACGCTGCTCCACACCGGCCCCGGATTGGCCAATGGCCTGGCCAACATCCACAATGCCCGGCGCGCCCGCGTGCCGATGATCAACATCGTCGGCGACCATGCCTCTTATCACCTGCCGCTCGACGCGCCGCTCACCAGCGACATTGAAGGTCTCGCCGCGCCGATGTCGAACTGGGTCCGCCGCATCGCCGGTCCGGCCGACATCGCGCCGGCCGCGCAGGCGGCCTTTCGCGCTTCGCTGACGCCTCCCGGCATCGCTACGCTGATCCTGCCGGCGGACGCGGCGTGGGGAGAGGCCAGTCCGCTCCTGGCGGCCAAGGTGGAGCTTGCGGCGCCGCCTCCGGTCGACGCAGCTATCGTGCGCAAGATTGCCGGGGCCATTCGCGCCGCGCCCGGTCGCGTCGGCATGATCCTGCGTGGGCAGGCCGCGCGTGAGGATGCCTTGGAAATCGCCGGACAGATATCGGCGGTTTCGGATGTCCGGCTGTTCAGCGACGTTCTGATCGCCCGGATGCAGCGCGGCCGGGGCCGCGTTGCGCCTACCCGCGTTCCATATCCGATCGACGCCGCGCGCACCCTCCTTGCCGACATCGATCTCCTGATCCTCGTCGGAGCCAAGGAACCGGTGGCGTTCTTTGCCTATCCCGGAAAGCCGGGCCGGCTTGTGAGCGAAGGCTGTGAAGTGATGTCGTTGGCCGAGCATGGCGAGAATTTGAAGGCGGCACTCGCTGCGCTTCGCGACGAACTGGGCATCAAACCGTCGCAGCCGGTGCCCGTCGCCACGGCCTTTCCCAATGAGCCGGCCCCGCGCGGCAAGCTGACGGACGACGCGGTTGCACTTTCGGTAGCCCGGAAGCTGCCGGAGAATGCGATCGTCTGCGACGAGGCCGTCACCTCGGCGCGGCGCTATTTTGCGCTCTCGGCCTTTGCCGCCCCGCACGATTACATGATGGGCACAGGCGGATCGATCGGCGGCGGCATTCCAATGGCGACTGGCGCGGCCATCGCCTGTCCTGGCCGCAAGGTGCTGAATCTGGAGGCGGACGGCAGCGGCATGTACACGGTGCAGGGATTATGGACCCAGTCGCGGGAAAAGCTCGACGTGGTGACGATCGTCTTTTCCAACCGGAGCTACGCCATCCTGCACGGCGAGATGCGCAATGTCGGGGTGAACGCGATCGGCGAGAATGCCAGGCGAATGCTCGACCTTGATCAGCCGGCTCTGGACTGGGTTTCGCTGGCAGCCGGCATGGGGGTGGAAGCAGCCCGCGCTGACACATGCGAGCGCTTCGACGCGCTGCTCGTCAGCGCGCTGTCGCGTCCGGGCCCGTTCCTCATCGAAGCGGTGATCTGAGCGGCCCCCGGCCCGCCGCGCTTACCAGCGTGTCTTCTCACCAGGTGCTGCAGGCTCGATCGCCAGCGCGTGCACGCCGGCCTTCAATTCGTCGGCAAGGAGGCGATTGACGGCGCGGTGGCGCTCGATGCGGTTCATGCCGGCAAAATCCTGCGAGACGATACGGACGCGGAAATGGGTCTCGCCCGTGCCGTCGAAAACGGCCTCGTGGCCGTGCTCGACGTGGTGATGGCCGGCGTGAAGATGGCTTTCGTTGATGACGGTGAGCCTTTCCGGCGAAAATGCCGCCTTCAGCTTGTTTTCCATCGTCGACTGTATGGACATCGGGGCTTCCCTTCACCACATCTGCGGTACCGCCGCAAAATCTGTGCTTTCGACCGCTTTAGGCCGCGATTCAGCGGTTAGGGCGATCATCGGCGAAATGTCAATTCTTGTTTCGCGGTAGCGAACAGCCCATAAATGGGTAAGGATGAAACCGTATCCCAAATATTTCGAGAAAATTCGCATCCGGCCGGAAAAGGACGCGGAGCTGAAGTCGCGCGCGCCGATCTGCCAGTGGGACGGTTGCAGCGAGGCCGGTACGCATCGCGCGCCGGTCGGGCGCCTGAAGGAGGGCGAGTATTTCCGCTTCTGCTTTGAGCATGTGCGCGAATACAACAAGAGCTTCAACTACTTCTCGGGCGTGTCGGACAGCGAGATCGCCCGCTTCCAGAAAGAGGCGCTGACCGGACACCGGCCGACCTGGCGCATGGGCGCCAATGGCGGCGGCATGCGTTCGGCACCAGACTTCGCGCAGCAGCGCTCCGGGCGTGCAGGCTACTACAACCGCATGCGCGATCCCTTCAATCTGTTCGGCGGCGGAACGCGCGAAGTGCGCGAGCGCAAGGCAAAGCCGCTTGAGGCCAAGGCGCTGGAAACGCTTGGCCTTGATACAAAGGCGACTGGCAAGGATATCAAGGCGCGCTATAAGGAACTCGTAAAGCGCCACCATCCGGATGCGAATGGCGGCGACAGAGGTTCGGAAGACCGGTTCCGCGATGTGCTGCAGGCCTATCGCGTGCTCAAGCAAGCAGGATTGTGCTGAGCGACCCTACGGTCCATGTCGTTTTCCAACTTTCATAAGGTTGGAAAAGGCTCTAAGACCGCCCCCGAACAAAATCGATTGCCGGCGAAACGCGGCGTTTCGCCCGTGGAGACGTTGATAGAGATGAACAAGGTCGATCGCGACATCGCCAACCTGCCCGATACGACGGTGCCGGTGAAGGAGAAATTCGGCTTCGACTCCAAGATGGTGGTTCCGGCCTATTCGGCGGCGACCGAGCACGTGCCCGACATCGACCCCGACTATCTGTTCGACAAGGCAACGACTTTGGCGATCCTCGCCGGCTTCGCCTACAACCGCCGCGTCATGGTGTCGGGCTATCACGGCACCGGCAAGTCCACCCATATCGAGCAGGTCGCCGCGCGCCTCAACTGGCCCTGCGTGCGCGTCAATCTCGACAGCCATGTCAGCCGCATCGATCTCGTCGGCAAGGACGCCATAGTCGTCAAGGAAGGCCTGCAGGTCACGGAATTTCGCGACGGCATCCTGCCCTGGGCCTATCAGCACAACGTCGCACTCTGCTTCGACGAGTACGATGCCGGACGCCCGGACGTGATGTTCGTCATCCAGCGCGTGCTGGAATCGTCGGGCCGGCTGACGCTGCTCGACCAGAGCCGCGTCATACGCCCGCATCCGGCTTTCCGGCTGTTCGCCACCGCCAACACGGTGGGTCTCGGCGACACCACCGGCCTCTATCACGGCACGCAGCAGATCAATCAGGCGCAGATGGACCGCTGGTCGATCGTCACCACGCTCAACTACCTGCCGCACGACAACGAGGTGTCGATCGTGCTGGCCAAGGCCAAGCACTATCGCGACAGCAAGGGCAAAGAGATCGTCAATAAGATGGTGCGCGTCGCCGACATGACGCGCTCGGCCTTCATCAATGGCGACCTGTCGACGGTGATGAGCCCGCGCACGGTCATCACCTGGGCCGAGAACGCCGAGATCTTCGGCGATATCGGCATGGCGTTCCGGCTCACCTTCCTCAACAAATGCGACGAGCTGGAGCGTTCGGTGGTCGCCGAATTCTACCAGCGCGCCTTCGGCGAGGATCTGCCGGAGAGCGCCGCCAACGTGGTGCTGGGGTAAGGCGCGTGCCGGAAGGCTTGGCCTTTCGGACCACAACGCGCAGGGAATGATCGATGGCGGGTCCGGGCGACAACACGCGCAACAAGCCGAAGAACGGGTCTGAAGCGGACAGCTTCAAGCGCGCCGTCACCGTCTGCATGCGCGCCGTCGCCGGCGACAAGGATCTCGAGGTCGGCTTCGCCAAGGATCGGCCGGCGCTGGCCGGCAACCGCGCCAGGCTGCCCGAGCTGCCGAAGAAGGCTTCCCGCACCGACATCGCGATCACCCGCGGCATCGGCGATTCCATGGCGCTGAAGCGCGCCTGCCACGATCAGCGCATCCACAGCAAGCTGGCGCCGGAAGGCAAGCTCGCGCGGGCTATTTTCGATGCCGTCGAGCAGGCCCGCGTCGAGGCGATCGGCAGCCGCGCCATGCAGGGTGTGGCCGACAATATCGGCTCGATGCTCGAGGACAAATACGCCAGGGCAAACCTGGTCGACGTCAGGGACAAGGCCGACGCTCCGCTCGAGGAGGCGCTTGCCCTGATGGTGCGCGAAAAGCTTACCGGCCGCACCGTGCCGAAGAGCGGCGAGCGACTGGTCGATCTGTGGCGGCCCTGGGTCGAGGAAAAGGCCAGCAGCGACCTCGACGGCCTGTCGTCCAGGCTCGATGACCAGCAAGCCTTCGCCCGCATCGTGCGCGACATGCTCGTCTCCATGGAGATGGCCGAGGAACTCGGCGACGACCAGGAGACGGAAGACTCCGAGGACAACGAGGAAAACGAGCAGCAGGGCGAGGAGCAGAGCGAGGAAGGCGGCGAGGACGATTCCGGCTCCGAACAGTCGCAGTCCGAGGACGCCGAGGCTTCCGCCGACGAGGAAGAGTCGGCCGAAACCGAGGCGACCGACGCCACATCGGACGATCTTTCCGACGAGGATGATTCCGACGCCGAGACGCCGGGCGAGGCGCGCCGCAACGAAAATCCCTTCCTCAACCTGCCGAAGGACATCGACTACAAGGTCTTCACCACCGCCTTCGACGAGACGGTCGGGGCCGAGGACCTTTGCGAGGAAGAGGAGCTCGACCGGCTGCGCGCCTTCCTCGACAAGCAGCTCGCCAATCTCTCCGGCGTCGTCGGCCGCCTGGCAAACCGGCTGCAGCGGCGGCTGATGGCGCAGCAGAACCGCTCCTGGGATTTCGATCTGGAGGAGGGCTATCTCGATCCATCCAGGCTGGTGCGCGTCGTTATCGATCCGATGCAGCCGTTGTCCTTCAAGCAGGAGCGCGACACCAAGTTCCGCGACACGGTGGTGTCGCTGGTGCTCGACAATTCGGGCTCGATGCGCGGGCGGCCGATCACGGTTGCCGCGACTTGCGCCGACATCCTGGCGCGCACTCTGGAGCGCTGCGGGGTTTCGGTGGAAATCCTCGGCTTCACCACACGTGCGTGGAAAGGCGGGCAGGCGCGCGAGAAGTGGCTGAAGGACGGCAAGCCGTCGAATCCGGGCCGGCTCAACGATCTGCGCCACATCATCTACAAGTCCGCCGACCATCCGTGGCGGCGCGCGCGCCGCAATCTCGGCCTGATGATGCGCGAGGGCCTGCTCAAGGAAAACATCGACGGTGAGGCGCTGCTTTGGGCGCACAACCGGCTGATCGGCCGGCCGGAACAGCGCAAGATCCTGATGATGATCTCGGACGGCGCGCCGGTCGACGATTCCACGCTCTCGGTCAACCCCGGCAACTATCTGGAGCGCCATTTGCGCGCGGTGATCGATCTCATCGAGACGCGCTCGCCGGTGGAGCTTTTAGCCATCGGCATCGGCCACGATGTCACGCGCTACTATCGCCGCGCCGTCACCATCGTCGATGCCGAAGAGCTGGCCGGCGCCATGACGGAGCAATTGGCATCGCTGTTCGGCGAGGAGAGCGCGCGCGACACGCGGCGCGGTGGCTTGAGGCGCGCCGGATGATCCTTTCGCGGGGCGGATGCCGGCGGACGGCTTTTGTTTGCGCGCTGGTCTGTTCGGCCGCCTCTCCGGTCTTCGCCGAGGGAGGCGCTGCGGTTGAGACGATCGAAGTTTCAGCGCGGCCGATCACCGAGTTCCATATCGGCCGCGACCGGAAACAGTTCGGGTCGCTCGAGTTCGTCGGCGGGCTGGAGATGACCTCGCCGTCGCGCGATTTCGGCGCACTTTCGGCTTTCCGCTTCCTCAAATCAGGCAGCGATTTCATTGGCGTCACCGATACCGGCTTCTGGTTCTTCGGCACCATCACCCACGATGCCGACAAGCGCCCCTCGGGCGTGTCGAATTTCCGCATGCAGCAGATGGTCGACGCCTCGGGCCAGCCGATCGAGAAGAAATGGGAGGTCGACGCCGAAGGCCTCGCGGTCAAGGACGGTATCGCCACCGTCGGTTTCGAGCGCGACCAGCGCGTCGTCCAGTTCAAGGTCGAGCCGGACAATATGAAGGCTCCGTTCAAGACGCTCGACTATCTGGTCCCGGCGCGGGAGCTGCGCCAGAACCGCGGCTTCGAGACGGTCACACACGCCAACCCTTACGGCCAGCACGAGGGTGGCCTGGTCGTGGTGTCGGAAAAGAGCCTCGACAAGGCCGGCAACATCTATGCCGCCATCATCGAGGGACCGAGGAAGGGCGTCTTCACCGTCAAGCGCAACGGCAATTTCGACATCACCGACGGCGCCTTCCTGCCCGATGGCGACCTGCTGCTACTCGAACGCAGCTTCTCGATGGCGCGCGGGGTGAAGATGCGGCTGAGGCGTATCTATGGCGAGAGCATCGAGAAGGGCGCGGTCGCCGACGGTCCGGTGCTGATCGACGCCGATATGGGCTACCAGATCGACAATATGGAAGGGCTCGACGTCTGGACCCGCGACGACGGCGCGCTGATGGTGTCGCTGGTGTCGGACGACAATCAATCGATCCTGCAGCGGAACCTCTACCTGGAATTCATCCTGCACCAGGACTGAGCGGCGCTTGGTTTCGTCCAATTCGGAACGGAAAACCGCTGCGCATTTGTCCCGAAGTTGCCCACCTCAGCGGACTTTATAGATCTCGACCGGCTTGCTCGCCGTCGCGTCGTCCAGTTCCAGCCAATCGGGAACGTCCCGCTTCAGCAGCTTCGCGGCCAGGCCCTTCGGAGCTTGGGCGGCGAGCGAAAGCTCTTCCGAATTGCCGCGGCATATGGCGACCAGCCCGACATGCTCGCGCTCAATGATGGCGCGGGCGGCATCCGGCGTTCCCATGAAGGCGTCGAGCATGGCGAGATTGCCGCCGACATTGCGATGATAGGGGCCGGCCAACGCCCTATGGCCGGTAAACATCAGGATGGGGGAGCCGAGATTGGAGGACGCAAGCACCGCCGTTGCCGGCATGCCGGCTAGGTCGCTGAAGTCCGAGGCCTTGCCGCAGGTCAGCGCATGATCGGCATCGGAATTGATCTTTGCGGGTGCCTTTTGGACCACGGACTGCGCGGCGACGGCGACGCCGGCCCAGGTCGCATTGAGCGATACCAGCCATGCCGCCGCGATGCGGGTGGAGACGCGCCACGACTGCGCGGCGGTTGCCTGCAGGCGAACCCCGGCGATCCAGGTCGAGAGCGGCAGCACCGCGAAGGCAACCGAGAAGGTCGAGCCGCGCACCTGCCATAGGCTGACGGCGAAAGCGACGATCAGCAGCACGGCGGTAAGGGCTTCCTCGCGGCGCAGGCGGCGGCTGCGCAGCTGAAGGCCAATCAACAGGATTGCGATGAAGGGCGTCACATAACGCGCCGCCATCAGCTTCGGCTCGTTGACGGCCACGCTGAGGAAGGGCTGCGCCTCAACGACGTCGTTCAGCCAATAGGTGCGAATGCGCTCATCCATGCCGGCATAGGGCGATGCCAGGCATTGCGGGAAGAACAGGAGCGCAACGGCCGCAATTGCAACGGCCAACGCGGACATTGAGAGGAACCGCCTCTTAGCCGTCGACTGTCCGGGTAGACCCGCAATCGCCGCCAGTCCAAAGCCCGACAGCGCCGCGATGACGAACTGGAAAGCCGAGAAGGCGTCGCACTCGGCCACGCCCCAGGCCGACGGCGGTATGGTGGCAACAAGAACCACCAAGGCTATCGCGGCAAATCCGATGCCGAAGCCGCGCGCGGTCTGGCGCTCCCTTTCATCGAAGATGAAGAGCACGGCGGCGCAGGCGCCAAGTGTGGCCACATAAGGCGCCGTCTCCATGCCGACGGCAAGGGTGAGGCCTGCACACAGGCCGGACAGAAGAGCGGCTGACCGCCGGAAGGGAGCCTCCGTCATAAGCCAGAGACTGGCTGCCGTGAGCAGGAGCTGGACGTTGTGGTGGTCAAGGGTGCCAGGGTGGAAAATGCCGATAAAGAACAGCGCCGCAGTGCACAGCACCAGCGCAGGCATCGCCACGTCCGTACCGGCGAAACGCCGGGAAGCGCGCAGGATGACGAATATAGTGAGCCCATATAGGGAAAGCGGCCAGATGATCTGCGCTGCCTTTTCGGCGGCAGCCGTGCTGGCGCCCAGGGCCTGGAAGGTGAAGATGATCAGCGCGATCGGGGTGTCGACCAGCCGCGACCAGTGCATGACGAAGCCGCCGGTCAGGCCCATCCTGTATTGATGAAGATCGAACCAGCCCTGTCCAGCCAAGAGGTCGCGAACTTCGACCAGCCTCAGCATGCTGTCATTGTCGGCGCCAAGGTCCGCGATCGTTGGGAAGCCGGAGATCGCATTGATCCCCAGCACGAGCAGCGTCGCGCAGAGCGCAAGCAGAAGGTCATGTTTCCAACCGGTGCCCTGGATGGTCATGCTGATGGCAATGTCCTGGATCGTTTTGGCGATCCTGCACCAATGGCCGTAACAAAGCGTAAAGCCGCGAAGGGCCGCTTCAAGGGTCAGGCGATGGCCGGCTGGCTCCAGCGGGCGGCAAGCAGCCGGTAGGGGATCAGTGCCACCACCGCGATGATCAGTTTGACCGAGAGATCGCCAAGCGCCCAGGACACCCAGCGCATGGTTTCGACAGGCATCACGCCCATCAGCGGTGCCGTCTCCAGCGCGAAGCCGTCGTTCGGCCCGACAAAGGCGAAGGCGGCGGAGAAGCCGACGCCGAAGAACACCACCGTATCGAAGACAGAGCCGACCAGCGTGCCGACGATCGGCGCGCGCCACCAGCTTTGCCGGCGCAGACGATTGAACACGGTCACGTCGAGCAGTTGTGCGGCGAGGAAGGCGGCGCCGGACGCGGCCGCGATTCGCACCAGCCGGTCAGCGGCGGTCTCGAACGCGACCAGACCGTGGCGGAACAGGAAGGGCGGAACAAGGATCGAGCAGACGACCGCCGTCATGAAGCCGACGAAGACCACTTTGCGCGCCACCACCGGGCCGTAGCGACGATTGGCAAGATCGGTGACCAGGAAGGAGAAAGGATAGGTGAAGGCGCCCCAGGTGAGCAGGTCGGCCAGCGACAGGCCGCCGATCTGGCCCTGCATCGGGAACTGGACAAGGATATTGGACGCCACGACGACAAGCGCCATGGCGGCCACGAAAGGCAGGTACCGTGAAAGGAAGTTCATTTTTTTATCCTGGGTAATGGAACCAGCCGAGCGTCATGACGGCGCTCAGGTCCGAGCACCAGTTTGGAGCCGGTGCTCGAGGCGGTCGTCCCCCGCCTGAAAAGAGAGCTTTAGGCGGCCGACTGCTCGGCGAGCTTCTTCGCGATCTGCTTCTTCAGCAGGCGAGCGCGCTGCGACAGCTCCTTGGCGTCGGCCTTGGCCAGGAACGCGTCGAGCCCGCCGCGATGCTCGACCGAACGCAGCGCGTTGGCCGAAATGCGCAGGCGAACGTTTTGGTTCAGCACTTCGGAAATCAGCGTCACATTGACCAGGTTCGGCAGGAAGCGACGCTTGGTCTTGTTGTTGGCATGGCTCACATTGTGGCCGGTCTGGACTGCCTTGGCAGTGAGCTCGCAGGTGCGGGACATCTTGTCTAACCTTCAGTTCTAAACCTGCCAAACCATTCTGCCCGCGCCAGGCGGCGCGCGGTCTCGGTCAGGCGGCCTTTGGAAAAAGTTGGCGTTCCATAGTTGCATTTCGCCACTACGTCAAGCTCCGGCACCTACGCGGCGGCCAAGCTCGCTCCATATAAAGGCCGGAATTCGTCGTATAAGCCCTGCGCGAAGGGATTGCCAGGCTGGAACCGTTGCGTTTCCGCCAGTATCAAGGACCTGCTGCCGCCATGCTTCGCCCATCCCACGCCCTTGCCGCGCTGCTCGCCGTCGCTGTGCCTTCAACCGCCTTCGCTGCTGCCTCGCCGCAGTCCTTCAAGGGCGAATACACCGTGTCGTTCCTGGGCCTTTCGGTCGCCAGGGCGACGTTTTCCAGCCGTTACGACGGCGACACCTATGCCATCAATGGCACCGTCTCGGCCGCCGGCATCGCCAAGCTGTTCGACGATACGAAAGGCACGATCTCGTCGAAGGGTACGATTTCGGGCCAGCAGATGCGGCCGCGGGCCTTCCGGGCCGACTATACTTCCGGCAAGAAGGCATCGGTGGTCGACATACGCTTCGCCGATGGCGACGTCTCCTCGACGAAGGTCGTTCCGGAGCCCGGCAAGCGCGATCCCAAGAATTGGGTGCCGGTCGGCTCCGGCGACCTGAAATCGGTGGTCGATCCGATGGCCGCGACCGTCGTCCATGCCGACAGCCTGGACAAGGTCTGCGGGCGGACCGTCAAATTCTACGATGGCGAGATGCGCGCCAACCTGTCGCTGACCTATGCCTCGAAAGGCTCGATCTCGGTGCCGGGCTACAAGGGCGACACCGTGACCTGCAAGATGGGCTTCGAGCCGGTGGCGGGCTATCGCAAGGGCCGCAAGGCGCTGGACTTCCTGAAGAACAAAAGCCGCATGATGGTGACATTTGCACCCGTCGGCCAATCCGGCGTATATGCGCCGATCCGCGCCACGGTCGGGACCCAGATCGGCCCGCTGACCATCAGCGCAAGACGGTTCGAAGCAGCCGAATAGTTAGGCGCCACGGCGCGCCGCCGGGGATGGGGCATGGGGCGCGCAACACTGATCGGTTTCTCGGCGGTCGCCCTGTGGGCGCTGCTTGCACTGCTCACCGACGCCTCGCGGCTGCGCAAGCCGGCGACCGGCGGAGCGCGCGCATGATGCCGTTTCCGGGCGGCATCGACGCCAATCCCAATGCGACGCTTTTGTTCTCGATCGCCGCCGCCGCGATTTACGTCCTTGCGCTCGAGCTGCCGCCACGCCTCGCCCGTTCCGCCGCCAAGACGCTGGCCGTGGCCTTGCTGGCGGCGCTCGCCGTCATGCAGGGCGGTCCGCCGCTGCTCGTCGCAGCGCTGGCGCTCAGCGCTGCCGGCGACGCGTTCCTCTCCCAAGACGGTGAAAAAGCCTTTCTTGGAGGGCTGGCGAGCTTTCTTGCCGCGCATGTCGCCTATGTCGCCTTGTTCCTGAACGCCGGTGGCGGAATCGGCCTGCTCACCGCCGAGTCCTGGCGCGGCGCCATTGCGCTGGCGCTGGCGGTTTTCGTTAGCACGATGCTCGCCGCGCTTTGGCGGCGCGTCGGACCTGCCCTGCGCGTTCCGGTCGCCGTCTATGCCGGGGCGATCCTCGCCATGGGTGTTTCGGCGCTCACGACCTTCCATCCCTGGGTTATCGCCGGAGCCGTGCTGTTCATCATATCGGACGGGCTGCTGGCGGCAGAGCGCTTCCTGCTGGCCGCGAGTTCGCCGCATCGCGTTTGGATGCGCTATGCGGTCTGGGTGCTCTATTATGCGGCCCAGTTGGCGATCACGCTTGGTTTCCTGCTGGCTTAGGCTGTTTTCGGCTGCCAGCCCGGCTCGGCCAGATCGAAGGCGGCGAAATCGAAGCCCGGTGCCACCGTGCAGCCGACCAGCGTCCATTCGCCGAGGCTGCGCGCCGACTGCCAACAGCCGGCCGGGACCACGATCTGCGGCCGCTCGCCGGCGGCGAGTGCCGCGCCCAATAGATGTTCGACGACGGTGCCGGAGCCTTCCTCATGCATGGCGAGCGCCAGCGGCGCGCCGGCATAGAAATGCCAGACCTCCGCCGCGTCCTTGACCCGGTGCCAGGCCGAACGTTGGCCTTCCTCCAAAAGGAAGTAGATCGCGGTCGAATAGCCGCGCGTGCCACCTTCCGCGTCGCGAAACGTCTCGGCATACCAGCCGCCCTCGGGGTGCGGCTCGAGGCCGAGCGCGGCGATGATTTCGGCGGCGCTGGTCATGCAGGAACGCTCAGAAGTTATCCTTGCGCTTGCGGATCTCGGCGAACACGTCCGTGTCGCTCGCCCTTTCCATGCCGAGATGCCTGCGGATCGCCGGGTCGTGCCAGCGCAGGAACGGATTGGTCGACAGTTCCTCGCCGATCGTCGTCGGCAGGGTCGGCTTGTTGTCGGCGCGCAGCTTCTCGATCCTGGCGGCGCGCTCTTTCAAAGCTGAATTGCTGGGGTCGACGGTCAGCGCGAAACGCGCGTTGGCCAATGTGTATTCGTGGCCGCAATAGATGACGGTCTCGGCCGGAAGGGCGGCAAGCTTCTTCAGCGATTCGTGCATAATCGGCGGCTTGCATTCGAAGAGCCGGCCGCAGCCCAGCGCAAACAGCGTGTCGGCGGTGAAGGCCACCTTCGAGGCCGGCAAATGGTAAGAGACATGGCCGGCGGTATGGCCGGGCGTCTCGATGACCTCGATCTCTTCTTCGCCGAGGCGGATGACGGAACCCTGGCTGACCGTCTCGTCGATGCCGGGGATCTTCGCCTGTTCCGCTTCCGGTCCGACGATGGTGAGCTTGAAGCGCTCCTTCAGGGCCAGGTTGGCCTCGACATGGTCGCCATGATGATGCGTGGTCAGGATCATCGTCGGGGACCAGCCGGTGCGCTTGATCGCGGCGAGGATCGGCGCTTCTTCCGGGGCATCGATGATCGCCGTCTGCCCGCTCCTGGGGTCATGCACCAGAACGCCGAAATTGTCGGTGCGGCACATGAACTGTTCGATTTCGACCGGCATCTCGTCGCTCTCCGTTTATGGCCGCAGACATAGGGCGCCCGGCTGTCGATGTCATCCGCCTTTGTTGAACTCGCCGGATATCGCGGCTACCGTCCGGCGCATGCATTCCGATATCGTCGATCTCCGGTCCTTCTATTCGACCACGCTCGGGCGCCTCGCCGAGCGCGCGATCACCATGTCGCTGTCGTCGATATGGGCGCCCGTTCCGAACGAGCGCCTGGTCGGCCTCGGCTACACGCTGCCGTGGCTGGAGCGGTTCGGCGCCGATGCCGAGCGCGTCTTTGCCTTCATGCCGGCGACGCAAGGGGCGGTGGTCTGGCCGGCGACGGGGCCGACGGCGACGGCGCTGGTCTTCGACGAGGAGCTGCCGCTGGTCGATTCCTGCATCGACCGCATGCTGCTCGTCCACTCGCTCGAACATGTCGAAAATCCGCGCGAGACGCTGAACGAGATCTGGCGCGTGCTGTCGCCGGCAGGCAGGGTCGTCATCGTCGTGCCCAACCGGCGCGGCGTCTGGGCGCGTTTTGAGCACACGCCCTTCGGCAACGGCCGGCCGTTCTCGCGCGGCCAGCTCACCGAATTGCTGCGCGAGGCCAATTTCACGCCGGCCGCATGGTCGGACGCGCTGTTCTTTCCGCCATCGCCGCGGCGCTCCATGATGCAGTTCCACAACGTGCTGGAGCGCGCCGGCCGGCGGCTCTGGCCGATCTTTTCCGGGGTTATCGTCGTCGAGGCGCAGAAGCGGCTCTACCAGGGCGTGCCTGTCGCGCAGCGCGCCTCGCGCCGCGTCTTCGTGCCGGTGTTCTCGCCACAGGGCGCAACGACGCTCGGGCGTCGGGCCGGCGGCCCGGTGCCGCGGGCAGGCGGATGACGCGTTCGTGATCGGGGCCAAGCCTTGCGTCATACGGCAATCGTCACCCTATCTCAGAGGCGGGTTCGGGGTGCGGCATCGCCGCCAATGACCGTTCCTGGCAGCAGGGATCTCGCATCATGGACCACACGCCCAGTATCGAACAGGCCGCGTTCTCAGTCGAGACGAGCCGCCTCTCAGACCAGCTGGCGGCGATCAGGCTGGCGCTGAAGGCATCGCCGGTGCGCAGGCGGCTCCTGTGGGCCTCGATCGGGATTGTCGGCGTCATCGTCGCGACCTCGATCGGGCAAGTGCTGCTCAACCGCTGGAACCAGCCTTTCTACGATGCCCTGGCGCGGCGCGACCTGCCGGGCTTCCTGCATCAGCTGATGGTGTTTGCCGCAATCGCCGGCAGCCTCCTGGTGCTCAATGTCGGCCAGACCTGGCTCAACCAGACGATCCGGCTGAAGTTGCGAGAGGCGCTGACGCTCGACCTGATCGATGAATGGATGCGGCCGGCGCGTGCGTTCCGGCTCACCCATGCGGGCGCGATCGGCGTCAATCCCGATCAGCGCATGCAGCAGGACGCGGGGCATCTCTCCGACTTGTCGACCGATCTCGGCGTCGGCCTGCTGCAATCCTTCATCCTGCTTGTGTCCTTCATCGGCGTGCTGTGGGAGCTCTCTTCCGGCTTCGTCTTCCATGTCGGCGGCCATTCGCTGGAAATACCGGGCTACATGGTCTGGGCGGCGATCCTCTATGCCGGCATCGCCTCCTGGCTGAGCTGGCTGGTAGGCCGGCCGCTGATCCGCTTCAACAGCGATCGCTACACGCGCGAGGCCGTGCTGCGCTCCTCCGTGGTCCGCGTCAACGAGAATGTCGACGCCATCGCGCTCACCCATGGCGAGGCGGACGCCAGGCGGCAGCTCGAGCTCGACCTCGGCGGCGTGCTCGACGCCATGCGGCGCATCTACAGCGCCCAGATCAACCTGTCCTGGGTTACCGACGCCTATGGCTGGATCACCGTGGTGGCGCCGATTCTGGTCGCCGCACCGGTCTATTTCGCTGGCGACATCAGCTTCGGCGGTTTGATGATGGCCGTCGGCGCCTTCAACCAGGTGAATTCCTCGCTGCGCTGGTTCATCAACAACATCGGCGCCATCGCCGATTGGCGGGCAACGCTGATGCGCGTTGCCGACTTTCGCATCGCGCTCGGCGAAACGGACATCCTGCATGCCAAGCAAAAGCGCATCGCGTTCGGCGAAAACGCAAATGGCACGCTGACATTCGACAAGCTCGAAGTCGCCTCGCCCGACGGCTGCACCAGGCTTGCGGAGACGGAGGTCGAGATAAAGGCCGGCGAGCGCGTCATGATCACCGGCGATCCGCGCGCCGGCAAGACGCTGTTCTTCCGCGCGATCGCCGGCCTCTGGCCATGGGGCGGCGGCCGCATTGGCATGCCGGCCGGACAGACACCGTTCTTCGTGCCGCGCACCCCCTATTTCCCGCTCGGCACGCTGCGCGACGTGCTCAACCATGCCGAAGGCGCCAAGATCGACGACGCCGAGATTTCCGCCGTGCTCGGTGAAGTCGGCCTCGAGCGCCTCTCGTTCCAGCTCGACCGCTCGGCGCGCTGGGAGCATGAGCTGGCCGACGACGAGCAGCGGCTGCTCGCCTTCGCCCGGCTGGCGCTGAGGAAGCCGAAATGGGTGATCATCGACGAAGCGCTGGATACGTTCGACGGCGCCACGCTTCGGCGCGTGCTGGCGATGCTGCAGTCCAGACTGCCGCACGCCGCCATCCTCAATATCGGGCGCGGTCTGCACAACAACCAGTTCTTCCCGCGCGCGCTCACCATCGTAAAGGACAGCGGCGGATCGGCGCTCAAGCCGGCCCGTCTCCGCGCCGGGGCGATCGAGCCCCCGCCTGTTGCCGCGCGCGCCAAGAAATAGCTTTATTTCGCCGCGATCGCCGGGAACAATCCCGGCGTGGTGGAACCTGCCGTGGTCAAGCTGTTCAGCCTGCTTGCGTGCCTTGCCTGCGCCGAGGCAGCGCCAATGCCTGCAATCGGCGGCACTGCCGTCGATGTCGAACTCGTGCTGGCCGTCGACATCTCGCAATCGATGGACGAAGAAGAGTTCGCCCTGCAGCGCGCCGGCTATGTCGAGGCGCTGCGCCATCCCGACTTCATCAGCGCCGCGCGCTCGGGCCCGAGGGGCCGCATCGCGCTCGCCTATTTCGAATGGGCGGGCGTCGTGCGCGACGACGGCGTGATCGGCTGGCAAGTGATCGACGGCGCGGACAGCGCCAACGCCTTCGCCGACACCATCGCGGGTCGTCCGTTCCGGAGCTTTCGCGGCACGTCGATTTCAGGCGCTCTCGGATTCGGCGCCGGACTTCTGGAGAAAAACAGCTACTCGGCGCCGCGCCGGGTCATCGACATATCGGGGGACGGGCCCAACAATGCCGGGCTGCCCGTCGCGATGATCCGTGATGCGGCTTTGGCCAAGGGCATCGTGGTCAACGGCCTGCCGATCCTGATCAGTCCGTCGCCGAGCGTCATTCGTCTCGACCGCTACTATGCCGATTGCGTCACCGGCGGCCCCGGTTCGTTCGTGCTGCCGATCTATGCGGCGTCGGAATTCTCGACGGCTATCCGCCGCAAGCTGATCCAGGAGGTGAGCGGGATCGGCGACGCCGGAAGCATCCGCGTCGATTCGGAGGCGCCGACCGACTGCCTGCTTGGCGAACGGCTGCGGCAGCGGTTTTCCGATCCTTATTTTCCGAAGCTGGATCGGTGAAGTCCCCATTTGCACTGTTTCGGCCAGAGCGCCGCGCTGTGCCTCAGGCCGCCCGGGCGCCGTATCTGGCGCGGAACTCGTCATAGCAATCGCGGCGCCAGCGCCGGCCGACGACATAGCCGCGCAGCAGTTCGGTCGGCGAGTAGCCGAGCGCCTTTGACGACCGATTGGCGAGATAGCCCGAAAAGGCCTGTGGCAGCCTCCCCTTCAATATGTCGGCGATGATCTGCCGCGCGATCATATAGGGCGGCACGTCGGGATAGCGGTCGGCAATATAAGGATGTTTGCCGATCAGGTTGGCGTAGGCCTCGACATAGCCGTCGCGCCGGCCGGAGATCGAATTTTCCGAATTGTATTTCTTCCAGTCGATATCATCCGACAGCAAGGCGCCGCTGCGGTTGGCAAAACGCAGCAGCAATTCGCGGTCCTGCATGCGCGTGATATCGCTGTCAAAGCCGCCGATCGCAAGCAGCGATTCGTGCCGGGCGGTGATCGCCGAGCCAGCGATGAAGATCGTCTGCGAGACCAGGGCGCGCTGCAGCCTGCTCTTGTCGAGCAAGGCCTGACGATTGATGCATTTGGTGCTGCGGCCGCCCTTGACCGAGATGAAGGAACTGATCAGCACTTCGAGCGAGGGGTTCCTGTCGAAGTGCGACAGCGTCCGGTCGAGGCGGTCCGGCAGATAGACATCGTCCGAATCAAGAAAGGTCACGATCGGCGCCCGCGCGCGCTCGATGCCCGCGTTGCGCGCGGCATTGGCGCCGCGCCATTTCGCGCCGACATAGATCAGTCTGGGATCGCGAATCTCGGCCAGCGCCAAGGCCGTTCCGTCGGTCGAACCGTCGTCGACAACAATGTGCTCGAAGCGGGTAAGTGTCTGGGCAAGAACACTTTCCACCGCGCGCACGACCTGGCTTCGCCGGTTGTGCGTCGGCGTGATCACGGTGATCAGCGGAGCTGTGTCGGAGGCAGTCGGCATCTAACTTTCGTTATGGGCAGATAAACGATGACCGTAAGATACTCGCACCACCTGCCTCCATGTCCGCCCCCGGATGGATTCGGCAAACGCTACAGAAAAGAGCCGCCTATGTCACCTGAGGTGTCGCATCGGGGTCAAGTTCAGAGCGTGTTTCCTCAAAGTCATGCGGTTTGAAAGCAACACTTCGCGGCGGTTTATCCTTCAACTATGCCCGACATAGTCAGGCACGGTTTCGATTTCGTCGCTTACGAGACCGGCAGCGAGGCTGAAATGACCAAGAAATGCCAGGGTATAAAAAGCCAGGCCTACCACCAGTGAAAACGGGATCTGCCAAAGAGGCATACCCGTTTGCGGCGCGTGGCTGAGCACGCGTCGCGTCGTGCGCCACGACATGGTCCACCAGCGACTGAACGACTTGACGATCCGCTGGCTGCGACTGGGGGCATGAAGCGCGACGAACTTGCGGTCGGCGTCCCTGCCGGTCACCAACGCGCGCCAATAGAAGAACCGCCAGCCACGCGGAGAGTAGTGGTAAACGCGCGCATCGACGTTGACGATCTTGTGGCCCTCGCGCCGAAGCTGGTGCATCAGCAGCGTGCAGGACACCTTGAAGCCGTTATGTGCCGGGAAAGGGTGGTTGACGATCCAATGGCGCCGGAAGGCGACATTGTTGGCATTGATCGCCCGCTTCGAGGCGAATCTTTCATCTCCGCGGGCCATCGGGAAGAACCAGATCAAGGCGAAGGTTCTCGAGAAGAAGTCGTCATAGGACAGATAGGTATGGCCGTTCACGCAGACGGTTTGCGGCTGTTGAAACGGCTGCAGCAGATTTGAAAGCCAACCTGGCTGAGGGACCGTGTCCGAATCCAGGAAAACGACGATGTCTCCTTCGGTCAAAAGCACGCCGTTGTTCTTGAGTTCGTAATACCGACCGTCGGGGCAAGCTGTGATTGTCAGGTCGGCAACCTGCATCAATTCAGGCGCTTCAGCTTCAATGCTCGCTTGCAGCAAGCTGCCGTCCGAATCGGGCCCGCCATGCGACACGACAACTTTTGGCCTTGCAAAACCCTTAGCGGAAACAGCCGCGATTTCGCGCGCCAGTGACTTCAGCCCCAGGCCGATCTCGTTCCAGTCGATGGATTTGGCGTTCTCCATCTCCATGACGATCGAATAGATCGGGTGTTCAGCCATAGATAATCACCACCAGTTTTGCCGGTACAGTCGCTATAGCCCTGCGGGGTATGCCGTCAAACGATTCTCGGTGCCATTCTATTTGCAAGTTTGCGCTTCAATCGCATGATTCTTTCTAGATCTTCAGGAACCCGCGCTTTTTTCTGTGCGGGAAGCTCGACGGGTCGGCATATTCAGACAGGAAACGTTTTCTCCATTCGTCATTGGTCGCGTCGCGCTGGATTTCGAGACCTGACCCGACATTCATTCTCCAGACAGGCTCGACCCCGGCCAACTGGGCAATTTTCTCGAGGCTTCCTCTCGGGTCTTGCTGGACCTGCTCGTAAGTTAGCGCAAGGAAGGACAGCCCGTTTTTCGCGAACCACCCATCCCAGGCCAGATTTTCCATCAGAATCTTTTCAAGCGATTCGGCGATAGCCTCGCCGTCATAGCGTGGGGCTGCGCGACTGACCTCGGTAGAGCGGAATCTGCGGGTTTGGCGCGCACGCGCCCATGAGATCGCCTGACCCAGCAGATCGCTGCGCGTCAGGCGCACATAGTGAAGGTTGGGAAGACTGGCGGGGAGGTTCACCTTCTTGGCAACTTGAGCGAATTGACTCGCAAAAAGCTTGATCGCGTAGATTCCGCAAGAGGACCGTCCTTCCGTCAGCGCCCTCAGAAGCTGCCCTCTGGCATCGCGCGGATAGCCTGGCTGTTCGAGCAGCCGGCGCCCGCCAAACCACTCCAGTGGATTGCCCAGCCCGGCGGAAGCCATCAGTCCTGCAAGATGATTGCTGCCGGTACGCGGCGAAGTGCACACAAGAATCCCAGTGCTTATCTCCGACAGAATTTCCGACGGGATTTGAACCACGGCCGGCCGGCGTCGAAAGAGATCGAGCGAGATCATCGTTTCAGCAAGAACACTGCCTGCTGGCCGAAGAAGTTCCAGAACCACCAGGGCATCGACAGGCCGATCTTCTGGCCGTTGGCGTCGAGCGCGGTCGCCTTCTCGACCGTCGCGCCGAGCTCTTCGCACAGGTTGACGAAGTCGCGAATGGTGCAGAAGTGGATGTTCGGCGTGTCGTACCAGGAATAGGGCAGGTCCTTGGTGACCGGCATCCTGCCCTTGATCAGCAGCGAGAAGCGCACGCGCCAATGGCCGAAATTGGGGAAGGAGACGATCGCGCGGTTGCCGATCCGAAGCAGCTCGTCGAGCACAAGTTTCGGGTTGCGGGTCGCCTGCAGCGTTTGCGACAGGACGACGAAATCAAAACCTTTGTCGGGGTAGAATTCGAGGTCCTTGTCGGCATCGCCCTGGACGACGGAAAGGCCGCGCGCCACGCATTCGTTGACGCCGCGCTGTGACAGCTCCAGGCCGCGGCCATCAACCTGCTTGGTCGCCTGCAGAACCTCCAGAAGCACGCCATCGCCGGAGCCGACATCGAGCACGCGCGAATGCGGCGGGATGAGATCGGTGACGACTTCGAGGTCGACGCGCTGGGCGCGATTGACGCTCATGGGCACACCTCCGGCCTTTGAGCATTTGCGGCCAATGGGAATCTCGGCGCCTCAGAAGTGCGGCCAAGACACAGAGATCGCGCGCCGCTCATAGGCTGAGCCCCCTTGCGCGCGCCGCCGAGGCTATGAAGCCGTTGATGGCCGCGAACAATTCCGGTTCGTCGAGCAGGAAAGCGTCGTGGCCGCGGTCGGTCTCGATCTCGACGAAGGAGACGGACGCGCCGGCGGCGTTCAACGCATGCACGATCGAGCGGCTTTCCTCGGTCGGAAACAGCCAGTCGCTTGTGAACGATACCAGGCAGAAGCGTGTCTTGGTGCCGGCGAAGGCATCGGCCAGCCGTCCGCCGTGGTCGGCGGCGAGGTCGAAATAGTCCATAGCGCGGGTCAGATAGAGATAGGAGTTGGCATCGAAGCGGTCGACGAAGGTCATGCCCTGATGGCGCAGATAGCTTTCGATCTGGAAATCGGCGTCGAAGCCGAAGGTCAGCGCCTCGCGATCCTGCAGGTTGCGGCCGAACTTGCGGTGCAGCGCTGCTTCCGAGAGGTAAGTGATGTGCGCGGCCATGCGCGCCACGGCGAGCCCCTTTTCCGGCCGCCTGCCGAAATCGAGATATTTGCCGCCGTGCCAGTCCGGATCGGCCATGACGGCCTGCCGCCCGACTTCGTGGAAGGCGATGTTCTGCGACGAATGGCGGGCGCCGGTGGCGATCGGCAACGCGGAGAAGACGCGTCCCGGGTAGCTTGCGGCCCATTGCAGCACCTGCATGCCGCCCATCGAGCCGCCGAGCACGCAGAACAGCTTCTCGATGCCGAAATGATCGACCAGCATCAGCTGCGCCCGCACCATGTCGCGGATGGTGATGATCGGCAGGTCGAGCCCATAGGGCCTGCCTGTCGCCGGATCGGTCGAGGCCGGGCCGGTGGAGCCGAGGCAGCCGCCGATGACGTTGGCGCAAATGACAAAAAAGCGGCTGGTGTCGATGATCCTGCCGGGGCCGATCAGCACCTCCCACCAGCCCGGCTTGCCGGTCACGGGATTGGTGCTGGCGACATGCTGGTCGCCGGTCAGCGCGTGGCAGACGAGGATGGCGTTGGAGCGGGCGTCGTTGAGGGCGCCGTAGGTCTGGTAAGCGACCTGGAACGGCGACAGCACGGTGCCCGCATCGAGTTTTAACGGCTTGTCGGGACCGAACTGCAACACCGGGCTCGACGGTTGGTCGGCCTCGTGGTTGGTCCTTGGAGCGCGCTGAGCGGCCATTGCATTCCCCATCCAGTCGCATCGATCTCGCGATACGGCGTCCGGCCGGCAACGGACAACAAAAAACCGGCCTGCCTTCGCAAAGCCGGTTACAGGTTGCAAACGGCCCTTTAGCGAATTGTTTAACGTGGCTGCAAGCCGACCGGCCAAATCACCACGGGAGATCCGGCTGTTCTTCTAGGGCCAGCGCGGCGCTTCGTCAACGGTCTGCCTACGCGCGAGCGCGCCGGCCCTCGACATTCGGGGCCACGGCCTGTATTTCCGCTGCGGCCTCGAACCAGGGCCTCTCGACGGATTTGTGACATGAAGCAGGATCAGCCACGTCCGACGCCCCGCGCGGGCATCATGGACATCGAGGCCTATGTGCCGGGAAAAAGTACCGCGCCGGCCGGCGTGACGAAGGTCTACAAGCTGTCGTCCAATGAGAATCCGCTCGGGCCCTCGCCGAAGGCGATCGAGGCCGCCCGGGAGGTGGCTGCCAAATTGGACGTTTATCCCGACGGCTCCGCCCGCCGGCTGCGCGAGGCGATCGCCGATGTGCACGGCCTCAATCCGGCAAACATCGTCTGCTCCAATGGCTCCGACGAGATCCTGGGGCTGCTGGCGCAGACCTATCTCGCGCCGGGAGACGAGGCCGTGTTCACCGAACACGCCTTCATGGTTTACAAGATCTATATCCAAGCCGCCGGCGCCAAGCCGGTGGCGGTCAAGGAGACGGACGAGCGCGCCGACATCGACGCAATCCTCGCCGCGGTGACGCCGGCGACGCGGATCGTGTTCCTCGCCAACCCCAACAATCCGACCGGCACTTATGTGCCGTTCCAGGAGGTGCGCCGGCTGCATGCCGGACTGCCCAAGAGCGTGCTCCTGGTGCTCGACGCGGCCTATGCCGAATATGTGCGGCGCAACGACTATGAAGCCGGCATCGAGCTGGCCGGGAGCTCGGAGAACGTGGTCATGACCCGCACCTTCTCCAAGCTCGGCCTCGGCGGCGCACGCATCGGCTGGATGTACGGACCGGCGCATATCGTCGATGCCATCAACCGGGTGCGCGGGCCCTTCAACGTCAATGCGACCGCGATCGAGGCCGGTATCGCGGCCATCCGCGACCGCGCCCATATTGAACGCAGCGTGGCGCATAACGAGAAGTGGCTTGCCTGGGTCAGCGAGGAACTGACCGGGCTCGGGCTGCGCGTGACGCCCAGCGTCGGCAATTTCGTGCTGATCCACTTCCCCGACAACAAAAAGCATTCGGCAGCGGCCGCGGACGACTATCTCAGCGCGCGTGGCTACATCCTGCGGCGCGTCACCGGCTACGGCTTTCCCAACGCGCTGCGCATGAGCATCGGCATCGAGGAGGCCAATCGCGGCGTCGTCGAGGCGCTCAAGACATTTCTGAAAAGCTGAAGCACCATGACAGCACCGATGTTCGGAAGAATAGCGCTGGTCGGCATCGGCCTGATCGGTTCGTCGCTCGCCCGCGTCATCCGCCGCGAAGGCCTGGCGCGCCACATCGCTATCGCGACGCGCAGCCAATCGACGCTCAAGCGCGCCGAGGAACTGGGTCTCGGCGATTCCTACACGACCGAGGCCGAAGACGCAGTGCGCGACGCGGATCTCGTCATCGTCTCGGTTCCGGTCGGCTCGTCCGGCGAGGTCGCGGCCGAAATCGCGCCGGCGCTGAAGAAAGGCGCGATCCTTACCGATGTCGGCTCAACCAAAGCTTCGGTGATCGCGCAAATGCAGCCGCATGTGCCCGTCGGTGTGCATTTCATCCCCGGGCACCCGCTGGCGGGCACGGAAAAGTCCGGGCCGGATGCCGGGTTCGCCGACCTCTTCGACAACCGCTGGTGCATCTTCACGCCGCTGCCGGGCACGGATCCGGAGGCGCTGGAAAAGCTCTCCGAATTCTGGCGGCGCTGCGGCTCCAACATCGACACGATGGACCCGCAGCATCACGACATGACCCTGGCCATCGTCTCGCATCTGCCGCATATCATCGCCTACAACATCGTCGGCACCGCCGACGACCTGGAATCGGTGACCAAGACGGAAGTCATCAAATATTCCGCTTCCGGTTTTCGCGACTTTACCCGACTGGCCGCTTCCGACCCGACCATGTGGCGGGACGTGTGCCTGCATAACAAGGACGCGATCCTGGAAATGCTGGCGCGCTTCTCGGAGGATCTGGCCTCGCTGCAGCGGGCGATCCGCTGGGGCGACGGCGAAAAGCTGTTCGACCTGTTCACCCGCACGCGCGCCATCCGCCGCTCGATCATCGAGGCCGGCCAGGATATCGATGTCCCGGATTTCGGCCGTCAGGCCGTAGAGCACCCGCGGGCCAAGCCCTAGGCCTTCTGCTCGATCTGTCCCGATGGGGGCCAGTGCGCCGCCATCATGGCCATTGTCTCGGCTCTGTTTGGAGCGCCGAGCCGGCCGCCGAAGCGCAGGCATTTAAGCGCGGCGGCGGCGCTGGCAAAGCGCAGCGCCTGCTCGGGCGGCATGGCTTCGGCAAGCCCGACGGCGAAGGCGCCGTGGAAGACGTCGCCGGCGGCGAGCGTGTCGACCGCCTTGACCTTCGGCGCCTCGACATGCCGGACGCGACCGGTTCCCCGGTCATGCCACCAGGTTCCGGCAGCGCCGCCCGTTACCGCAACGAAGGCGTCGGTGCGCGAGGCGAGATCGGCGCATGCGCTTTCCGGATCGAGCGCATGGCCGCAGACGATCCGCGCCGCCGGCTCCGAGGCGACGATGTGCGAGGCCAACGGCAAAAGCCGCTCGAGCACGTCGATCGGCGCCGTGTCGGCGTCGAGGATCGCCGGACGGCCGGCATCCCGCGCGGCCGCCAAGGCAAGTGCGGCGGCGCCCGGCCAGCGGACGTCCACCAGCACGGCGTTGAAGGCGGAAAATTCGGCAAGCGGCAGCGTGTCGGGATCGGCTTGCGCCCTGCTGTCATAGAAGGGCACGATGATGCGCTCGCCATGGGCATCCACCAGGATCGCGGCCAGCGCCGAGCGCGCGCCGGCGACGCGGCGGACCAGGCTGCAGTCGACGCCTTCCGCCTCGATCTCGGCGATCAGCCGGTCGCCGACCGCATCGTCTCCCGCGCTCGCCCAAAGCGACACATCGGCGCCGAGGCGATGCGCGGCGCAGGCCGCACTCGTCGCCATGCCGGAGGCGATCTGGACACCGTCGCTGGCGATGAACTTGCCCTGATGCGCGGGCAGCATCTCGACACGCAGGATCGTGTCGAGGGTGAACGCGCCGACGCTGAGCAGTTTGACCGGTCCGGCCATCGCAGTCTCAATCGACCGGCTTGATCTTGCCGAGCGGGATGAAGCCAAGCGAAGCTTTACCCTTCACGATCTTGAGCGGCATGGACGGTTGGTTGCCGAGCATGGCAATGCCGGCAAAACCCTGCTCGATCTCGCTCTTGTGCTCGGGAATGGCGCCGGCGAGGATCGCCGCTACGGCCTTTGGGTCCTTCAGCTTGATCGACAGATTTGCATCGATCAGGCCGTCGGCGTCGATCGAGATCGGCCCGGACACAGTTACGCGCGCCGTGCCTGATGACACGTCGAGGCTGGCAATCTCGACCGACTGGCCGCGCAGGCTTTTCGGCGGCGCCTTAATCAGCGCGACGCCGTTCTTCACTGTCGCTTCGCCGGCGCCGTCGAGTTCCGGCAGCACGCGTCCGCCGACAGCTTCCGCGTCGATCTTCAGGTCGCCAAAGCTGCCGGTATAGACGAGGTCCTGGCCGTTCGGCTGCAGCTGGCCGGCCGCCTGGCCGGCGCTGAACAGCTGCACGGGATCGGTGTCGTCGGCCGGATCGGTCTGTCCAGACAAGCCTTCCGCCTGAAGCGAAATGCGGCGCGGAAGCGGCCATGACAGCTTGACCGTGGCGTGCAGCTTGTCCCAGTCGAGCCAAAGCGGCGGCATGCCCGGCGCCACAGTCCGCAACGGCCCGCGCAGGTTCGCCACGGGCGACAGAGGCTGGGTGATGCGAGCGACGACGTTCATATCGCCGGTCGAGGCCGCTACATTCCTGGCATCGTCCTGATAGGCCAGGCTGTCGCAGGCGACCGTGAAGTCCAGTGGATAACCGCTGACCGTGAGATTGGCGCAGTCGGCCTTGATGCCCTTGCCTCCAAGCTCGGCCACGGCCCGCTCGGCCTCGGTCTTGACCTTGCCGGCGAGATAGAACCATCCGCCGCTGTAGAGCGCGAACAGCACCAAGATGAACGCCGCAAGCCAGAACAGCCGGCGGCGAGGTTTGCGCGATCGCTCGTCACTTGACGTCATGCTGCGGCTCTCGTTAACCCGCTCATGCGGCGAGCGGGTGGTTGTTCTTACGCACGACAAGCGGGGACAGAAGAAGCACCTTACTGGTGTGGTGTCGTCACTCGAATGCAATCAGGCTTGGCGATATGGGCGATTTTTGGGTTTTTGGCTACGGGTCGCTGATCTGGCGGCCCGGTTTCGCACATGTCGAGACGCGGCGCGCCCGTCTTTACGGCTTCCGCCGGTCGCTCTGCGTCTATTCCTTCGTCCATCGCGGTACGCGTGAGCGGCCGGGCCTGGTGCTCGGCCTCGACCGCGGCGGCTCCTGCGTCGGGCTCGCCTTCCGCGTGCCCGGCGATTTGCGTGACGAAGTGCTTTCCTATCTGCGCGAGCGCGAGCTGGTGACCAGCGTCTATCTCGAACGCACCCTCGATGTCCGGCTGGATGGGGCGGGACAAGGCGGAACGGTCGAAGCGGTCGCCTACATCGTCGACCGCGCGCATGAGCAATATGCCGGCGGGCTCGACGCCGACCATGCGGCAAAAGTCGTGCGCGGCGCCGTGGGCCAATCGGGCAGGAACGAAGACTATGTCCTGAGCACAGTGGAGCATCTGAGGGCGCTCGGCATCCGCGACCACTGGCTGGAAGAGGTGGGGCGGCAGGTCGCGCCTTCGTGAAGATCTGGCCCGATCAAAAAGCAAAACCATGCCTTTGACCTGGGCAAGGCACGACCTAGGTTAGCCGCAATCCATCCTCTGGGCACCCAGGCCCTTCCCAGCATCACGGAGATCAGTCTTGCAGAAACGCCGTCTCGGTCGCACCGACCTTTCCATCGCGCCGCTGGTCCTTGGAGGCAACGTCTTCGGCTGGACCGCCGACGAGAAGACCTCGTTCGACCTGCTCGACCGCTTTGCCGAGGCCGGCTTTAACGCAGTCGACACTGCGGACGCCTATTCGCGCTGGGCGCCGGGCAACAAAGGCGGCGAATCCGAAACCATCATCGGCAACTGGATGAAGAGCCGCGGCAACCGGGACAGCATCGTCGTCATCACCAAGGTCGGCTCCGACATGGGACAGGGCAGGCGGGACCTCTCCGCAGCCTATATCGAAAAGGCGGTCGACCAATCGCTCAAGCGGCTGCAGACCGACGTCATCGACCTCTATCTGTCGCACTGGCCAGACCCGGCGACGCCTTACGAGGAAACGCTCGGCGCCTATCAGCGCCTGCTCGATAAGGGCAAGATCCGCTACCCGGGCTGCTCCAATCTCGATGCGGGGCAATTGCGCGCGGCCCTGGATGTCGCCAGCCTGCGGGGCCTGCCGCGTTACGAGGTTCTGCAGCCCGAATACAATTTGTACGATCGCTCTTCGCTGGACGGCCCGCTGCTCGACCTGTGCAAGGCTGAAGGCCTCGGCGTCATCACCTATTTCAGCCTGGCCAAGGGGTTTCTCAGCGGCAAATACCGCAGCAAGGCCGACCTTGGCCGGAGCGAGCGTGGCGAAGACGTGGCCGAGTATCTCAACGAGCGCGGCATGCGCATTCTCTCCGCGCTCGATGCCGCGGCCGGGCGCCATTCGGCCAAGCAGGCCGAAGTGGCGCTCGCCTGGATCATGGCGCGGCCGGGCATCACCGCGCCGATTGCCAGCGCCACGACGCCCGCACAGATGGAAAGCCTGATCCGCGCCGCATCGCTCAAGCTTTCCGCCGACGACATCGCAGCGCTCGATCGCGCCAGCGCTTAAGGCGTGTCGCTATTCAGGGGGTGCCGGCCTGACCCGGATCCAACATGCGTTAGTGCAGTAGGTCCCACGCACGATCGTTCAAGACCTTTTCGGTACCTCGCGATAATTCCTGCCCGATCGCGGCAGGAATTGAGGTTCGGGATGACCGGAGACGTTCTGTCTGAAGCGCAGCCCTGGCAGCAGGTGCTGGCGCTGGTCATGGCGGCGACCGTTGTCATGGGTAGCCCAGGTCCGGCGACGATCAGCGTCACCGCCGTCGGCGCCGCTTTCGGGCTGCGGCCTTCGCTGGGTTATATGTCCGGCATCGTGCTTGGAACGATGGCCGTGCTCCTGGTTGTGGCCGCCGGGATATTCGGCATGCTCGCCTCGGTGCCGGGGCTGGCGCCGTTGCTGACTGTCGCTTCGGCCCTCTATATCCTCTACCTTGCCTTCAGGATCGCGACAGCGCCGCCGCTTGCCCAAGGCGGCAATGCGGCGGCGCGTCCCACCTCCTTCGGCGGCTTCATGCTCGCCGTCGCCAACCCGAAAGCCTATGTGGCGATCGGCGCGGTCTTCGCGGGAGCTTCATCCACGGTCGACGGGCTCGGGATTTCGACCAAGCTTTTGGTGCTGGCAGCGATGATCGTCGCCATTCATGTGCTCTGGCTTCTCGCTGGGACGATTTTCGCGAGGCTGCTGCGCGATCCATTGGCGTCGCGGATCATCAATCTCGTCTTCGCGGCGACGCTGGTGCTGACGACTGCACTGGCGGGGCTGCCGTAAGGGGAGCTCAGGCCTTCGGCGCAGCGCCGAGCTCTGCCAGCCGCTTCACCGCCGTCGGCGGCATCGGCGGCGGGTTCGGCGCGCGCGAGGCCTCGACCAGCAGCTCGTCGCAGGCGGTCTCGGTCTCGCCGATCAGCCGCTGCATGAACTCCTCCTTGTCGAGCCCCGGAGGAATCGGCGGCAGGAAACGGGCCTTTATGGTGCCCGGATAACGCATGAACTTGCGGCGCGGCCAGTAGAGGCCGGCGACATGGGCGACCGGCACCACGGGAACGCCCAGCTGGGTATAGAGCTCGACGATGCCGTATTTGTAGGACGGCTCGGCGCCCGGTGGGCGACGAGTGCCTTCCGGGTAGATGATAAGCTGACGCGGGTTGCGCGCCATCTCCTGCCTTGTCGCGGCAACGACCGCTTTCAGCGCCTTGGAGCGGCTGCCGCGGTCGACCGGGATCATGCGCATCTTCATGATGTACCAGCCGAAGAAGGGGATCCAGGTCAGTTCCCGCTTCAGGATATACAAGGCGTCGTCGAGATAAGGAAAAAAGGCGATCGCGTCCCAGAAGGACTGATGCTTCGGCGCCAGGATGAAGGACCCCTCAGGCAGGTTCTCGGCGCCCGTGATTTCGCTCCTGGTGCCGGCGATCTTGTCGTAAAGCCACATCGAGGTGCGCGACCAGAATTTCGGCACGAACCAGGCGCGGTGGCGGGGCGACAGGAAATAGAAGGGCGTCCAGAAGATCATCTGAACGACCAGGCTGAGATAGAAGGCTAGGTTGAACGCCAGCGAGCGGATAATGAGCATGCGGGAAAGGGCCCGGTGTGGAAGTGAGCGTTGGTTACACCAAGCGCGGGCAAAAAGGAAACGGCGCGACGGTGGGGCGCATCACAGCGAGCGCGCCAGCCGCTCCTTCAGGCGGGGCGCCGCGAAATCGAGGAAGGCGCGCAGCTTCACCGGCAGCAGGCCCTGACCGGCATGCAGGAGATTGACCGGCCATGGCGGCGGCTCGAACGGCTCGAGCACGACATGAAGCGCGCCGGCGCGCACCGCGGCGTCCGCCTGATAGGAGAGCACCCTCGTCAGGCCGAGGCCGGCGATCGCCGCATCGATTGCTGCCTCGGCGGTGTTGAGCTGCAGCCGCGAGCGGACCGGAACCACGGTTTCGCTCTTGCCGGTGCCGAAGCTCCACGTCGCGGGAGAGGCAAGCCCTTCGAAGGTGATGCAGTTGTGGCCTGAAAGGTCGCGCGGTTCGAACGGCGTGCCATGCTTCGCAAGATATGCCGGGCTGGCGCAGACGATGCGGCGGATCTGGCCGACGCGCGCTGCGACCATGGCCGAATCCGGCAGCTCGCCGATGCGCACGGCAAGATCGATATGCTCCTCGATCAGTTGCGTGATCCGATCGGACAGCGTCAGGCGGATGTCGACCTCGGGATAGGCGGCCAGAAAATCTGTGACGACCGGCAGCACATGCAGGCGGCCGAAGACGACCGGCGCAGTGATCACCAGCTCGCCGGTCGGGCTCAAATATTCGCCAGCGGCGGCTCGTTCGGCTTCGCCCACCTCATCGAGAATACGGCGGCAGGCGGCGAGATAGGAACGACCAGCGTCCGTCAAGGTGAGGCGCCGCGTCGAGCGGTTGAGCAGACGCGTCTTGAGGTGCCTCTCCAGTTCGGAGAGCTTGCGGCTGACGGTGGCGAGCGGTACGCCGGCGTGTCGCGCGACGGCGGAAAGGCTGCCGGCCTCCACCGTGGCTACGAACAAGGACATGGCGTCGAGGCGGTCCATCTATTCTTCCGAAATGTGGAAGGATGGATTGCAACTATGCCTTCTAACTCCGGATTTCGGAAGGGGCTACATGTCGTTCCACTTTGGCAGAGGACCGCCGCCATGGACGCCTTCACCAGCGACGTCGCCTTTACCCCTACGGTCAAGGCCATCCAGTCCCGCAAGGGCTCGCGCGCATCTTATGCGCGGGTCGAGGAGCGCGGCGGCTGGCGGGCGACGATCACGCCCGACCTCGCTGCCTTCATCGAGGCGCAGACCAGCGTGTTCCTGGCGACAGCCAATGGCGGAGGTCAACCCTATGTTCAGCATCGCGGCGGGCCAGCCGGCTTCCTGAAGGTGCTGGACGGGCATACGATCGGCTTTGCCGATTTCTCGGGGAACCGGCAGTTCATCACCCAGGGCAATCTTGCGGACAATTCCCAGGCTTTCCTGTTCCTGATCGACTACATGCTTCGGCAGCGCATCAAGATCTGGGGCACGGCGCGCGTCGTCGAGGACGATGCGGAGCTGACGGCGAGGCTGATGCCGGCCAACTACAAGGCGCGGCCGGAGCAGGCGATCCTGTTCAGCGTCACGGCCTGGGATGCAAATTGCCCGCAGCACATTCCGCAGCGCTTCGAGGCGGCGGATGTGGCCGCGGCGCTTGCCGAGCGGGATAGACGCATTGCCGGTCTGGAGCAGGAGATCGCACGCCTGCGCAACAGCGCGTCTGGCGAAGCTTAGTTCTTGCTCACCGTAGAGGCTTCGGCGAGCGTGACGCCCTCGGTAGTCGGCCGAAGCGGGACGATGCCGCGCGCCAGCGCCAGCACATATTTGCTGTATTCGGTGAGCAGCACGCGCAGCGCTTCCGGCTTGGTCAGCCAGCTGCCATTGCCGAGCTTGTTGTTGACCACCGGATAGGGCTCAAGCCGCGCGCCATGCAGCAGCCGGCCCATCTCGAGCAGGCTGCGCGGCATGTGGTAGTTGTTGGTGACGACGATGATGCTGCCATAGGCGTGGCTTTCCACCCATTTGGCGCTCTCCTCGGCATTGCCGATCGTGTCGAGCGCGGCGCGGTCGATGTCGACGCAGCATGAGAACAGCTGCTTATCGCCGCCCATTGCCGCTTGCAATTGGCGGCGGCTCGCCGTGGGGTGAACACCGCTGATCAAGAGCCGCTCGCCCTTGCCTGATGCCAGCAGATCCATGGCGGCGTCGAGCCTCGACTGACCACCGGTGAGCACGATGATTGCGTCGGCCCTGGCCGGATTGACCGGCGTCGTCATGTTGCTGACCTTGTCGGCAAACCAGCCGAAGCCGCCGGCGAAAAGCGCCAGCAGGGCGAGCACGAAGAAACCGCAGAGACGAAGCGCAAATCTGAGACGACCGGTTCTTGCAGACGCAGCACCGCGCGTAAGCGCCGCTGGCATCCGTCCAGCCGTTCCGATCGAGTCCCGCGCGTCCATCATCCCCAGGTTAATCCTGAAAACATCCAATGGTTAACTCTGAAACGTCGCCTTTCATAGATAGCACGGCGCACATTGCGTTACGGCAGTTTCCCTTGCGTGATCATGCACTTGTAGGGTCCGGGTCGCATTGGAAACCCAACTTGCCACCTCTTGCATTCGCGCCACCCTTGGTTTCGCGTCATGATCAGCTTGCCTCCGGCTGCCGGATGTCGATCTCACTGAGATAGGCGACGACCGTGGCATGCGAGGTCGCAGCGGTCAGCGCGCCGATCACCAGCACCATCAGGGCGACGCCGAGATAGCCGGTGGAGCCGATCGCGAAATTGCCGAACAGCGCGGTCGCCTGGTCGGCCTCAGGCGTCGCCATGTTGCGCGACGACCACCAGGAAAAGACGATGAAGACCATGATAGCGGCGGCACCTCCGGCGGCGGCGCCTTTCATGCCGGTGACCAGGAAATGCCAACGGAATTCGCGCGCGATGAAGCGGGCCTCGGCGCCGACAAAATGCAGGACCTCGATGATGTGGCCGTTGCCGGCCATGGCGCCGCGCGTGGCGAACACCACCGTCAGCACCGTCGCCGATAATATCAGCGCCAAAACGGCAAAGCCGATCGTCACTGTCGTATGCGCCATGGCGACCAGCCGGTCGACCCAGGTGCGATGGTCGTCGAGCGCGGCGCTCGGCAGCTTGGGCGTGATCGCGGCGCGCATGGCCGCGAAGTCGGGCGGATTGGCCTCGTCGATGGTGACGACGATGAGGCGCGGCACCGGCAGTTCATCGATGTTGAGGCCGGTGCCCAGCCACGGCTCCAAAAGGCGCGCCGTCGCATCGCGATCGACGATCCTCGTACCCTTCACACCCGGGAACTCGCTGGCGATCTCAGAGGCCTGCGCGAGGGCTGCTTCCATGTCGAGGCCCTCGACGGGCTTGATCTGGATCGTCGCCTCGCGCGAGATCTGGTTCTCCCACACCGAGGCGGTGTCGCGCACCAGCGTCACGGCGCCGAAGGTTAGGCAGGACAGGAAGGTCATGATGGCGATGACCAGCACCAGGGCCCGGCCGGCGATGTTGTGCGCCGGCACGATCGGCGCCATCTTGCGCTGGACACGGCGAATGGCAGCCGGCGTCTCGACGGCTTCCTCGTGCAGGTGATCGGCCGGAAGTTCAGTCATAGACGTCCAGCCTTCCGCCGGCGAGAATCATGCGCCGCGCATCGACCTGCTCCATCAGGCCGAGATCGTGGGTTGCGATCACCACGGCGGTGCCGAGCCGGTTGAGCTCGATGAAGAGCCTCAGCAGCCGGCGCGCCAGCGGCGGATCGACGTTGCCGGTCGGCTCGTCGGCAAGCAGGATCTCCGGCTGCTCGATCAGCGCGCGAGCGATCGCAGCACGCTGCTTCTCGCCGCCCGACAGCACTGGCGGCAGCACATGCATGCGCTCCCCGAGGCCAACCCATTTCAGGAGCTCGGTGACGTCGGTGCGATAGCTCGCCTCCTCGCGCCCGCGCACGCGCAACGGCAGCGCCACGTTCTCGTAAGTGGTCATGTGGTCAAGCAGGCGGAAATCCTGGAACACCACGCCGATGCGGCGCCTGAGCAGCGGCAACTCGCCGCGCGAGATGCGCGAACGATCCTTGCCGAAAATGGTGATCAGGCCGCGCGTCGGCTTCAGCGACATGAAAAGCAGGCGCAGCAAGGTGGTCTTGCCGGCGCCCGAGGGGCCGCTCAGGAACTGAAAGGAGCGCTCCGGAATGTGCAGGGAAATGTCGCGGAGGATCTCCGGACCCATGCCATAGCGGAGGCCGACATTTTCGAAGCGGATCACGTTCGGCGACCTGAAACCTTAGGCGGCATCCCGCCAGCCTGTTCTCTGCCAAGACCATCGGCCGGCATGGTTAATCGTTGGTTAATTTCTGCGCGCTTTCGACGTTTCACAGCAGTTCCGGTGGGGAAGCGTTAACCATTTGCGTTTACCCAAAAGCAACGAAGATTGCACTGGGGCCGTAATGGCTGAGGATAGAACCGCGCGCTCTGTTTCCGGCGAAATCATGACCGGCACGGCGACAAAGGCCGCGCCGGAGCGCGTCATCCTCGACACCGATGTCGTCGATGCCGACTATGTGGTGCTGCCGCGATTCGCCGCCCGTTCGGAACCGATTGCGGCGCCGTTGCCGCCGCAAGCGCCCTCGACGCCATCCATCGCTGGCATGGGCATGCTGCGCAAACCGGAGGCTGCGCCGGCGCGGCCGGCCTCGCGTGGCGGTCCAATCTTCTGGGCCGCCGGAGTGGGCGCCGCACTCGTGGCTTTCTGGGTGTCGGGCGGACATGCCCTGGTGCGTCAGAGCCCCTTCTGGGCGGCTGCGCAGCCGGCAAGCGCGCTCAGCATTTCCGGTGTGACGTCGCGAATCGATGCCTCGGGGCTGAAGCCCATCCTGTTCATCGACGGCGAGGCCGCCAATGACGGCGTACGGGCGGAGTCGCTGCCGCCGCTCGAGATCCGCGTCACCGACAATGCCAGCAATGTCATCCGCTACAGGCTGGGGACGTCCAACCGCTCGCTGGCGCCCGGCGAAAGATTCGGCTTTTCCAGCCGGCTCGATGTCCCTAGAAACGGCGTGAAGGCCGTATCGGTCACCTTCGCCGGGTAGGTGCATCGATATTCAGGTGATGCCGGCCTGCAATTAGTGGTTTCCTGCGCTTAGGTGCTCACGTGCTTGAGTACGCTCTGCTCCGGTTCTCGGAACCCGCTATTTTCGGCTCGGCCTGACCTGAATATTGATGAACCTAGCCCTTCCGGCGTTGCAGGCGATTCTGAAGGAAAAAGCTATGCCAGTTGTACGCGGCAAGGACATCGAGGTCCTGTTTTCGGCGTCGGCGATCGCCCGGCGCAATCTCGAGCTCGCCAAGGAAATCGCCGGGCGCGACTATCACGACCTGCTTGTGATATCGATCCTGAAAGGCTCGTTCGTCTTTGCCGCCGATCTTATCCGCGCCATGCACGATGTCGGCCTGTCGCCCGAGGTCGAATTCATCTTCATCTCCAGCTATGGAGCCGGCACCACAAGCGGCGAGGTCAAGGTGCTGCGCGACATCGACAACGAGGTCGCCGGCCGCGACGTTCTTTTGATCGACGACATCCTCGAATCCGGCAAGACGCTTTCCTTCACCCGCGACCTGATGCTGTCGCGCGGCGCCAGGAGCTGCGCCATCGCGGTGCTGCTCGACAAGCGCATGCGCCGCCAGACCACGCTCAACGCCGATTATGTCGGCTTCGACTGCCCCGATTATTTCGTCGTCGGCTACGGCATGGACGTCGCGCATGCGTTCCGGGAATTGCCGTTTGTCGGGGTCGTGAAAGGCGACGAGTAAGGTCGCGCCGAAAAGGCCGCATGGACGTTTCAAATTTTCAGAAAACGTCAACGTTTCGGCGGCATCTATCTCGGCATGGCAAAGCTCTTGATCGTCGAGGACGATGAATCCGTCCGCACCCTCGCTGCCCGCGCGCTGGAGCGTGATGGGCACAGTGTCACCATCGCCGCCGATGGCGCGCAGGGGCTCACCCTGATCCGCCAGCAGCGCGGCAGCTACGATCTCGTGGTGTCCGATATCCGCATGCCGGAGATGGACGGCATCGAGATGGCGTCCGCGGCGGCAAAACAGTTTCCGGCCATGAAGATCATGCTGATGACCGGCTATGCCGACCAGCGCGAGCGCGCCGAGGAATTGAACGGCATCATCCTCGACGTCGTGCAGAAGCCGTTCACGCTTGCCGAAATACGCGCCCGCGTCGGACGGGCATTAAGCTGCTTCGCTTGATCGTTTAGACGGCATCGCCGGTCGCTGCGATTGCAGGTGCTGCGCCGCGTCGGCGCTCACCGTTGAGTGCAACCAGACCGGCGCCGATGATCAGCGCCGCGCCCAGCACCGTCGTTGACCGCGGGACCTCGGCGAAGAACAGGAAGCCCCACAGCGGCGACCAGAGGATGCCCGTGTATTCGAAGGTTGCGACCCGGTTGGCGGGCGCCATCCGGTAGGCCTGCGACAGCAAGATCATGCCGGCGGAGGCAACGAAGCCGCAGGCCGCCATCTTCAGGAAGTCCGGCAGCGCCGGCCAGACCCAGGGCCGCACCAGGAAGTCGAGGCTCGGGTGGCCCGCATGGGTGATGCCGGCAAGATGAAACACCGCGGCGACCGCCACAGCGCCGGTGAGATAGGCGCCGTTCTGGTAGAAGGCCATCACCGTCGAGGATTCGGTCTCGCCGATCCGGCGCGCCATCAGCTGCGAGAACCCGTAGAGGAATGCCGAGCCGAGCGACAGCAGTGCCGCCCAGTCGAATAATCCGGCGCCCGGACGCAACATCACGACCACGCCCACGAGGCCGATCAGCACCGTCGTCAGCGTCCGCCCGGAGACGTGCTCGCCGAGATAAGGCCCGGCAAGCAACATGATAAAGAGCGGCGCCATGAAATAGAGCGCTATCGCGTCGGCCAGCGAGAGGGCGGCAATCGCCAGATAGTAGACGGTGTAGGAGCTGAATTGGATGAAGCCGCGCAGCGTCAGCATGCCCGCTCGTTTCGACAGCAAGGCTGTCAGGCCGACATCGGCCTGGACGATAACGACCAGGATCGGCAGCGCCACGAGGGCGCGGATCGCCATCACTTCCGTCACCGGATAGCTGCCCGAAACCGCCTTCACCAGCGGGTCCTGCAACGAAAAGACAAGAACGCCGAGGCAGAGGCTCAAAATGCCAAGCACCATCCGGTTCTGCATGTTCGTTCCAGTGAAAAAGAGCCCGCCACCGTTTCGGGCAGCGGGCACGAGTGAGGACTTTTCGAATTGGTCCGCGGCCGGATCTCACGGCCGCATATCCAATGGGTAGAGCAACTATCCTGCGGCGTTTGACATGTTGCAAACGAATTGGAATGATACCAGCAATCAAAATTTCTTATGGCGGCATCGATGAAGCCCACCCTCGACAGCGACCTCCTGCGCACCTTCGTGGCGGTGGCCGAGACCGGCAATTTCACCAAGGCGGCGGAAAAGGCCGGACGCACCCAGTCGGCGGTGTCCATGCAGATGAAGAAGCTGGAAGACATGGTGGGCGACAGCCTGTTCGAACGCGGCTCTCGCGGGGTGGCGCTGACACGTCGCGGCGGCGAGCTGATCGCCAACGCCCGCCGCATCGTCTCGCTGCTCGACGAGACGGCGGCATCGCTGGTCGCGCCGCCGCTCGGCGGGCTGGTGCGCATCGGCATTCCTGCCGAATACGGACGGTCGATCTTGTCGCGGGCACTTGGCGAATTCGCCAAACGCCACCCGCGCGTGGAGGTCACGGTGCGTTACGCGCATTCCGACTCGCAGGTGAGGGCGCTTGCGGCCGGCGAACTCGACCTTGCGGTGGTGTTCGAGTGGGAAGGTTTTTCCGGCGGCGATGTGCTGATGCACGATCCCACGGTATGGGTGACGTCAACGCTGCATCACATGCATGAGGAACGGCCGGTGCCGATCGCGCTTTACAGCCGCAATGGCTGGTGCCGGGACTTCGCGATCAAGTCGCTGCAGCAGCGCGGCCTCGACTACCGCGTCGCCTACACCAGCGACACCAATGGCGGCCTGACGCTGGCGGTCACTTCTGGCCTGGCGATCGCACCGATCTCGCGCAGCAACATCCCGCTCGATTGCCGCGAGCTGACCGCCGCCGACGGCTTCGGCGACATCGATTCCTCGAATGTGGTGCTGCACCGCAATCCGCTGGCGACGGGCGAAGCGATCGACGGGATGGAAAACGCGATCCGCGAGGCTTTTATGCTGACCAGGCAGGCACAGGCAACAGTCAGTCTTTGACTTACGAAACGGTCCGCTCAATCCGGCGGTCCGCTCTCCATCTGCTTGAGCCAGCGCATGGCATCCTCAAGGCGATCGTCGCCCCAGAACAGCTCGCCGTCGACGACGAAGCTCGGCGAGCCGAAGATGCCGAGCGCCTTGGCCTGCTCCGTCGCGGCCGCGAGCTCGGCCTTGGCGTCATCGCTGTCGGCCCGCCGAAGAACCGGCTCCGCTTTCTGTCCGGCCTTCTCGATGCTCGCCGAAATGTTTGGCTCGCTACCCGCCGGCTCACCCATTTCGAACCAGCGCCGGTAGCTTTCCCGGGCATAGGCTTCGCACCAGCCCTCGTGCGCCGCGATGAGAGCCACGCGATTGGCGCGTTCGAGCTCGGCCAGCGGGTAGGGGCCGGCAGTTTCGGCACCATCCTGTACATCGCCGCTCGGCGCTCGATGTCGCGCCACATATAAGCCGCCTTCGCCGGCTTCTTGGCAAAGGGAATGTTGTCCATCTCGATCATGATGGCGCGCACATTGAAGGGTCGCCAGCGGAACTCGATGCCGGTCTCAGCCGCAACCTCGGCGAGACGCATCACCGAAAGATAGGTGTAGGTGCTGCCGATGGAGAACCAGAAGTCGATCATCGCCAGTCTCCCTTGACGATGACGATACCGGCAGGCAGCGCGGCCTGCAATGCGTGTGGCGAGAGCGACCTGCGGCTGCCCGCTACCTCAGTCTCTTTCGAAAAAGGTCAGGCGATTGCCGAACGGATCGATCACCGTGACCTCCTTCGTCTGCCAAGGCGTCGTCTCAAGGCCCGGCCTGTTGAAGCGGTAGTTCTTGGCCTTGAACTCGCGATGCAGCTCAATGATGCCGGTCGCTTCGATGCGTATATTGGCACCGGGCGAGCCGTCGCCATGATGCTCGCTCAAATGCAGCTCGCAGCCGTCGCGGGCGACGCCCATATAGAGCGGCGCGTTGTCGTCGAAGCGATGCTCGAAGCGGACCTCGAAACCGAGGAAGTCGAGATAGAACTCTCGCGCCTTGACGGTATCGAACATGCGCAGGATCGGCGTGACGGTTCCAAGCTTCGGCATGTCGGCGGTGACCGGTGTGGGCGCTATTTCAGTTCGAGCAGGCGTTCGAGGTAGCTGCGCTCGATGTCCGGGCTGAGCGCGTTGCCGAGGCGCTTGCGGATCGCTTCGAGGATCTGGCGGGCGCGCTGCACGTCGATCTCGTCGGGCACCTTGACGGAGTTGCCGTCGTCGGGGCCCTTCGTGGCGCGCGGCCGGCCAAGCGGGTCGCGGTCGGCGTCCTGCTGACGTCCGCCCTGTTCGCTGCCGCCCTGGTCGCCCTGCATGGCCTGCATCTGCTTCATCATCTCCTTGGCGCCGCGGCGCAGCGCCTCCAGCGCGCGGCCCTGGTGGCCGACCGCCTGGTCGCCTTCGCCTTCGCCCAGCGCCTGCTCGGCATCGCCCATGGATTTGCCGGCCTCGCCAAAGCCCTCATTGGGCTGCATGCCCATGCCTTCGAGGCCCTTCTTCAGCTTGTCGAGCTCGCTCTGCAGCTGGCCCTGACCTTCCTGCAGCTGCTTCAGCGCATCCGCGAATTCCTGCGGCGTCATTTGCTTCGGCCGGCCGAGCGGGTCGCGGTCATCACCGGGCTTCTGCCCATCCTGCGACTGCTCGCCATCCTCGCCCAGCTGCTCGTCGCGATTTGCACCGCGCTGCCGATCGCCGCGCTGCATCTGGTCGAGGCGGAAGGTATCGTTCATCATCTCCTGCTGGCGCCGCATGATCTCGCCCAGCTTGTCCATCTGCTGGCGCATCTCGCTGTCCTGCTCGCCGGCCTGCTGCTGGCGCCCGGCCTGCAGGTTGTTCATCATGTCCTGCAGTTCCGACAACAACTGCTGGGCCCGGTCTCGGTCGCCGGATTTGGCGAGATTCTCGATCTCGTCCATCATCCGGTTGATGTCGCTCTGGCGCAGTTCCCGACCGTTCTGCTGCATCTGCGGCGCGTTCGGGTTCTGCTGGGCGCGCTGGGCGAATTCCTGCAGGAACTGGTTCATCGCCTCGCGAAGTTCCTTCATCGCCTTTTCGAGCTCTTCGTCGCTGGCGCCGTTTTTGATGGCGTCCTGTAGCGCCTGCTGCGCCTGGCGCAGCCGACGCTCGGCGGCCGACAGATTGCCTTCCTCGATGCCGAGCGCGATCTCCCACAGATAAGCCACCTCGTTGCGCAGCTGGTCGTCGTTCTCGGCAAGCTTCAGCCGGCTCCTCGCGCTCATGATCGCAAGGTAATGCGACATGTTGTCGAAGGTATCCTCGGGGCGCAGGGTGATCGCGTCCATCAGGTCGAGCACGCGCGGCTTGGCGTTGGCGTCGAGCGCCAACAGGCGGCGCTGCTCGATCACAGCGCGGGCCAGCGGATTGGAGAAGGGCCGCTCCGGCATCACCAGCGTCCTGGTCTCGCTGGTGGCGGTATGGCCGGCATCGTCGGTGGCGGTCAGCGTCAGCTTGATGGTGCTGCCGGCCCAGACATGCTCGGTCAGATCCTTGGTCGTCTTGGCGGCGTTCGCCTTGCCGCCGCGGCGCGGCAGCGTCAGTGGCATGTCGGGCGGGCCATAGAGCGGATGTGCACTGGCCGGCGGCGGCTCAGACAGCTCGAAGACGGCCTTGGCGGAGGCCGCGCCATAGTCGTCGTCGATCTGGTAGTTGAGCTCGACGGCGCCATTGACGGCACGCTTGGGCTCGCCGACGAAACGGATCGTCGGCGGTTTGTCCGGGATGATGGCGAAGGCCCAGTGGCCGAGGTCGTCCTCGCCGGACTTGAGCCGCAGCGTGCCGTTGGTGTTCAGCTTGCCGGAGAACTGGCGCACTTTGAGCCCGGCTGGGGACCCCGGCTGTGCCGCGGCTGGCGCTGCGCCCTTCGGCGCAGCCGGCTCGATGGCGCGATCATTGCCGTTCGCGTCGGCATAGCTCAGCGTTTCTTCGCCGGTTCCGCCGGTGACGCGCAGCGAGACGTCGCTGCCCTCTGGGACGCTGAAGACCTGCGCGGCCTGGTTCACGTCGGCGGTCAAGAACAGCGGCGGCTTGCCGGTATAGGACGGCGGCGTCACCCAGGCATCGATGCGCGGCGGCACACTATCGCGCGCGGCGCTGGCGACGAAGCCGTCGCTGATCCTGCCGCCGAAAGGTCCGAACGAGAAGGCAAAAGCGGTGACGAACAGCAGCCCCACCACAGCCCGCAGGCCCCAGCGGTCATAATCCGGCACGCTTGTGCGCGGCCGGTCGGCGCCCAGGCCGGAGAGCCGCTCGGCCATGCGCTTCTGGTGCTCGCGCCACAGCGCCTGCGAGAAGAGGCTGTCCGCGCCGCTCGGCCGGTCGGTCTGCACCTGCACGGGGCTGTGCAGCAGCTCGTTCGCTGCCTCGATGCGCCGGTCGACCTCGGCGGCGGAAGGAATGCGGAAGAAGCGCAGCGCAAAGAGCGCGGCGAGCGCCGAGATGGAGAAGAGGATCAGGAGGCCGATCCGCGCCAGATCCGGCAGGCGCTGGAACAAGCCCAGCCACGAGACACTGAGGAACAGGCCGGCGACCACCGCCAGCGGCAACAGCAACGGCCAGCCGCGCTCGAAGATCATCGAGGCCCGCGTCGCCAGCCGGCTCAAGGCAAGGCGCCCGGCCAGACCGCGTTCGCCGCTGGAAATGG
Source organism: Mesorhizobium sp. WSM3873 (assembly GCF_001672445.1). Lineage (NCBI taxonomy): Bacteria > Pseudomonadati > Pseudomonadota > Alphaproteobacteria > Hyphomicrobiales > Phyllobacteriaceae > Mesorhizobium > Mesorhizobium sp. WSM3873. The sequence goes on along the minus strand of NZ_LYTM01000003.1, from coordinate 137,771 downwards.
GTCGTTCCGTCATCGGCCCTTCCTGCCCGGGCAGGATCGCCCGGACCTCATGAGCAGAGGATAACACCAAACACGGCGAAGGCGAGGCGGGTTCCAAAATCTGTGAAGGGTTCGCCGCCTTTACGATCAGAAATTCGCGGGATTCGTGTTGGAGCCGCAGACCAGGACGGCCGCGCGCTCGCCGAGAGCCGGCGCGTAGCGACCGGAAAGCATCGCCGCAAAGGCAGCGGCCCCGCCCGGCTCGGCGATGATTCGCGTGCGGTCCCAAAGCGCTTTCTGCGCCGCCACGATGTCGTCGTCGCTGACCAGGATCGAGCGCTCGACGAAGGCTTTCGCGATCGGGAACATCATTTCGCCGACGCGCTTCGGCGCCAGCGAATCGGCGGCGATGCCCTCGGCCGGTGCATCGACCGGCTTGCCGGCCTCGAAGGCGCGGTGAAGCGTCGGCGCGCCCTCGGGCTCGATGGCGATGATGCGGATGCGGCCAGCGAACCAGGCGGCGATGCCGCCGATCAGGCCGCCGCCGCCGACCGCGACAAGCAGCGTCTCGATCTCCGGCAGATCGGCTTCGATCTCGAGCCCGAGAGTCCCTTGCCCGATGAGCGTCTCTTCCTGGTTGAACGCGTGGATCTGCAGGGCGCCGGTTCGTTCGGCAAAATCCTCGCTGGCGGCCAGCGCCTCGGCATAGCGCGCACCGCCGACCACCAGCTCGGCGCCGTAGCTGCGGATGCGCTCGAGCTTTGCCGGCGGGCTGACCTCGGGCACGAAGATGGTGGCCTTGTGCCCCAGCTTCATGGCGGCATAGGCGACGGCGGCGCCATGATTGCCGCCGGAGGCGGCGACCACACCCGCTGCGGGCACCTGCCGCTCGAGCAGGTTGGTGAAGGCGCCGCGCGCCTTGAACGAACCGGAATGCTGCAGACATTCGAGCTTCAGATCGACCGGAAAGGCCGGCCGGCCGAAGTCAGCCATGTCGACGCGCATCACCGGCGTGTGGCGGACGAACGGGCGGATGTGCGGTTCCACCGCGGCGATGCGATCCCGCGTGATAGCTCCAGTCTCCAGCATGGCTTGCTCCTTTGAGCGCGGGACCCTCGTGCTTCTATTTCAGCCACTCGGGCAATGAATCCAGCCCGATCAGCTCCTCATAGGTCGGGCGCGGCCGTACGACGTGAAAACGGTCGCCGTCGACCAGCACTTCGGGCACCAGGAGCCTTGTGTTGTAGGTGCCGGCCTGCACCGCGCCATAGGCGCCGGCCGTGGAGACGGCGATCAGGTCGCCGGCCTTCAGCCTGGGGAGATCGCGGTCGAGGCCGAGGAAATCGCCTGTCTCGCAGACGGGGCCGACGATATCGACCTTCATGCGCGGCGTGGCAGCCGGCGGCTGCACCACCGGTCTGATGTCGTGGAAGGCGTCATAAAGCGTCGGCCGGATCAGGTCGTTCATGGCGGCATCGACGACGAGGAAGTTCTTGGCGTCGCCTTCCTTCACATAGATCACTTCCGAGACCAGGATGCCGGCATTGCCGACGATCAGCCGGCCAGGCTCGAACATCACCTTCAGGCCGAGCCGGGTGACATGCTTGCGGACGATCTCGGCATAGGCGTCGGGCAAGGGGGGCGGGCTGTTGTCGACGCGGTAAGGAATGCCGAGGCCGCCGCCGAGATCGACATGCTCGATTGAATGCCCGTCGGCGCGCAGCACGCCGACCAGTTCCACCAGCAGCGCGAAAGCGTCGTCGAAAGGCTGCAGCTCGGTAATCTGGCTGCCGATATGGGTGTCGATGCCGGTGACCTTGATGCCCGGCAGCTCCGCCGCGCGGGCATAGACCTGCCGCGCCCGCTGCCACGGGATGCCGAACTTGTTCTCGGCCTTGCCGGTGGAGATCTTCTTGTGGGTCCTGGCGTCGACGTCCGGGTTGATGCGCAGCGAGACGGGCGCCACCTTGCCGAGCGCTGTGGCGCGCGCCGACAGCAGTTCGAGTTCGGGTTCGGACTCGACGTTGAAGCAGAGGATGCCGGCATTGAGGGCGAAGTCCATTTCCCGCGCGGTCTTGCCGACGCCGGAAAACAGGATCTTGCTCGCGGGGATGCCGGCGGCCAAAGCGCGCCGCAGTTCACCTTCCGACACCACGTCGGCGCCGGCGCCTTGTCTTGCCAGGGTCTTCAGGACGGCCTGGTTGGAATTCGCCTTCATCGCGTAGCAGACCAGCGCGTCGAGACCGGCAAAAGCTTCCTTGAAGACCCGGAAATGCCTGGTCAGGGTCGCGGTCGAATAGCAGTAAAACGGCGTGCCGACGCTGGCGGCGATGTCGGGGATTGCCACATCCTCGGCGTAGAGAACGCCGTCGCGGTAGTCGAAATGGTTCACGGGGAGAGGTCCGAAAATTGGAGCGCGATGAGATCGGATGATCTCCTCGGCTCTAGAGCAAGGGGTCGAGAATGAACTTCTTGTCCTTGACCGGTTTCTCAGGCTCGGGCGGCAGCGGCTGTTTGGCTCGCTCCGCATCCTTGCGCGCCTGCACGGCAGCCTCGTAAGGCGTATCGAGGCCGCCTCTCCTGCCGCAGGCCGTGACGGTGACAACCGCCGCCAGCAGCGCGAGCGTCACCAAAATCCTGCCTCGGGTCATCGATCCATCCGTTCGAAACTGTTTTGTCCAGCCGCGCTTTTAGCCGAGTTTTCGGCGCATTGCATCCCGGCATCACGCCTTGGCGAGCCGCTTTTTCCAATAGCGGATCTGCTTCCTCACCTCCGACGGCGCGGTGCCGCCGAAGCTGGTCCGGCTCTTCACCGAATTCTGCACGGCAAGCACGGAGAAGATGCCGTCGGTGATGCCGGGATGGATCGAGCGCAGGTCCTCCAACGAGAGCTTTTCCAGCCCGACCTTCTTCTCCTCGGCGAGCGCGACGGCGCGGCCGGTGACGTGATGGGCCTCGCGGAAGGGCAGGCCGAGATTGCGCACCAGCCAGTCGGCGAGGTCGGTGGCGGTGGCGTGACCGGCGCCGGCGGCCTTCTTCATGGCGGCCGTGTTCACGGTCATGTCGCGCACCATGCCGGTGGTCGCCGCCAGCATCAGGTCGAGCGTCTCGGCGGCGTCGAAGACCGATTCCTTGTCCTCCTGCATATCCTTGCCATAGGTCAGCGGCATGCCCTTCATCACCGTCAGCAGGCCGACCAGATGGCCGTTGATGCGGCCGGTCTTGCCGCGCACCAATTCGGCGGCGTCTGGGTTCTTCTTCTGCGGCATGATCGAGGAGCCGGTGGAGAAGCTATCCGAGAGCCGGACGAAGCCGAATTGCGGCGTCGACCAGATGATGATCTCTTCGGCGAGCCGCGACAGATGCGTGCCGCAGATCGCGGCGATGGACAGGAATTCGAGCGCGAAATCGCGGTCCGACACGCTGTCGAGGGAATTGCGCATCGGCTCGCGGAAGCCGAGCGCCTTCGCCGACATATGGCGGTCGATGGAAAAGCTCGTGCCGGCCAGCGCGGCGGCGCCCAGCGGGCTTTCGTCCATGCGCTCGATGGCGTCGCGGACACGCGACAGATCGCGGCTGAACATCTCGACATAAGCCATGCAATGATGACCGAAGGTCACCGGCTGCGCGGCCTGCATATGAGTGAAGCCGGGCATGACCGTCGCGGCGTGCTCCTCGGCGCGCTCGAGAAAGGCGCCGATGAGGTCCTTCAGTGCCTGGGCGACGCGCTGGCATTCCTCCTTGACCCAGAGTCTCAGATCGACCGCCACCTGATCGTTACGCGAGCGGGCGGTATGCAGGCGGCCGGCAGCCGGCCCGATCAGATCGGCCAGACGCGCCTCGACATTCATGTGGATGTCTTCGAGCTTGGTCGAGAATTCAAATTTCCCAGCCTCGATCTCTTTCAGGATCGTGTTCAGGCCGTGAGCGATTTTCCCTTGATCGGCCGCCGAAATAATGCCCGTTTCAGCCAACATCTCGCTGTGGGCGATCGAGCCGCGGATGTCCTGCGCGTAGAGTTTGCGGTCGAAGGCGATCGATGCGTTGATCGCTTCCATGATCGCGGCCGGACCCGAGGCAAAACGTCCGCCCCACATCTGGTTGCTGGCCTTCTTGTCGCTCATCGCTATAACCCGTGCTCCGGAGCAGTTTTTAAGAAAATGGCAGACGGCAATAAATTCTTCCCGGCCCCGCGCCTCATCCTCGCCGCGCTTGTAGCGGGCGTGCTGGCCGGCGCGGTCGCGGTATATGTCAGCGAGAGCGGTTCTGGCAACAACACGCCGGATCAGGTTGCCGCGGCCGGCACCGGCAAGGACGACATCGCCTGCAAGGCGAAGGTCGAACGGGCCAAGCAGGTTGCGGCAAAGGCAGTCGGCCAGGTCGCGGCGCTGCAGCCGGCGGATCCGCCGCAATCGCTGAAGGGCCTCGCCTTCAACGGACCCGACGGCAAGCCGACGACGATCGCCGGTCATGCCGGCAAGACGGTGCTGCTCAATCTGTGGGCGACATGGTGCGCGCCCTGCCGCGCCGAAATGCCGGCGCTCGATGCGTTGCAGAAGGAAAAGGGCGGCAACGCTTTCGAGGTCGTCGCGGTCAATGTCGACACCGGCGACGACGCCAAGCCGAAAAAGTTCCTGAAGGAGATCGGCATCGAGACGCTCGGCTACTACCGGGATGCGACGATGGGCCTGTTCAACGAGGCCAAGACGCGCGGGCTGGCGCTTGGCCTGCCGGTGACGATGCTGATCGACGGCGAAGGCTGCCTGATCGCACATATGAACGGCCCGGCGGAATGGTCGAGCCCCGACGCCAAGCGATTGGTGGAGGCCGCGCTCAGTCCGTCAAGCTGAGCGCAGCGCGGCGGCCGGCTCGAGCATCAGGATGCTGCCGCCGCGGGCCTCGACAGCATCCATGGCCGCCGGCACGCCGGTCAGCTCGCTGAAGGTTTCGATCGGGCCTGGCCTGCCGAGATAGTATCCCTGGCCGATCTCGCAGTCTTCGGCATCGAGGAAGCGCAATTCGTCCAGCGTTTCGACGCCTTCGGCCAGAACAGGCAGGCCGAGGCCGCGCCCCAGACCCAGCACGGCGCGCACGATGGCCGCGACCTGGCCATTCCTGTCGACCGACTTGATGAAGGAGCCGTCGATCTTGATCTTGTCGAAAGGGAAGGCGCGGAGATTGGAAAGCGATGAATAGCCGGTTCCAAAATCGTCCATCGCGACGCGAATACCAAGCGCCTTGACCTGCCGCAGAGTCGCCAGCGCCCGCGGCATATCCTTGATCAGCGCCGTCTCGGTCACTTCAAGCTCCAGCCGTCCGGCCGGAAGTCCCGAACGCAGCAGAATCTCGTGCACTTTGCGGCTGAAATTCGGGTTGTGGAGCTGCACCGCCGAGACATTGACGGCGATGGTCAGCGGATTTTTCCAGCGCACGGCTTCCTCGCAGGCCGTCGCCAGCACCCATTCGCCGATCTGGGCGATGGCGCCGCTGTCTTCCGCGACCGGGATGAAGACCGACGGCGGGATGTTGCCGCGCTCCGGATGATGCCAGCGGATCAAGGCCTCGAAACCGATCATCTTGCCGCTGCTGATCTCTTTTTGCGGCTGATAGACCAGCCGGAACTCGCCGCGCGCAACCGCCTGGCGCAGATCGTGCTCCATGGCGCGCCTGTCGCGCGTCTCGGCGCCCATCGAAGCTTCGAAATAGCGATAAGTGTCCTTGCCCTCGGCCTTGGCGCGGTAGAGCGCGGTGTCGGCATGGCTGACCAGCGCCGCCTGCTCGTCGGCGTCCAGCGGGTAAAGAGCAATGCCGATGCTGGCCGACACCAGCTCGCCGCCGGGCGACAATTGGCTCTCCTGGCGCAGCCTGGAAAGCACCGCCTCGGCGATGCGGCCCGCGGCCTGCGGGTCGGGAAGGTTCGGCGCGATGATGGCGAACTCGTCGCCGCCGAGGCGGGCGAGCATCTGCCCATGGCGGAGCACGCCCGAAGCGCATTGCGCCACCCTCTGCAGCACGGCGTCGCCGGCCGCATGACCGAAGAGGTCGTTGACCTCCTTGAAGCGGTCGAGATCGAGAAGCATCAGCGCGAGCTGCCCGCCCTTGCCGCTTGCCGTGGCGATCTCGGCCTCGAGGCGGCTGGTGAAGCTGCGGCGATTGGCAAGCCCGGTCAGCGGATCGAAATGCGCCAGGTGAAGGATCTCCTGCTCGGCCTTCTTGCGCTCGCGCATGTCGCGGACGGCGACGACGTCGTGAGGCTTGCCGCAATAGTCGATGCTGCGGGCGATCAGCTCGACCGGGATGCGGGTGCCGTCCTGGCTGCGCAGCTCGGCTTCCTGCGCCTGGCCGCTGCCGCCGGCGATGGCTGAGGCGATGCGTGCGCCGAAGAGGTCGCCAAGCGTCATCACGTTCAGCGTGCCGGGCGCGATGCCGCTCAGCGCCGCGATGCTGTCGTTGGCGCTGACGATGCGGCTGCCGTCGCAGACGATCAGCCCCTCGACCGCCGCGTTGGCCAGGCCGTGCATGCGCTGCGCTTCCGCCTGGTGGCGTCGGAAGCGCAGGTCGATGCGGAGCGCCGCGGCCGAGAGCACTAGGATGACCAGGCTTGCCGCCGCGGCGGCAAAGGCTTGCGACATCGGCGCGATGGTGAATTTTGAGATCTCTATCGAGGAGTCCGGATAAATCGAGACCGCCGCCATGGCGATAAAATGCAGTGTGCAGATGGCCAGTGTGAGCAAGACGGCGGCAGCGATCGTCGTAAGCGTCGACGGGCGGCGCAGCACGACGAGCAGCGAAAGCGCGGCAAGCGTGACGCCCGCCGCCAGCGAAAGAGCGACGAGCAGCTCGTTCCAGACGATCCGGCCCTGGACCTCGAACGCCGCCATGCCGGTATAGTGCATCACGGCAATGCCGACGCCGAGCACGGCGCCGCCGACAAGGTAGTGATCAATGCCGCCGCGGATGGTGGCGATCCACATTCCGGCCGCTGTCAGAACTACGGAGGCAGCCAGCGAAAGGGCGGAAAGCTCCGCGTTATAGGCGTTGGGTATTCCCGGCGTGAAGGCGATCATGGCGACGAAGTGCGTCGCCCAGATGCCAAATCCGGTCGCCGTGGCTGCAATCAACAGCCATGCGTAGCGATTTCGACTGGTCGATTGCTCGACATGGCGAAGAAGATTGACCGCCGAGAAAGACGAAATTCCGCAGATGAGCGCCGCAAGCGCGACCAACCTCAGATCGTGCTCGTGCACGATGCAATTATAGACGGTCAACATTTGGCCCCACCTGATCTTCCCGCATCAATCAAGTTAAGATTGCTTAAGGCCCGACAGCTGAAGAATCGATTAGTGGACCTGCAACCGACGCGTGTGTCTCGGGTTGTAAGGGCGGATAAGGTTAGGCCGGCTGTCGCACACGATGGTTGGAGTCGCTCAAATCCTAAGCCGGCAAACAATCTGCCCGGCCGTGACTGATGCACGTTATTTTAGGATCAGTTGATGTTCATCGACGCATAACAAAACCGTTGTCCGATTGTCATGCGCAACACATACTGGTTTCTGCGGAAGCCCCCCTTTCGCCAATCACAACGGGAGATGAAAACATGAAGCTCTTCGGCTTCGCGGCAGGTGTTGCCGCTACCTTGACCCTGCTTTCCACCACGTCCGCTTTCGCTGTCACGCAGATCAGCTGGTGGCATGCGATGACGGGCGCCAATGCGGAAGTCGTCGACAAGATCTCGAAGGACTTCAACGCCAGCCAAAGCGACTACCAGATCGTTCCGGTCTTCAAGGGCACCTATCCCGAGACGCTGAATGCAGGCATCGCCGCATTCCGCGCCGGCCAGGCGCCAGACATCATCCAGGTTTTCGATGTCGGCACCGGCGTCATGATGGCGGCCGAGAGCGCGATCAAACCCGTGGCCGAAGTTTTGACGGGCGCGGGGATGACGTTCGATAAGAGCCAGTATCTGCCCGGCATAGTCGGCTACTATTCGAAGCCGGACGGCACGATGTTGTCTTTCCCTTACAATTCCTCCTCGCCGATCCTCTACTACAACAAGGACATCTTTCAGAAGGCCGGCCTCGACGTGAACAACCCGCCTAAGACCTGGAACGAGGTATGGGAAGCGGCGAAGAAGATCAAGGCGAGCGGCGCGGCCCCTTGCGGCTACACCTCGACCTGGCTGACCTGGATCCATCTGGAAAATTTTGCCGCCTGGAACAATGTTTCCTGGGCGACCCAGCAGAACGGACTGGCCGGCGGCGACGTCGAGCTCAAGATCAATGCGCCGATTTTCGTCAACCACTTTCAGGCGCTGGCTGACCTCGCCAAGGATGGCACTTTCAAATATGGCGGGCGCACCTCCGAGGCCAAGCAGATATTCCTCGCCGGGGAATGCGGCATCTTTACCGAGTCCTCGGGCGGGCTCGGCGATATCGTCAAGTCGGGCATGAACTACGGCATCGGCCAACTGCCGTATGACAGCGATGCCAAGGGCGCGCCGCAGAACACGACGCCCGGCGGCGCAAGCCTCTGGGTTTTCAGCGGCAAATCCGATGCGGAGTACAAGGGCGTCGCGGCCTTTTTCGCCTATCTCTCCAAGACCGAGGTGCAGGAATATCTGCACCAGAAGTCGGGCTACCTGCCGGTGACGCTGGCGGCCTATGAGGCGACCAAGAAGTCCGGCTTCTACGACAAGAACCCGGGCCGCGAGACACCGATCCTGCAGATGACCGGCAAGGCGCCGACCGAGAATTCGAAGGGTGTGCGCCTGCCCAATCTGCCGCAGGTGCGCGATATCCAGAACGAGGAGTTCGAGAAGATGCTGGCCGGCCAGGAAACGGCTCAGCAGGCGCTCGACAATGCCGTCTCGCGCGGCAACGCGGCGATCAAGGACGCTTTGGGCAACTAGACCTGGCCGAGATGAAACGTCGCCCGCGCGGATCCGCGCGGGCGATCCTTGCTTGACGAGGAAACCAAGCTGACCCCGCGCGTCGTTTTCCCCCACAAAGTTCTGCCTTACCTGCTTGTGGCGCCGCAACTCGCCATAACACTGGTTTTCTTCTACTGGCCGGCCGGGCAGGCGCTCTACCAGTCCATGCTCAGGCAGGATCCATTCGGGCTGAAGAGCAAGTTCGTCTGGTTTGCCAATTTCCGCAAAGTGCTTGCCGACCCGGCCTATCTCAACTCGATCAAGGTAACGGTGGTATTTTCGCTTGCCACCGCAATCGTGGCCATGGCCGTGGCGTTGCTGCTCGCCGTAATGGCGGAAAAAGTGGTGCGCGGGAAAGCGCTCTACCGCACGCTGATGATCTGGCCCTATGCGGTGGCGCCGGCGATCGCCGGCATGTTGTGGCTGTTCCTGTTCAACCCTTCGATCGGCTCGCTATCCTACGTGCTGAGAAGTCTCGGTATAGCCTGGGACCCGTTGCTCAACGGCAGTCACGCCATGATCCTTTTGGTTTCCGCCGCCGCTTGGAAGCAGATCAGCTACAATTTCCTGTTCTTCGTCGCCGGGCTGCAGGCGGTGCCGAAGACGCTGATCGAGGCGGCGGCGATCGACGGCGCCCGCGAGACCAAGCGTTTCTGGACCATCATCTTCCCGCTGCTCGCGCCGACGACCTTCTTCCTGCTGGTCGTCAACACTGTCTATGCCCTGTTCGACACGTTCGGCATCGTCCATGCCGTCACCGGCGGCGGACCGGGCAAGACCACCGAGACGCTGGTCTACAAGGTCTACAATGACGGCTTCGTCAACCTGATCCTCGGCGACTCGGCGGCGCAGTCGGTGATCCTGATGGTCATCGTCATAGCGCTCACCGCCATCCAGTTCCGCTATGTGGAACGCAAAGTCCACTACGGCTGAGGCAAGCGATGATCGGCCAGTCCCCGTTGCGTGTCCTGATCGCCCATGCCGCTCTCATTCTCGGCATTTTGATCGTTGCATTTCCCATCTACTACACATTCGTGGCCTCGACACAGACGCTGCAGACGATCCTCAAGCCGCCCCTGCCGCTGCTGCCCGGTGACCAGCTCTGGAACAATTACAGCGAGGCGTTGTTCGGCGGTGTCGGGCGCATCGGCGGCGTCAGCGTCGGCAGGCTGCTTCTCAACACGACGGTCATGGCGCTCGGCGTCGCGGTCGGAAAGATCTTCATCTCGATCCTGTCGGCTTATGCCATCGTGTTCTTTCGTTTCCCGCTGCGCATGACCTTCTTCTGGCTGATCTTCATCACTCTGATGCTGCCCGTCGAGGTCCGCATCCTGCCGACCTACAAGGTGATGGTCGATCTCGGCATGATCGACACCTATGCCGGTCTGATCATTCCGCTGATCGCCTCGGCCACGGCCACGCTATTGTTCAGACAGTTCTTCATGACCATCCCGGGCGAGCTCGTCGAGGCGGCGCGCGTCGATGGCGCCGGGCCGTGGCGCTTCTTCTTCGACATCCTCCTGCCGCTGTCGCGCACCAACATCGCGGCGCTGTTCGTCATCCTCTTCATCTATGGCTGGACGCAATATCTGTGGCCGCTGCTGGTCACCAACAGCAACGACATGAACACCATCGTCATCGCGCTGAAAAAGATGGTTTCCTTCGCCGATGCCGATACCCAGTGGCACCTTGTGATGGTCACCGCGATGCTGGCCATCGTGCCGCCGATCCTTGTCGTGGTGCTGATGCAGCGCTGGTTCGTGCGCGGCCTGGTCGAATCCGAGAAGTGAGGGGCGATGGCGACGGTTGATCTCAATGATGTGAGGAAGGTCTATGCCGGCGGCGTCGAGGCCGTGAAAGGCGTTTCCATCGCCATTCCGGACAAGCAGCTTTGCGTGCTGGTCGGTCCCTCCGGCTGCGGCAAATCGACGTTGCTCAGGATGATCGCCGGACTCGAGACCATCTCGTCCGGAACGGTTGCGATCGACGGCAAGATCGTCAATGCCGTCGGTCCGACCGAACGCGACATTGCCATGGTCTTCCAGAATTACGCGCTCTACCCGCATATGAAGGTCTACGACAACATGGCCTATGGCCTGCGCAATCGGGGCACGCCGAAGGCCGAGGTCGACAGCAGAGTGCGTTCAACTGCCAAGGTGCTGGAATTGTCGGGACTGCTCGACCGGCGCCCACGCGAGCTTTCCGGCGGCCAGCGACAGCGCGTCGCCATGGGCCGGGCGATCGTGCGCAATCCGAAAGTCTTCCTGTTCGACGAACCGCTCTCCAACCTCGACGCCAAGCTGCGCGGCCAGATGCGGGTCGAGATCAAGAGCCTGCAGCGCAGGCTCGGCGTCACTTCGGTCTATGTCACGCACGACCAGCTCGAGGCGATGACGCTAGCCGACATGCTTGTCGTCATGAATGCCGGGCTGGTCGAGCAGATCGGCGCTCCTCTCGACATTTACGAGAAGCCGGCCTCGACATTCGTCGCGTCCTTCATTGGCGCGCCGCCGATGAACCTGCTCTCACTGAGCACAGAAAGTTCTGCAAATGAGCTGGAAGGAAAGTTGCTTGGGCTTGCCCCGCCCGGCGGGCAGGCGGCAATGCTAGGCTTCAGGCCCGAGGACGCCGAACTCGTCGCCGATGCCGAGGACCGATCCGGGGCGCTGATGCTGTCCGCAACGGTCGAGGCCGTGGAGCCGGTCGGCGCGGAAACCTTCCTGCACTGCTCGGCCGCCGGCAATCGTATCGTGATACGGGTTGGCGGCCGCACGGCGGCAAAGCCCGGCGACAAGTTGCGCATCACCGCCCCAGCCGAGAAGTTGCACTGGTTCGATCGGGGCGGCAGGCGCCTCGACAGCACAAGCCCCTCCTCTTGACCCAGCTTCAGGCAAACACATGCGCCTTGCCGGTCACGGTGAGGCGCACGATCTCGCCGACCTCCGGCACGTCCATGCCGGTCTTGCGCAGGATGAGCGGTGTGTTGCCGATCGCGGCCGCATCCGGCGGATCCGGGCTGTTGAGCAGCCGCACGGCGATGGTGCAGACCGAGCCGGCGAATTCGGAGTCCGTCACCTCGCCGAACAGCATGTCCGGCGTCCCCGACATGCCTTCGCGGGAGGTTCGTTTAAGCACCACTTGCTCGGGCCTGAGCATGATACGGGCGACGTCGCGCCGCTCGGTGATGTCGACCGCGATGCGGCCGAGTGGCGATATGGCAAAGCCGTCGGCGATCTTGGCCGGCACGATGATGGCGTCGCCGAGGAACTCGGCAACCATCCTGTCCCTGGGCTGGAAGTAGAGCTCGCGCGGCGTGCCGACTTGCGAGAACAGGCCGTCGCGCATGACGGCTACCTGGCTGGCGAAGGACAGCGCCTCGGCCTGATCATGGGTGACCAAGATGGTGGTGATGCCCGCATCCTCCAGAAGCTCGGCCACAGCCTTGCGCATCGAGGCGCGCAGGCCGGTGTCGAGCGCCGAGAACGGCTCGTCGAGGAGCATCAGCCGGGGTTTCATCGCCATGGCGCGGGCAAGCGCGACACGCTGCTGCTGGCCGCCGGAAAGCTCGTGCGGACGGCGCTTCAGGATCGCCTTGTCCAGCCCGACGATATAGGCGAGCTCGACAATGTGCTCGGCGCGCTTCTCGGCGCTTCGGGGCATGCCGAAGCCGATGTTGTCGGCGATGGTGAGATGCGGGAAGAGGGCGCCGTCCTGCGCCACCACGCCGATGCCGCGGCGATGCGCCGGCACCGCCGCCCCGCCATTGGCGAGCAGCTTGCCGTCGAGCGCGATGCGGCCGCGGTCTGGCGCCTCGAAGCCGGCGATCAGCCTCAGCAAGGTGGTCTTGCCGCAGCCGGAGGGTCCGACGATCGCGGTGCGGCTGCCGCTTTCGACGGTGAGGTCAACGCCGGCAAGTGCTCCCACCGGGCCATAATGTTTTGCTACGTCGCGGAGCTCGAGGAAGCTCATCGGCCGGCCATCCGCTTTGACTGGACGTAGAGCACCCAGGTCATGGGCAGCGACATCGCCACCATGATCAAGGCGTAAGGGGCGGCCGAGGCGTAGTCGATCTCGCCGCTGTAGGACCAGAACGCCATCGCAAGGGTGCGGGTGCCGTTCGGCGCCAGCATCTGCGTGGCGGTCAATTCATTGGTGATGCCGAGCGCCACCATCGCCATCCCGGCCGCCGCGCCCGGCGCCGACAGCCGGATCGTGGTCGACCATAGCGCCCTGAGCGGCGGGCGGCCGAGGCTCGAAGCTGCGCGTTCGAGTTCCACCGGCGCCTGGGCGATCGAGGCGCGCAGGCTGACCAGCGCGCGCGGCAGGAACATCAGCGCATAGCCGAAAAGGATGGTGAAGAGCGTCTGATAGAGCGGCAAGGCGATGCGTACGGTGATGGTCACCAGCGCCAGCGCGACGACCACACCCGGCAGCGAGCCGACGATGTAGTTGCAGCTCTCGAGTAGGCGCTGCAAGCGGCCGGGCGCACGGATCGAGATCCAGGCCATGGGCATTGCGGCGACCGTGGCAAGCAGCGCGCCGGCGACGGCGAGGACCAGCGTCTGGCCGAGCGCCAGGCTGATCTCGTCCCAACGCCAGACGTCGGCGCCACCGGCAAGCAGCCAGCGGCCGACGGTCACAAAGGGCACGCCGAGCGTGAGCAGCGCAGTGCCGGCGGGCAGCAGCAGGCAAGGCAGCGCCGCGCGGCCGAGGGCGGTACGCTGCTGCTGGCGCGCCGCCCCGGAGCCGACGCGGGCATAACGCTCCTCACCACGCACGATCACCTCCACGCCAAGCAGCACGAAGCAGCAGGCGACCAGCACGGCGGCGAGCATGTTCGCCGCCGCGCCGTTGAAGGTCGACTGGAACTGGTCGACGATCGCGGTGGTGAAGGTATCGAAGCGGATGAAGACATAAAGCCCGTATTCGGCAAGCAGGTGCAGGCCAACCAGCAGCGAACCGCCGCAGATGGCCAGCCTCAACTGCGGCAGCACGACACGCGCGAAGACGCGCCAGGGTCCGAGGCCCAATGCTGCGGCGGCATCTTCCAGCGCCGGGTCAAGCCGGCGCAGCGCCGCTGCGATCGGCAGATAGAGAAACGGGAAATAGGCGATGACGGAGACGATCACGCCGGCCCAGAGCCCGTGCAGGCCGGGGATTAGGCTGATCCAGGCGTAACTGTGGACGAAGGCGGGAATTGCCAAGGGCGCCACCGACAGCCACGACCACCAACGGTTGCCGGGAAGGTCGCTGCGCTCGGTCAGCCAGGCAAGCGCCACCGACAGCACGATGGCGATCGGGACGGCCAGGACGACAAGCAGGATGGTGTTGACCAGGAGCGCGCCGACGCGAGGCCGAAAGATCAGCGCCACCACCGTGTCCCATCCCGTCTGGATGCCCACCCAGACAATGAAGGCAAGCGGCAGGAGAGCGATCAGGGAGACGATGGCGGCCGCAAGCGTAATCCACGACGTGGATCGCCGGCTCTGTCTTGCGGCAGCCGGCGGCCCCGAATGCGTGAGGTCGATCGCGGACATCAGCCGGAATGCACCGCCTGGAGACGATCTGATGAACCGCGAACGCGGTCGGAAACGCAGATGATCGTCATCGACGAGGCCATCTCCAAAACAAAAGCGCTCCCGCGGAAAGCGAATTCCGGCGGGAGCACGGTCGGTTGTCCTTTTAGGACGAACGCGGACTAAAGCAAGCCGGCTTGCGTCATCAGGTCGATGACCTTCTTCGAGTTCAGGTGCGTCGGATCGATCTTGGGTGCCTGCAGATCGGCCAGCGGCACGAGCTTCGGGTTCGACATGGCATCCTTGCCGACCGCGTATTCATAAGAGGTCCCGGTTTTCAAAACCTCCTGGCCGGCCTTGCCGGTGACCCACTTCAAGAAAGCCTGGGCTTCCTTCGGATGCTTGCTCGAGGCCAGCACGCCGCCGCCAGAGATCGACACGAACGCGCCCGGGTCCTGGTTCTTGAAATAATGCAGGCCGACATTCTTGCTGTTCTCGCCGGTCTTCGCCTGGTCGCCGAAATAGTAGTAGTGGTAGATCACGCCGCCATCGATCTCCCCGGCATTGACCGCCTTCATCACCGTATTGTTGCCCTTGTAGGCGGTGAAGTTCTCCTTCATGGCCTTCAGCCAGTCGGAAGTCGCGGCTCCACCTTTGAGCTCGAGCATCGCGCTGACGATGGCCTGGAAATCGGCGCCGGACGGCGAGGCGGCCCACCGGCCCTTCCAGCTCGGATCGGCAAGGTCGAGCAGCGACTTGGGCAGCTGGCCTTCCTTGAGCTTGTCCTTGTTGTAGGCAAAGACGGTGCTGCGCGCGGCGACGCCCACCCATTTGCCGCTCGAAGGCTGGTATTCCTGCGGAACCTGAGCGAGGGTGTCGGCATCCACCGGCGCGAACAGGCCGGCCGCCTCGACCAGCGCCATTGCAGGCGAATTCTCTGTCAGGAACACGTCGGCCGGCGAGGCAGCACCCTCGGCGACGATCTGGTTGGAGAAATCGCTGTCGCCGCCGTTGCGCAGCGTGACCTTGATGCCGGTTTCCTTGGTGAAGCCCTTCGCCCATTCCTTGGCCAGGCTTTCATGCTGGGCGTTGTAGACGATGATGCCTGCATCCTCCGCCATGGCCGGTCCGGCAATCAGGCCGAGCGCCAGCGCGGCGGCGCCGGCAAGAGTGGAAAAGGCAGTTTTCATGGGCATCGTCCTCAAATCTGGAGACAGGGGTTCGGGCTCAGGCGCACCTATAAATACCTGATTACGATAGTCAACATTCCGGCCTGCTTCAATCGGTCGCCGTGCCGCAAACTTTCGTGATTTTCCGGTACTTTGGCTTGGACATTATTTCGCCGGACACGTAACAAACCAGGGCCGAGACGCGAACATCGGGGGTAAACTCTTGTGACCGGCAAGGACGAGGCCGAGCTTTCCCGGCTGCTCAGGGCCGCGATCGCGGGAGACGAAAGGGCTTACGCCGACTTTCTTCACCGGATAGCCGCTCTCGTTCGTGGCTTCGTCCGGCGCAAGATCGTCCAGGGCGGGGTCGACCCCGAGGATGTCGTGCAGGAAACCTTGCTGGCCATTCACGTCAAAAGGCACACGTGGCGAGAAGACGCGCCGGTGCTGCCATGGGTCTATGCGATCGCCCGCTTCAAGCTGATCGATGCATTCCGCAGGCGCGGCCGTCGCATCGAGGTCGAGATCGACGAGATCGCAGAGACGTTCGCCGAGCCGGAAGCGGAGACGGTGAGCGAGCGCGACATAAACCGGGCCCTGGACGGCTTGCCGCCCTCGCAGCGTTCCGTGGTTTCCTCGATCTCGGTCGACGGCCATTCGATCGGCGAAACGGCGGTCAAGCTCGGCATCAGCGAGACGGCGGTGCGCGTGTCGCTGCATCGCGGCCTTGCCGCGATCGCCAAAAGGTTCGGACGACGGTGACATGAGAACCGAGGACCTCATAAAGGCGCTCGACGCCGATGCCCGCAACAAGGCGATGCCGCTTGGCCTCGCCTGGTGGCTGGCCGTCGGCGTGGCGGTTGTGGTCGCGGCGGTGGTCTTTTTCATGACCATCGGTCCGCGCCCGGACATCATGCCGGCCATGCATACGATGCGCTTCATGTCGAAGTTCGTCTTCACCTTGGCGCTCACGACCAGCGCATTCGCTCTGATCCGAGCCCTGTCGACGCCCGGTGCGGCGAGCAGGCGAGCGAAACTATGGACGCTCGCCGCGCCTGCGCTCGTCGTGATCGCGGTCATCCTGGAGCTTTTCGTCGTGCCGGAGGCGGACTGGGGCAGGCGGCTCGTGGGTTCCAACATGATGATCTGCATGAGCTTCATCCCGTTGATCGGCATCGGTCCCCTGGCGATCTTCCTCGGTATGCTGCGCTATGGCGCGCCGACGCGGCCGGTGCTGGCCGGCGCGGTCGCGGGCTTGCTCGCGGGCGGACTGGCGGCGACCTTCTATGCCGCGCATTGCTTCGACGATTCGCCGCTGTTCGTCGCCACGTGGTATACGATCGCGATCGCTTTCCTCACCGCGCTCGGCGCGCTTGGCGGACGGTTTTTCGTCCGCTGGTAGGATTACACACCGATCCTTAATCATGCCGGCAATTGCTTTGCCGGTTAGCCGCGTGGCCGCCGCAGCTTACAACCATTCCTTAAAATCGATCCGCCAGGGTTGTGGCAGTTGCGCATGGGGTGGAATCGCATTGTGGCGTGGTTGAGTTGGAAAGGTCCGCGGGCCGGCAAGCGATCTGTGCTCGCCTTGATGGCGGCTGGGATCGTCACCCCGATGGCATCGGTCCTGTTGCCGGCGCTGGAGCTCGGCGCGGACGCGCTGAAGTTCTGCCTGCAGATATCCGTCGCCGTCACGGCCGTGACGCTGTTTGTCTCGGCGCTGTTCATCCGCAGGATCATCGACGACCGCCGGCAGATTGCCGAGAGCGAGCAGCGCTTTCGCCGCGCGATGGAAGATTCGGCGATCGGCGTCGCCATCGTCGGCCTCGAAGGCCGCATCCTTCAGACCAATCCCGCCTTCGCGGCGATGCTCGGCTACAGCCGGGCGGAAATCGAGGCGCTGACCTTCTTCCAGATCACGCATCCCGACGACCTGCAGATCGGCCGTGAGACGATGATCGCGCTGAAAGAGGGAAAGATCGATTCCTTTCATTTCGAGAAGCGCTACCTGAAGAAGGACGGCACTCCGGTCTGGGCGCAGCTTGCGGGCTCGGTCATTCGCGAAGACGAGACCGGCAAGCCGCTCTATCTTGTGTCGCAGATCGAGGACATCGATGCGCGCAAGCAGGCCGAAGCGCGCATCGCCGAAGCCGAGACGCGCTGGAATTTCGCGCTGACCAGCGCCGGACAAGGCGTCTGGAGCCTCGACATGCGCAAGGGCGGCACGACTTACTCCGAAACCTGGGTCAGAATGCTGGGCTATGAGGATGGCGAGCTGGACGGGGACCCCGACCGCTGGCTGACGATGATCCATCCGGACGACCGCCAAATTGTCGCCGACGCGGACCGGGCGCATCTTGCCGGCGAGACGGCCTTCTTCGAGGCCGAGTTCCGAATGCGCCACAAGGACGGCCATTGGGTCTGGATCCTCGACCGCGGCAAGGCGATCGAACGCGACGGCGAGGGCCGGCTGATCCGGGCGATCGGCAGCTTGACCGATATCACGGAGCGCAAGGAGGCCGAAGAACGGCGCAAGGTCTCGGCGGCGATGCTCGCCGACGAAAAGGAGCGGCTCAGGGTGACGCTGCAGTCGATCGGCGACGCGGTGATCTGCACCGATGCCGCCAACCGCGTCAGCTTCATGAATCCGGTCGCCGAAAAGCTCACCGGCATTGCCAGCGGCGAGGCGCTTGGCAAGGTGCTCGGCGATGTCTACTGGGCGGTCGACGAGGAAACCGGGCAGAGGATCGGCCTGACGCGAGCTTCGGCCGCCGACCGCCATCATTGCGATCAGAACGCCCGCGCCGTGCTCATCAGGCGCGACGACACGCGCTGCAGCATCCGCCAAATGGTGTCGCCGATCATGAACGACCACGACGAGTTCTGCGGGCTCGTCATCGTCTTCCAGGATTTCACCGACGCGCGCGCCCTGCAGCGCCAGCTCGCTTATGCCGCGGCCCATGACGCGCTGACCGGGCTCGCCAACCGCCCAAGCTTCATCCGCACGATGGAGGAGCTGGTCGATTGGTGCCGGTTGAATGGCGGCGAGCATCAGTTCATGTTCGTCGACCTCGACCACTTCAAGGCGGTCAACGACACTGGCGGCCACGCGGCGGGCGATGCGCTGCTGAAGCGCGTCGCCGACGCCATCCGCAACGTGCTCGGGCCGGAAGATATCGTCGCCCGCCTGGGCGGCGACGAGTTCGCGGTCATACTGAAATCGGGCGCGCCGGCGCGAGCGACGGTCGCGGCGCGTTGCATCATCGAAGCCATCCGCAACCTGGGCTTCAGCTGGGACGGTCGTCCGCATTCGATCGCCGCCAGCATCGGGCTTGCGCCGATCCGCGCCGGCTGCGGCGAGGTGGATGAGATCATCGCCCGTGCCGATGCCGCCTGCTATGCCGCCAAGGCGGCCGGCCGCGGCTGCGTTTCGGCAGCACCCGATGAAGTTTCGAAGGACGAGGCGGCGCCCCTCCCGCTTGCCGCGGCATCCTGAACGCCGCGTGGTGAGCGTTCAGTCGCGGGCGGCTCAGCGCGTCGGCACCGGATGGTCGCCGCGATAGTCGTAGAAGCCGCGGCCGGTCTTGCGGCCGAGCCAGCCGGCCTCGACATATTTCACCAGCAGCGGGCAGGGGCGATACTTGGAGTCCGACAGGCCCTCATGCAGCACCTGCATGATCGACAGGCAGGTGTCGAGACCGATGAAGTCGGCCAGTTGTAGCGGCCCCATCGGATGGTTGGCGCCGAGCCGCATGGCGGTGTCGATGGCGTCCACCGTGCCGACGCCCTCATAGAGCGTGTAGATCGCCTCGTTGATCATGGGCAACAGGATGCGGTTGACGATGAAGGCCGGGAAATCCTCCGAAACGGTGATCGTCTTGTCGAGCCTGTTCACGAAGGTCTTGGCGGCCTCGAACGTCTGGTCCTCGGTGGCGATGCCGCGCACCAGCTCGACCAGCTTCATCACCGGCACCGGGTTCATGAAATGTATGCCGATGAAGCGCTCAGGCCGGTCGGTCTGCGCGGCGAGCCGGGTGATCGAGATCGAGGAGGTGTTGGTCGCGAGAATCGCCTCCGGATTGAGCTGCGGGCAGAGTTGGGCGTAGATCTTGCGCTTGACCGTCTCATCCTCGGTCGCCGCCTCGATGACGAGGTCGGCGGCGGCAAGATCGGCCATGGCGGACGCCGATGAGATGCGGGCCATCGCCTCGTTGCGCGCCTTCTCCTCGAGCTTTCCCGAACCGACCTGACGGGCCATGTTGCCGCTGATCGTGGCGATGCCCTTCTCGACCCGGTCGGGCGAGATGTCGTGGATCAGGACCTTGTAGCCGGCCAGCGCCGAGACGTGGGCGATACCGCCCCCCATTTGACCTGCGCCGACAATGCCGATCGTCTCGATCTTGCTCATTACCCCAATCCCGTCTGGAGCATTTCCGCTTCTGCGAGGCACGGAAGCGCTCCCTTCTCTTTGTTTCCCGCAATTCCGGACGCAAAGTGGCTCGGCACTTTCCTGGAATTGCCCTTTTTGTTTATCGCAATTCCGGAGGGAAAACCGCTACGGACTTTTCCTGGAATTGCGCAAGTCTTTACCGGCCTGCTTTTTGTGCAGTGCAAACTAAAAGGGCGGGGCGACTTCG
This sequence comes from Mesorhizobium sp. WSM3873, assembly GCF_001672445.1. NCBI lineage: Bacteria > Pseudomonadati > Pseudomonadota > Alphaproteobacteria > Hyphomicrobiales > Phyllobacteriaceae > Mesorhizobium > Mesorhizobium sp. WSM3873. Next base: position 117,541 of record NZ_LYTM01000003.1, on the reverse strand, counting down.
TCTACCCCACCCTTCCGATTTTAATATGCCAGAGCAGAAAGCGTCAAAGCGCCTTTTGCAGTTCCGGCAGGATGACGAAGAGATCGCCGACGAGACCGTAGTCGGCAACCTGGAAGATCGGCGCTTCCTCGTCCTTGTTGATGGCGACGATGACCTTGGAATCCTTCATGCCGGCAAGATGCTGGATGGCGCCGGAGATGCCGACCGCAATGTAGAGATCGGGGGCGACCACCTTGCCGGTCTGGCCGACCTGCCAGTCGTTGGGCGCATAGCCAGCGTCGACGGCGGCGCGGGATGCGCCGACGGCAGCGCCGAGCTTGTCGGCGACCGGCAGGATGACCTCCTGGAACTTCTCCGAGGAGCCGAGTGCACGGCCACCCGAGATGATGATCTTGGCCGAAGTCAGCTCGGGACGGTCGTTCTCGGAGAGCTTGTTCTCGACGAAGGAGGAGAGGCCGGGATTGGCGGCGGCGTTCACCGTCTCGACCGAAGCCGAGCCGCCCTCGGGCGCTCCTTGGAAGGAGGCGGTGCGCACCGTGATCACCTTCTTGGCGTCGGTCGACTGCACGGTCTGGATGGCGTTGCCGGCATAGATCGGCCGCTTGAAGGTGTCGGGCGAGACCACCTCGATGATCTCCGAGACCTGCGCGACGTCGAGCAGGGCCGCCACGCGCGGCGCGACGTTCTTGCCCGCTGAGGTGGCGGGGGCGACGATCGCGTCATAGGAGCCGGCGAGCGAGACGACGAGCGCAGCCAGCGGCTCCGCCAGGCGCTCGGAGAGCTCGTCGGCCTCGGCCAGCAGGACTTTGCGAACACCCTTCAGCTTGGCGGCCGCGTCGCTTGCCGCCTTGGCGCCTTTACCGGCGACCAGCACATCGACATCCGAGCCGATCTGCAGGGCCGCCGCGAGCGCCTTGGCGGTCTGGTCGGAAAGGCTTGCGTTGTCGTGTTCGGCGATGAGGAGAATTGCCATTTTCCTGTTCCTTTCCTGACCGCTTAGAGCACGCCGGCTTCGTTCTTGAGCTTCTCGACCAGCTCGGCGACGCTCTTGACCTTGACGCCCGCCTTGCGGCCGCCGGGCTCCTCGGTCTTGATCACCTTCAGGCGCGGCTTGACGTCGGCGCCGTAGTCGGCCGGGCTCTTCTCGTCGAGCGGCTTCTTCTTGGCCTTCATGATGTTGGGGAGCGATGCATAGCGCGGCTGGTTCAAGCGAAGGTCGGCGGTCACGATCGCCGGCATTTTCAGCTCAACCGTCTGCAGGCCGCCGTCGACCTCACGCGTCACCTTGGCATGATCACCGGCGAGCTCGATCCTGGAGGCGAAGGTGCCTTGCGCCCAGCCGAGCAGCGCCGCCAGCATCTGGCCGGTCTGGTTGCTGTCGTCGTCGATCGCCTGCTTGCCGAGGATGACGAGGCCGGGCTTCTCGGCCTCGACCACGCCCTTCAACACCTTGGCCACACCCAGCGGCTCGGTCTGCTCGTCGGTCTTGACCAGGATGGCGCGATCGGCGCCCATGGCGAGCGCGGTGCGCAGCGTCTCCTGCGCCTGCTGCGGGCCGATCGAGACGACGATGATCTCCTCGGCCTTGCCGGCTTCCTTGATCCGGATCGCTTCCTCGACCGCGATCTCGTCGAACGGGTTCATCGCCATCTTGACGTTGGCAAGCTCGACGCCCAGTCCGTCGGCCTTGACCCGGACCTTGACGTTCGCGTCCACAACCCGCTTCACGGGCACAAGGATCTTCATTTTCCTGTCACCTCTCCTGAGATAGTCGGGCGCGCTATAGCAGTGTGCGCCTTGTCAGAGTTGTCGAAAGCCGACATTCCGGGCGGAATTCTGGTCTCCAACGGCCAAGAAGCTGTTCCACCCCGATGTTTCGGTTGAGCATGATCGTTCCGAAAAGCGGTCCCCACTTTTCGGGATCATGCTCTGTGGTGGCGTTCCGTAGTGGCGGCAATCCGGCGCGTCAATATGCACGTCGCACTCAAATCGGTTCAGTCTGGCGGTGACGCCGCGCCGCGGCCCCATCGAGGCGCCGTCTGTGCCGGCGCCTCGGGCGCTGGTCCGGGCTCGATCGGGAGAGGGACGTTCTGGACCTTCGGCGTCGGGTCCGGCTCGCCGTCTGCGCCGGCAAGCAGCGGCACGCCGCGGCTGCGCAGCACCAGGACGAGAACGGCGCCGGCAATGATGCCGCCGATGTGGCAGGCCCAGGAAATCTGATCCTCTCCGCCGGCGGCAAACATCACGATCTGGAACAGGATCCAAAGGACGAGCGGGATGAAGGCCGGGATGCGCAGAGGAATGCGCGCAAAGACCAATACCCACACCTTAACCCTCGGATAGAGGATCAGATAGGCCGCCACCACGCCGGCGATGGCGCCGGAGGCGCCGATTAGCGGCACCTGGGAATCCCAGCCGACCAAGCCTTGAAAGAAAGCGCCCGCCGCCGCGCAGGCGAGGTAGAAGATCAGGTAGCGTATGTGGCCGAGCGCGTCCTCGACATTGTCGCCGAACACCCACAGGAACAGCATGTTGCCGCCGAGATGGAAGATGTCGGCATGCAGGAAGGAATAGGTGAGATAGCTGAGGCTTTCGGGAATGACGACGAATTCGGGCGACAGCTCCACCTTGTCATGGACGACAGAAGGGATGAAGCCGAGGCCAAGCACGGCGGCATTGGTGAAGCTCTCGCCGCCAAGCGTGGTAGCGAGATAGACCAAGGCATTCGCGGCGATCAGGCCGATCGTCACATATTGCAGGCGGATGTGGCGGAGCCTGTTGGTGTCGTAGAGCGGGATGAACATCGGACCCTCCCGCCATACCCGGTTGTCAGCGGTTCTTGCCGGGAACCCATAGCACGTCGGCAATTCCGTTGTCATTGACCGCCCGGGCGGCGACGAACAGGAAGTCGGAGACGCGGTTGACGTATTTCAGCGCTTCGCGGTTGACGTGCTCGGCCGGGTCCTGCGCCAGCGCCACCATGAGGCGCTCGGCGCGCCGTGTTACGGTGCGCGCAAGATGCAGGGCTGCCGCGGCAGGCGTGCCGCCGTTCAGCACGAAGGATTTCAGCGGCTGCAGGTCCTTGTTGAGAGCATCGATGTCCTTTTCGACGCGCCCGGTCTGCGCGGCGACGATGCGCAGCGGCTCGTAGCCGAGCGGTTTGCCGTTGTCCGGCACCGCAAGGTCGGCGCCGAGGTCGAAAAGATCGTTCTGGATGCGGGAGAGCATGGCGTCGATCGCCGGATGATCGGTTGCGGTGTGGACGCGCGCCATGCCGACGCAGGCATTTGCTTCGTCCACGGTGCCGTAGGCTTCGACGCGCAGATCTGACTTCAGGCGCCGCTCGCCGCTGCCCAGACCGGTGGTCCCGTCGTCGCCGGTACGGGTATAGATCTTGTTGAGCTTGACCACGTTCTCCTCCCGGCCCGTTACTTACGGGTGAAGTAGACGGTCAGCATGATGAGCACCAGAGCTATGAACTGCAGCAGCACGCGGGCCTGCATCAGCTTGTTGGAGGTGAAGCCGGAGCCGCCGCGCATCATGTTGACGAGGCCGCGGATCAGCACGACCACGACGGCAGCCATGACGACTATGGCGAGGATGTTGAAGACGGTTGCCATGGGGCTGGCTCCAGTTGGGTTTCGGTCAGGCCCGCCTGGCGAGCACGCGGTAGAGCATCGAGGCCGGCAGGATGCGCTTAAGCGCCACGCCGATTCTGGCCGGCACCGTTACCACATAATGCGGGTGGGGGCGCTGTGACAGAAGCGCGTGGCGCAAGGCAGCATGGACCACCTCAGGTCCGGGCTTCAGACGCGAGACGCTGCCGCCGGCCTTGAGCCGCGCGAGCTGCGCCTGGTAGTCGGCGCGGTGAACGGAGTTCTCGACGTCGATGTTCTTCAAGAACCATACCAGGCCGTTGCTGGCGATCTTCGAGATCACCGGCCCCGGCTCGATCAACGAGACATGAATGCCGCTGCCTTCGAGCTCCTGGCGCAGGCAAAGCATCAGGCCTTCGACGGCATGTTTCGACGCCGAATAGGCGCCGCGAAAACGGACCGGGGCGAGCCCCAGGATCGAGGAGCAGTGGACGAGGCGACCGTGCCCCTGGCGGCGCATGACCGGCACGACGCGGCGGGTCAGGTCGTGCCAGCCGAAGAAATTGGCTTCGAACTGCTCGCGCAGCGCTTCGACCGGCAGGTCCTCGACGGCACCGGGTTGCGCGTAGGCGCCATTGTTGAACAGCGCGTCGAGCGTGCCGCCCGTGCGCTCCAGCACGGCCTCGGCCAAGGCGGCGATGGACTCGGGCTCGCGATAGTCGAGATAGAAGGCTTCGATGCCCTCCGCCTCGAGCGCGGCGATGTCGGCCGGTGCGCGAGCCGTGGCGAACACGCGCCAGCCTTCCGCCTTCAATGCCCGCGCGCAATAGGCGCCTATGCCGGAGGAGGTGCCGGTGACGATGATGCTGCGCAACTGTTCAGCGGTGGGCAACGTTGTGGGACCTGGGGTTGCCATTTGCCGCAATCCCTTCCCATATTCGCGGCGTCGACACAATCGAGCGGAGCGCGGGTCCTTGCTCAGGAATATCGTCGCGGTCAAGCGCGTGCTCTACGATGCGATCGGCCATTTCACCACCGACGATGGCTGGGCAATGGCCAGCCATCTGGCGATCACCTCGCTGATGGCGCTGTTTCCGTTCCTGATCTTCGCAACGACGCTGGCCAGCTTTCTCGGCGCGCGCGCCTTCGCCGACACGGCCGTGCATCTGGTCTTCGACACCTGGCCGGAGCAGATTGCCAAGCCGATCGCGCGCGAGGTGCAGAATGTGCTCACCGTGCGGCGCAGCGACCTCCTGACCTACGGCGTGCTCTTAGCCGCCTACTTCGCCTCGAACGGCATCGAGGCGCTAAGGACCTCGCTCAACCGCGCCTATCGCGTTACCGAGACGCGCGGCATCATCCACCGCCGGGTGCAGAGCATCGTCTTCGTGCTGATCGCGACGGCCTGCTTTCTCGCCGTCAGCGTGCTTCTGGTGCTCGCGCCCCTGCTCGCGCGGCTGGCCGAGGCGCATCTGGAATGGATCAAGCCCTATATGGGCACGATCACCATATGGCGTTACGTGATCGCCTCGACGGTCATCGTCATCGGCCTGTTCGCGGTGCATATCTGGCTGCCGGCCGGCAAGCGCCGCTTCGTTTCCATCGTTCCGGGCATCGTCTTCACGCTGGTCGCGTGGCTGGCCGGCTCGACCATCTTCGCCACCTATCTCGACCATTTCTCGTCCTATGTGACGACCTATGCGGGGTTGGCCTCGATCATGATCGCGGTGGTGTTCCTCTACATCATCTCGGCCATTTTCATCCTTGGCGGCGAGCTCAATGCCGCGATCAGCCGCTATCTCGAGGCGCGCGCCCGCGTGGGTTGAGCTCTGTCCTGACGGGCGGTCGCGAGCCCGACGCCCAAAGTGGCGATCGCCATGCCGGCGATCTGCAGCAGAGTGAGCTCTTCGCCGAACAGAGCCCACGCGATGACGGCGGTGACGGCGGGCACAAGATAGAACAGCGATGCGACCTTCGAGATCTCGCCGTCCCTGATCATCACCATCAACAGGAAGATGGCGCCGAGAGACAGCACCAGGACCAGCCATGCCATGGCAAAGATGAGCTCGCCGTTGACGGTGATGGTGCGCGTCTCGAAGGCGAGCGACCCCAGGAGCGTGACGACCGAGCCGCCGACATACTGCCACATGGTCGCCGAGACGAGGTCGCCGCCGGAGGCGAAGCGCTTTTGCCAGATCGTACCAGCGGCCATGCCGAGCACCGAGACCAGCGAGGCCGTCAGCGTTGCCGCGGTAACGCCGCCGCCAATCATGCCGAGCTTCGGCCACAGCACGATGACGACGCCCAGAAGCCCGACGGCAAGGCCCGCCCAATGGCGCGGCAGGATCGCCTCGCCGAGAAATTTGCCGGCGAGCACCGCCGTGATCAGCGGCTGCAGGCCGACGATCAGCGCCGAAAGCCCGGCCGGCATGCCTCTGTGGATCGCCCAGAAGACGCCGCCCAGATAGACGCCGTGCATTAGGACGCCGGCCACCGTCGCATGAAGCGCCTCCTCGCGGGTGGCCCGTCGCGAGCCGATAAGGACAGTCAGTCCCGCAAACAGGATCGCCGCCAGCACGAAGCGGATGGCGAGGAAGGTGAAAGGCTCCGCCCATGGCATGGCATAGCGCGCGCCGATGAAGCCGGTCGCCCACAGAACGACGAAAGAGGCGGGGATGAACCGCTTGATGCTGTGCATTGGAAGGAGGGCTCTGGCTGCGCGTGAAAAGTTAATGTCGGCAATTGCTCTAATGCCGATCAATTCGGCAAGCAAAACGAAACGGTTGATCCATAAGCTCATCCGAATTCAACAAACGGTGCCAAGAGGGGCATGGCGTTAAGGCACGCCATGAGCAGGCATGCTTTTGCATCTCGGGACGACATGGCTGCTGTTCGCGGTCGCCACCGTCGCGGTTTTCGGATTCTTCTTCGGTACCGCGCTCGATGCCATTATGAAGGACGACGGCTTCGGCTCGACCGGCAACACGCTGCTCTTCACGCTGGGCTTCTTCGTCGCGGTGATGATCGCCAATGAGCACGGCATCACCTTCCGGGATATCAAGCTAGCTGTGGCATGGGGATTGAGCGGCGCCTTCGTCTTCATCAGCGTGATGGCGCTGATCAAGGCCGGACTGGCTCGCTTGTAGTTAAAGCCCAACGAGCCGCATGACATCCTGCGGCGAGACGCCTGCCTGCCTGAGTGCGGCAAGACCGGTGTCCTTGAAACTCTTGGACAGCTTCCGCCCGTCCGAGCCGAGGATCAGCCGATGGTGGAAGTAGCGCGGCGCGGGGAGGCCGAGCAGGTCCTGCAACAAGCGCTGCACGCTGGTCGCCGCGTAAAGGTCCTGACCACGCACGACATGGCTGACGCCCTGCAGCGCGTCGTCGACGACGACTGCGAGATGGTAGCTGGTCGGGATATCGCGGCGCGCCACGACGACGTCGCCCCAGGCCTGCGGCGATGCGTCGACCGTTTGCGTCGCGGCCATGGCCTCGTCGGTGAACTCGACCCATGACAAGGCGCCCGGCATGCGCGCCATGGCTGCCTCGATGTCGAGCCGCCAGGCAAAAGGCGTGTTCTCGGCAATGCGCCGCCTGCGCTCCTTAGACGGAAGTGCCTTGTCGAGCGGCGGATAAAGCGGCACGCCGTCGGGGTCGCGCGGCCAATCGCGGCCGCGTTTCTCGGTCTCGGCAATGAAGGCGCGGATCTCGCCGCGGCTCATGAAGGCGGGATAGACGAGTTCCTCGGCGATCAGCCGGTCGAGCACGGCCCTGTATTCGGAAAAGTGTTCGGACTGGCGCCGCACGGGCTCTTCCCATTCGAACCCCAGCCATTCCAGGTCGCGGAATATGCCGGCCTCGAATTCCGGCGTGCAGCGGATGACATCGATGTCCTCGATGCGCAGCAACAGCCGTCCTCCCGCCCGCGCCGCCATTTGCCGGTTCAGCAGGGCCGAATAGGCATGGCCGAGATGCAACTCGCCATTGGGGCTCGGCGCGAAGCGGAATGTCAGGAGCGTCATGTCTCGGACGGCATTCGGGTTGAAAGGCGCTTCCGCCGGTTGATAGTTAGCCATCAATTGCCACTTCATGAGCGCCCTGGGAACAAGCAAACGTGCAACGCATCGCCTCGCTCGACGACATTGCGGCAGGACTCGACGCGCTCTGCCAGCTCGATCCACGGCTGGAGAAGGTACGCGGCATGGCCGGCGAGGTGCCGCTGAGGCTCTCCGAGCCCGGATTCGGCAGCCTCGCGTCGATCATCGTCTCGCAGCAGGTATCCCGCGCCAGCGCCGATGCCATTTTCGGCCGGCTGATCAGGCTGGTCGATCCGCTGACGCCGGAAGGCATCCTTTGCGCCGGCGAGGATATTTTCCGCGAGGCCGGCCTGTCGCGGCCGAAGCAGCGCGGGCTGATCGCCATCGCGCAAGCCGTGGCCGGCGGGCTTGACCTCCACCATCTCTGCTCGCTCGATGCCGACGAGGCGATCGCGGCGATGACGGCGGTGCCGGGCATCGGACCGTGGACGGCGGAGTGCTACCTGCTGTTCGCCGCCGGCCACCCCGATGTGTTTCCCGCGCGCGACGTCGCGCTGCAGACGGCGGTCGGCCATGCCCTGGGCATCGACCCTCGTCCGCCGGAGAAAACTCTGATTCGACTGGCCGAATCATGGAGCCCGTGGCGAGGGGTCGCGTCGCGGCTTTTCTGGGCCTACTATCGGGAATTGAAGGGCAGGGACGCGGCGCCACCTGTCGAGATGGCCGAAAAAGCATGAAAATCATGCGTTTTTGAACGTTTCGCTGAACGACAATCCGCTTCACATCCCTGTCATGTCGGGCTTACAGTATCCGTGGCGTTCGGTTTGGAACGAAGGAGGCCAACTACGTGACGGTTGCCGTATCTCCGGATGGGCTTCCCGCGCTGGTGCTGAATGCGGATTACCGTCCGCTCAGCTATTACCCCCTGTCGCTCTGGTCGTGGCAGGACGCCATCAAGGCTGTCTTCCTCGACCGGGTCAATATCGTCGCCGAATACGAACACGCCGTCTCCTCGCCGACCTTCTCGATGAAGCTGCCGAGCGTGGTGAGTCTGAAGGCCTATGTGAGGCCGTCGCGGCATCCCGCCTTCACCCGCTTCAACGTCTTTCTGCGCGACCGCTTCCAGTGCCAATATTGCGGCACGACCGACGATCTCACCTTCGACCATGTCATCCCGCGCCATCGCGGCGGGGCGACGACCTGGGAGAACGTGGTGGCCGCCTGCTCGCCCTGCAATCTCAGGAAAGGCGGCATGATGCCGGCGCAGGCCAAGATGTGGCCGCTGCAAAAACCCTATCAGCCGACCGTGCACGATCTGCACAATAACGGCCGCCTGTTCCCGCCCAACCATCTGCATGAAAGCTGGATGGACTATCTGTACTGGGATGTCGAATTGGAGCCGTAGAGTTCGGCACAATCGACCGGCCATGCAACGACAAATTGCCGATCTTCGGCGTTGCCCTCATCCGGCTGGCGCCACCTTCTCTCCGTTTAGTTGCGGGGAGAAGGAACTGTCCGCCGCGACGTCACCCATTCTGCACGTCGATCATTGGCGAAGCCATTGATGACGGCCTCTTTTCTCCCCGTCACTACGGCTGTGTAGCTCAGTCGCGCGCGAGCGCGCAGCGTAAGGCGACGGCAGCCAGGATGAGGCTAGCGATGGCGTTCCAGCCGGCGAGCGACAGGCCGAGAATGCGAAGCGCGGCCTTGTCGCAGGAGGGCGGCACGAACTTGTCCAGCGCGTCGAGCACGCCCTTGCCGCCGGTGTCGACCGGACCGGCGCTGGCCGTGCAGTCGGCGGGGCCAGGCCACCACGCCCACTCGACGCCCGAGTGGTAGACGCCGAGATAGAGGCCATAGAGCATCAACAGGCCACCGATCGCCAGCAGGCCGCGCGTCAACCAGGCCGGCGCGCGCAGCATCGAGGCAGCGGCCGCGACCAGCATCAGCGGCGCGCCGATATAATAGGGCGTGCGCTGCTCCAGGCAGAGATGGCAGGGAATGTAGCCGCCGATATACTGGAAGGCGAGCGCCGAGCCGACCGTCGCCGCCATGGCGACGGCCAGGAACAGCGCGGCACGCGTCCGCTGGCGTCCAGTGTCGGCGGTCATGGTCGCTGTCATCGGTCGTGATCCGTTCGCTTGGCACCTAAAGCGCGTCGCGCAGAAATGAATTCAGGCGCCGCGCTTGAGTCTTGTTTCGATGCATGTCGTTCTCCCAAAACCGCTGCGCACTTTTGGCCGACATGCATTATCCGTGAGCGTATCTGACCGCGATATAGAGCAAAATAAGGGCAGCGGCGCCGGCGCTGACGATCATGCCCAGCCGTTTCTCGATGAACTCCCTGATCGACTCGCCGTAGCGGCGCAGCAGCCAGGCAAGCAGCAGAAAACGCGCGCCGCGCGCAACGATCGCCAGCCCGATGAACAGCAGGAGGTTGACGCCAATGACGCCCGACAAGATCGTCACGACCTTGATCGGCGGCAAATGCGCCGCGCCCGAGGTGATCAGCATCAGGACGATGAAGCCGACGCCGGATGAGGTGCGCAGCTGCTCGAACTCGTCATACTTGCCGTAGAATTCCAGAATCGGCTTGGCGACCGCCTCGTAGGCGTAGTGGCCGATGAACCAGCCGGCGACGCCGCCGAGCACCGAGGCCACCGTAGCAACCAGCGCGTAGCGATAGGCGCGCTCCGGCTTGGACAGCGCCATCGGCAGATAGAGCACGTCGGCCGGCACCAGAAAGACCGAGCTTTCGACGAAGGCGATGAAGGCCAGCCACCATTCGGCCGATTTCCTCGCCGCCAGGGACATGGTCCAGTCGTAAAGTCCGCGAAGCATCGGCTCTCCTGAAAAGCGCGCAGTGGTTTTGGCCACCGGGTGGCAGGAAGACAAGGTCCCAAAGCGCCGCATCCACCCTTCGGGATCCGAAGCGCCTCAACGCATCCCCTGTCTAGAAAGATTTTCCGCGCCGCACAATGGCGGGACGTTCACGAGACTGAAAGGCATGGCCGGGTGCAGTCAGCGCCTGCAAATCGGCAACAGGCCAGTTGACGAAAGCCCGTCCGCCCGTATAGTCCGCGCCCATCCAGGCCGCCCGGCCTGAGCCCCTATGGCGGAATTGGTAGACGCGCTCGACTCAAAATCGAGTTCCGCAAGGAGTGCTGGTTCGATCCCGGCTAGGGGCACCAATTGGTCTCTTTGATCTTCAACCAGGCAGTTGCCGAAGTGACGGAGCTTCATAGGCTGGCCAACCGCTTCACAGGGCTACCGGCCGGTTACAAAGCATCACTGCGCCTGTACCTCTAATTTAAGGTTCGACGACGGAAGATCAGCCAGCCAAGGCTACACGCCAGTCCGACGTTCAGCAGCGCCAAGCCAGCGAGAGCTGCTAGAGTGCCGTGAGCGCCCACATGCTCCAACAATAGCGCTCCGACAGACGGCGCTGCTGCTTGAGCGATCAAGCTGGGCATGGCAAGTCGCCCCATCAGTCTCGCGTATCCCGACGGACCGAACAGAGCGAGCGGCAGCGTGCCTCGCGCTATCGTTTCGAGGCCGATGCCTGCACCGTAGAACGCCAGCGCCACAGGCACCACCGGAACCCCGACGCAGAGCGCACCAATGCCGATGGCGACGAAGCTCACCGACGCGAACTTGGTCCAGATGGGATGATGGTAGCGGGCGATGATCATCTCGACGGCACGCGCCGACACCTGAGCGGGGCCGACCAGTGCCCCGAGCCCAACGGCAGCGGCGAGCGCCATGCCGCTGGCCTGCAAGATGGTGAGGAGATGAACCGACACAGTCGACGAAATGACCGCCGCCAAGGTCAGCGTGGCAGCCAGGACGACCATGATCGGAACTGAGGCCGGCTGAACTGGGGTGCCAACCTGCTCCTTTCCCGGCCGATCTGTGACGCTCGGCAGCGGTATCCCACGCGGCAACATTCCGAGATACAGAGGCAGGGCGAAGAACAACTGGACCGAAGCATAGACGAGGCATGTGCCGCGCCAGCCCGTCTCGCCCATCAGGAAGGCCGAGATCGGCCAACAGAACGTGCTGGCGAAGCCGCCGAACAGCGAAAGGGTTGTGATGGCCGAGCGCGCGCTATGCCCGTAGAGCCGGCCGAGGGTCGCGAAGGCGGCATCGTACAAGCCCGCCCCCATTCCAAGCCCAACAACGAGCCAAGCTGCGATGTAGGCGACAAGGTTCGGCGAGGCAGCGAGCCCGATCTGGCCGACGCCGATGCAGCCGGCGCTGAACGCTAGAATGTTTCGGCCGCCGTGGCGCTCAATGGACGAGCCGACGCGAGGTGAAATCAGCCCGGCGACGAGCAGGCCAAGCGACAATCCACCCACGACCCAAGGCAGCGGCCAGCCGGTGTCGGCGGCGACCTTTGGTGCAATCACCGCCGGCAGGTAATAGGTGGACCCCCAGGCCATGATCTGGGTCAGCCCGAGGACGGTGATGATCGTTCGGCGACTGCGTTTCATCGGGCGTGATGCGATTAGGCTGCCACCCCGCACCCGCAGCCACCCTTGCCAGCGGCCTTCGCTTCAGCATCGGCGAGACAACAGGCGTCAGCCTCGGAAGAAGCGGGACCACCACAGCATCCGCCAGCGGTCGCGCGTATGGTCGACTGGGGAACCGTGCAGACGCCGGTTTCGGGTAGCACCAGTTGCACCGCATCCGCAGCCGCCATGTCGTCAGCGAGGGCTGCCGCGACCGACCGCACCTGTTCATACCCGGTCAGCAGCAAGAAGGTCGGGGCGCGGCCGTAGCTCTTGATGCCGACAGTGTAGAAGTCGGGCTCGGGGTGGCTCAGTTCGCGATGGCCGTGCGGGGGGACGTCGCCGCAGGAGTGCTCGTTGGGGTCGATCAGAGGCCCCAGCGCCTTTACGCCCTCAAGCCAGGGGTCGAGATCAAGCCTAAGCTCGCGCGTAAGGGACAGATCGGGCCGCTGGCCAGTCGCTGCGATGATGCGGTCGAAAGGCCCGAGCATTTGTAGGCCATCCTTCGTCTGACCTTCGACTGCCAGGCGGCCGTTTGAGCTGCGGATGGCCAGCGTTGCGAACCCAGTGACGAGCTTTGTGCGCCCGCTCTCCGCAAGTTCGCGAACGTCAGAACCAAGCTCGCCACGGGCAGGCAGTTGATCCAAGTCTCCACCGCTGTAAATGCGAACCAGATCGGTCCCGCGTGTCGCCCAGACAAAAGCGGTTCCCGGCTCAACCGCAGCCAGCCTATCGAGATCGAGCAGGGCATTGGCGGCCGAATGACCCGAACCGACAACAAGCGTGGCGCGGCCGGCATAAAGGGTGCGGTCGCGGCCGAGAATGTCGGGAATGCCATAGGCAATCTTGTCTGCGAACTCCGCTTCGCCCTCCGCCGGGACACCACCGGCCCCAAGTGGATTTGGCGTCTGCCACGTGCCTGAGGCGTCAATGACGGCTCGTGCACTGTCGCGCCTGATGCCTTCCCCGGTTTCGACCACCAGCATGAACGGTCGCGCCTTTCGATCTTTGCTCAAGACCTTGTCTGCGCCCCAGCGCGAAACAGCAATCACGCGTGCACTGGTTTCGATGGACGAGGAGAGTTCAGGGAGCCTTGCTAGCGGCTCGAGGTAGCGGGCAATCAATTCATCAGCGGTGGGGAACGCCTCGGGCTTGGGCATCGTCCAGCCGCTCTCCTCAAGACGCTTTCGGGCCGCCTGATCAACACAGTAGCGCCAAGGCGTGAACACCCGGACATGGCCCCAGTCCTTGAGATTTGTGGCGATGCCAGCGCCGGCCTCATAGACCTTCACCGGGAGCCCCCTTTGGATGAGCTGGACGGCAGCCGCCAAGCCGACCGGGCCGGCTCCGATGACGGCGACAGGGAGGGCGTCAGGGTCATTCATCGACATTTTTCCATCCTTCCGGGATCATCGAAATACGATGCAAAAAAGAGGCTATGCCGCCGCGTCGCTCTCCGTCGCGCCGCAAGCTGCGTCAGCACAGCACTCGTCAGCCAGGAAGCCGATCAAGTCGCGCATGATAGGATAGTTGGCCCGGCAGATGAGGGTCGTCGCCTGACGCTCCTGCGTCACGAGGCCGGTCAGAATGAGGCGATGCAGGTGATGGGACAGCGTCGAGGCCGCGATGCCAAGGGTGTCCTGCAAGTATCCCACCGGCCGGCCAGCTTCGCCGGCTCTGACCAGTGTGCGATAGAGCTTGAGCCGTGTCGGGTTGCCGATGGCTTCGAGCTGTTTTGCGGCTTGTTCGAGTTTCATGGAAATAGACTGCACCCTCCGCCGCTGCCGGTCAACTCTATTTCGACAATGATCGAAATATGGTCAGACGAGTTCCAAGTGCATCGGCAGGGAGCCGTCGCGGAAGGGCAGCGGAGATGGTGCCAAGGCTCCATTGGGATTGAGGTCGTCAGCATTTGCAGGTCACCGACACCCTACCGCATATTCCCCGTATGCCCCTGCGAGTATCGGCCCGGCTGCGGCCACACCGTCAGGCCGTGCGGCTCGACGCCGACGCGGATCTTCGTCACGGCGCCCGACGTCGTGTCGATCATATAGACCTCGCTGTCGAAGCGGCCGGAGAGCCAGAGCTGCTTGCCGTCGGCGCTGACATTGCCCATGTCGGGGCTGCCGCCGCCGGGGATCGGCCATTGGGCGACGACCGAGCGCGTCGCGAAGTCGATCACCGTCACGCTGCCCGGCCCGTCGGCGCGGCCTTGCTCCATTTTGTGCGAGCCGCGATTCGACACATAGAGCCGCTTGCCGTCGCGGCTGACGACGAAGCCGTGCGCGCCAATGCCCGTCGGAATGAAGCCGATCTCCTTGAAGCTGTCGCCTTCGATCAGAAAGACGCCGTCATTCATCATATCGGCGACGTAGAAGACCTTGCCGTCGGGCGAGAGCCTTATGTCCTGCGGCATGCCCATCTTCGACAGGTCGAGAGGGCCGAGCACCTTGCGGTTCTTCAGGTCGATCTTGGCCAGTCCGCCGTCGCCATATTCGCAGGTGAAGATCGCATAGGAATTGTCGGCCGCGAAATCGGCATGGTTGATGCCGGGGCAGGCCGGCGTCGGGATGACGGCTTGCAGCGCCATGGTCCGCGGATCGCGCAGATCGAGCCGCCTCAGGGCCTCGTCGACGATGATGGCGGCGCTGCCGTCCGGCATGAAGTACATGTTGTAGGGGTCGTCGACCGGCACCTGCTTGCCGGGCTTTCCGGTCGTCGGGTCGATCGGCGTCAGGCTGCCGTTCTTGCCGGTGCCGTTATTGGCCACCCAAAGCGTCTTCAGGTCCCAGGAAGGAACGACGTGCTGCGGCTTGCTGCCGACCGGAAACCTGTCGACCTCCTTCAGCGTCGTCGGATCGACGACGGAAACGCTGTTCGAGGAGCGGTTGGGCACATAGACGCGCGGCAACGCAGCTGCCGCGGCTGGAGCCATATGGCCGGCGGTGGTGTGGCTGTAGATGTCGACGGGCGCAGGCTCGGAGCAATCCTCGGGGCAGGACTCGGCGAAGGCTCGCGCCGGGAGCATGGCAAGCAGGACAAGCGGCGCACAGAGGCGGGCGAAGCGCAGGAAGGTTTCGAACATCTGGATTGCTTTGTGAAGAAGGCATGGCGGCTCGGCCGCCGGATGCCATAGCCGGTATGCGGCCTTTCATCTAGCGCCTTTCAAGAGGCTCCGCATGCGATTGCGCAGGAGCCGCGCCATGTTGCGGGTCTCGCGGTAGAGATGGAGCTGCGAGGCCGCCTGGCGGGCCGGCCGGTCGGCGTCGGGCGTCAGGCCGACCACCAGCGTGCCCATCGGCTTGCGCTCCGTCCAAAGGCGACTCATCACCGGATGGTCGGGCACCGCGCAGGAATCGGTCATGGCGACATTGGGATCATCGAGATGCTGCTTGGTCACCTCGATCATCAGCAGCGTGCCCGGCGAATAGGCCGAGAGCGTCTCGTCATAGGCCGTCTTCCAGGTGTAGGCGACGCCCGCTTCGACGAAGACGACGAGAGAAGCGATCGTGCGGCCGTCGAGCGTCAGTGTGTGGATGCGGCACATGTCGTGCTCGGCGAGCCTGTGCACCGCCTCGCGGGCGAAGGCGGCGCGGTAGCGGTCGATCGCCATGGCGGTGCGCTCGCGGCCCTTCCAGCCGGCCGCCTCCAGTGTCAGGAAGCTTTCAATGGCGTGGCGGATCTCGTCCGGTCCGCGCGCCACCACATGGTCCAGCTTGCCAAGGCCGGCGAGGCGCCGCTTGAGCCGGCGGAATTCGCGATAGTGATGCGCGCGCAGCGAGGCCTTGAGGTAGTCGTCGCCGTCGGCATCGCTTTCCAGCACCGGGCGCTCGGCCTTGCCGGTGACGACCAGGGTCAGGCCGCGGCTGTCGGCAAAGGAGGTGAGGAGGCTCGCCACCGGGCCGTCCAGCTTGATGTCGGGCAGCACGAAGACCTTCGGCAATTTGAGATGCGGCCTGGACAGCATCGAGAAGAAATCCTCGATGACGCCGACCGGATCGTCACGATCGACCAGCGGCGTGCCGAGCGGGCCGAACGGGCTCGACCATGTGCGCATGACCGGGACGCCGAGCGGAATTGCGGGGCGCTCGACCGAGAACGGCACAAGGAGCCGCAGCCGGTTGCGGAACTCGTCGCCGTCGCGGATCACGGCCAGCCGCACTTCGCGGTCCTCGAGCCTCGGCATGGCCGGCGCCAGGAAGCGCGGGTTGAAGAAGACGTTGGGCTCGATCGTGCGGGCGCTAAGATAGTCGAGCTCCTCGACCAGGTCGAAGCCGGCCGAGGCGGGATAGATCGCGAGCTTGCGCTCCGGCCGGTTGTTGGCGAACAGCTCGATATGGGCGGGATCGGCCTCCCTGACGAGGCCGGCAAGGCCCGACACCATGGCGCCGGCGGGCCCGCCGCTGGTCTCTTCAAGCAGCGGAATGGCGGCCATCAGGCGACTTCCTTGTTTGCGGGCACGAAAATCGCCATGACGATGCCGAGCTTGCGCCAGACGGTGAAGGACAGCGCGCCGGCCTCGAAGACCATGGCGAGGCTGGTGGCGATCGCCGCGCCCCAGAGGCCGAAGAGCGGGATCAGAACCACATTGAGAGCGATATTCAGCGCGAGCGTCATGGCATAGACGGCGGCGCAGATGTTCTGGTTGCCGCTCATGGTGAGCAGGCTTTCGCAGGGGCCGACGGCGCCGCGCGCGACGACGCCGAAGACCAGCAGGAAAAGCAGCGGATAGCCGGCGGTGAATTCAGGGCCGAACAGCACCAGCATCGGCTCGCCGAGCGCCAGCACCAGCAGCGCCATCGCGAGCGAGGGCCAGAAGGTCCAGGAGACGGTCTCGCGGGCGAAGGCGGCGAGCCTTTCCGGCTCGCCATGGGTGAATTGCGCATAGCGCTGGGCGACGCCCGCCTTGACGGCGAAATAGACGAAATGCACCAGAGCCAGCGTTTTCACGGTGGCGAAATAGACGGCGACGTCATTGGGCTCGAGATAGGCGCCGACCATCAGCACGTCGGCATTGGTGAGCAGGAAGAAAAAACTCTCGACCAGGAAGATCGGCAGCGAGACCAGGAACCACTGGCCGAAATGCACGGTCATCGGCCCGGCCGGGATCTGCTTGTCCATGCGCGAGGTGACGCCCATCAGCTGGCCGAGCGTCGTGGCATAGGTGGCGGCGATCGAGGCGAAGATCGCGGTCTTGGCATCCGGCACGTAGTGCATGGCGAGCATAAGCGCCATGAACACCAGGATCAGCACCGGCCGCACCAGATAGGTCGGCGACAGCGCGAACAGCGCCCATGAGTTCGCCCGCGCCAGTCCCTGCAGGAGGTCGCCCATCGCGATCATCGGCAGGCAGATGACACCGAGGATGAAGGGAATGACGTAGTAGTTCTCGATCCAGGGCGAGGCGAGCCAGACGCCGAGCGCGCCCAGCCCCGCGATCACCGTCGAAGCGACCAGCACGAACAGCCGGCTCGCCAGCACGATGCCGCGCAGCTCGGCGAGCATGCCGCGCTCGCGATACTCGGGAATGAAACGGATGACCGAGGTGTGGAAGCCGAGGCAGGCGAGATTGCCGACGATGACCATCGTCACCCAGACCAGCACGAAGATGCCGTATTCGAACGAGCCCATCCAGCGTGCCATCAGCACCTGGCTGACGAAGGCGATGACCGCGCTGACGATGCGGATGGAAAAGGCGATCAGCGACATGCGGCCGGCTTCGCCGCGTTCGTCGGCGCTGAACAGCACGGCGTCGATGCGGCCAAGCAGCGGCCGCATGCGCAGCGCCCAGCGCTGCGGCAAGAACCGCCCGGCAGTCGTCGCCGCGGAAAAGCGCACCCCGAATACTCTCCGTTTTCCGCCTGTTTCCAAGGTTTCGGTGTATGCGAAACACATTAAGAAACGGTTGGGTGGAGGGCTTCCTTCTCCCGGTCATATCCGGGGAGAAGAAGGGAAGGGGATCAAGCGAAGGCGCCGTGGCAGTGCTTGTATTTCTTGCCGGAGCCGCAGGGGCAGGCCTCGTTGCGGCCGACCTTGCCCCAAGTCGCGGGATTCTTCGGATCGCGATTTTCCGGTGCCACCATGGCATGGGATTCCTGGCGGACCAACAACGCCGTCTCGCCGCCCTGGAAGTCGTCCTCGCCGGTGGTGCCGTCGATATGGCTGCCGAACATATCCGGCGCCGACGGCGGCGGCGCTTCAGCCGCCTGGCGGACCAGCTCGACGCGCATCAGCTGCGCGGTCACGGCCTGGCGCAGATTGCCGAGCATGCCCTGGAACAGCTCGAAGGCCTCGCCCTTGTATTCCTGCAGCGGATCGCGCTGGGCATAGCCGCGGAAGCCCACGACCGAACGCAGATGGTCGAGGTTGACGATGTGCTCGCGCCACAGATGGTCGAGCGTCTGCAGCACGACCGAACGCTCGACATAGCTCATGACGTCGGGGCCGAAGCGCTCGGCGCGTTCCTTGGCGGCTGCCTCGGCGGCGGCGGAGATGCGCTCGCGGATGTCGTCCTCGGCGATGCCCTCCTCCTTGACCCAGTCGTCAATCGGCAGGTCGAGATTGAGGTACTGCGCCACTTCCTCCTTCAGGCCGGCGACATTCCACTGCTCGGCATAGGCGTTTTCCGGGATGTTCTTGGCGACGATTTCCTCGATGACGCCCTCGCGCATTTCGGCCACCGTCTCCGACAGGCCTTCGCCATCCATCAGCTCGATGCGCTGCTCGAAAACCACCTTGCGCTGGTCGTTGGAGACGTCATCGTATTTCAGCAGGTTCTTGCGGATGTCGAAGTTGCGCGCCTCGACCTTCTTCTGCGCCTTCTCCAGCGCCTTGTTGATCCACGGGTGGATGATGGCCTCGTCTTCCTTGAGGCCGAGCTTCTGCAGCATGCCGTCCATGCGCTCGGAGCCGAAGATGCGCATCAGATCGTCCTGCAGCGACAGGAAGAATTTCGAACGGCCAGGATCGCCCTGGCGGCCGGAACGTCCGCGCAGCTGGTTGTCGATGCGGCGCGATTCATGGCGCTCGGTCGCCAAGACGTAGAGTCCGCCGGCGGCCAGCGCCTTTTCCTTCAGCTGCGCGACGTCATCGCGGATCTGCTGTTCGCGCGCCTCGCGCTCCGGGCCGGCGGGCATATCCGCCAGTTCTTCCGCGATGCGCATGTCGGCATTGCCGCCGAGCTGGATGTCGGTACCGCGTCCAGCCATGTTCGTGGCGATGGTGATGGCGCCGGGCTTGCCGGCCTGGGCGACGATAGCCGCCTCGCGCTCGTGGTGGCGGGCGTTGAGCACCTCGAAATTCTTGACGCCTTCCTTGCGCAGGCGCTCGGCCAGCTGCTCGGATTTCTCGATCGAGGTGGTGCCGACCAGGATCGGCTGGCCGCGCTCTCGGGCGTCGCGGATCTCCTTGACGATGGCCTTGTACTTCTCTTCCACCGTCCGGTAGACCTCGTCGTCCTCGTCCCTGCGGGCGACCGGCAGGTTGGTCGGGATCTCGGTGACTTCGAGATTGTAGATGTTGGCGAATTCCTCCGCCTCGGTCAGCGCCGTGCCGGTCATGCCGGCGAGCTTCTTGTAAAGGCGGAAATAGTTCTGGAAGGTGACAGAGGCCAGCGTCTGGTTCTCCGGCTGGATCTGCACATGCTCCTTGGCCTCGAGGGCCTGGTGCAGGCCTTCCGAATAGCGGCGGCCCGGCATCATGCGGCCGGTGAACTCGTCGATGATGACGATCTCGCCGTTGCGCACGATGTAGTCCCTGTCCTTCTGGAACAGCAGGTGCGCCTTCAGCGCATTGTTGACGTGGTGGACGATGGCGACGTTCTCGACGTCGTAGAGCGACTCGCCCTTCAACAGGCCGGCATCGCGCAGCATGTTTTCCAGCTTCTCGGTGCCGTCCTCGGTGAAGATCGTGGTTTTCTGCTTTTCATCGACCTCGTAGTCGGCCGGGCCGAGCTTCAGCATGAAGGCGTCGATGGTGTTGTACATTTCCGAGCGGTCCTCGAGCGGACCGGAAATGATCAGCGGCGTGCGCGCCTCGTCGACCAGGATCGAGTCGACCTCGTCGACGATGGCGTAGGCATGGCCGCGCTGGACCATCTGCGAGCGCTCATACTTCATGTTGTCGCGCAGATAGTCGAAGCCGAGCTCGTTGTTGGTGGCGTAGGTGACGTCGGCGGCGTAGGCCTCGCGGCGCTCGTCGTCGGAGAGGCCGTGTACGATGATGCCGACGGTGAGGCCGAGGAACTTGTAGACGCGGCCCATCCATTCGGCGTCGCGCTTGGCAAGATAGTCGTTGACCGTGACGACATGCACGCCCTTGCCGGCGAGCGCGTTGAGATAGACCGGCAAGGTGGCGACCAGCGTCTTGCCCTCACCGGTGCGCATCTCGGCGATGCCGCCATTGTGCAGCACCATGCCGCCGATCAATTGGACATCGAAGGGACGCATGCCGAGAACGCGGCGGGCCGCCTCTCGCACCGTGGCAAAGGCCGGGATCAGCAGGTCGTCGAGCGAGGCGCCATTGGCGAAGTCCTGGCGGAATTTCTCGGTGCGGCCGGCAAGCTCGGCATCGGAGAGCGCCCGCATCTCGTTTTCCAACCCATTGATGGCCTCGACCCGGGGCCTGGTCGCCTTGACTCGGCGGTCGTTGGAAGAGCCGAAAACCTTACGCGCGAGAGCGCCGAGACTGACCATCCAATGGTCCTTTCGATAGCAATTTTAGCCGTTTGCGACAGGCGCCTGGCGGGCCCATCAAATCCGCGTGAATGCGGACAAACGCAAAAAGCGCCCGGAAAACGGTTCTGGACGCCAAGTCGTTGGACAGATAAGAGGGGGCTCAACTGATGTCAACGCCGCGTTAGCCCTATGGGCAGCGCCAAATTCCGCCACAATCGGACTGATCTGGAACCTTCCCGTTCAAGCGATCCTTATCGGCAATCCCCATTGGAGTTATCTTGATGTCCCTGTCGTTCCGCCGCGCGTCGCTCGCCAGCCTTGGCTTGGCCTTCGGGCTCTCGGCTCTTTCGCTGTCGCCGCTGATGGCGCAGGAAACCAAGCCCGCCCAGCCGGGCGCGGCGGCTCCCGCAGCCGCTCCCGTGGATCCCAACGCCGTGGTCGCCACCATTAACGGCGAGAAGCTGACCGAGGCCGACCTCGCGCTGGCCGAAGGCGAGCTGTCGCAGCAGTTCGCGCAGCTGCCGCCGGAACAGCGCCGCGCCGCTGCTCTTTCGGCGGCCATTGAAATCCGCGTCATGGCCAAGAAAGCGGTCGACAGCGGCCTCGACAAGGATGCCGATTTCCTGCGTCGGATGGCCTTCCTGCAGCAGCGCGCCCTGCACGGCGAGGTCGTCGAGAAGGAAGTCGTCGACAAGGTGACGGATGCAGATGTCCGCGCCCGCTACGACCAGGAAATCGCCAACACGCCGCCGGTCAATGAGATCCACGCCCGTCACATCCTCGTGAAGACGAAGGAAGAAGCCGAGGCGATCATCAAGCAGCTCGACGGCGGCGCCGATTTCCAGAAGCTCGCCAACGAGCACACCAGCGACCCGAGCGGCAAGTCGAATGGCGGCGACCTCGGCTGGTTCGGTCCCGGACAGATGGTGCCGGAGTTCGACAAGGCCGCGTTTGCGCTTGATGTCGGCAAGTACAGCAAGGAGCCGGTGCAGTCGCAGTTCGGCTGGCATGTCATCAAGGTCGAGGACAAGCGCGCCAAGCAGCCGCCGGCCTTCGACGACGTCAAGGACCAGGCCAAGCAGGCCGTCATCCGCGACAAGTATTTCGCCATGGTCAAGGAATTGCGCGGCGCCGCCAAGATCGAGATCCCGGACGCGAAGCTGAAGTCGGCGGTCGACACGCTGGAGAGCGGCAAGTAAGCCGGCCAGCCTGAAAGATGCTGCTCAGGGCGCCTTCGGGCGCCCTTTCGCATTTCAGGCGCGCGCTATGCCGCGCACCCCGAGAGAGCCCATGAAGCGCGGCCAGAACGCTCTTGCGCCAGCGCGCGCTATCGGGCAAACCGGCCTCCTATTTGCGTTCTGCCGCTCCGGGGTCCCATGTCCGCAACGATTTCGCCGCTCGCACCGAAGAAATATCCCAAGATGCCGGTCATCGAGGGCGTGCGCATCGCTACCGCCGAGGCCGGGATCAAATATCGCAATCGCACCGATCTGCTTGCCATGATCTTCGATCCCGGCACGGCCGTCGCCGGTGTCTTCACCAAGTCGAAATGCCCCTCGGCGCCGGTCGACTACTGCCGCCAGAACCTGTCCGCCGGCAAGGCGCGCGTGCTGGTGGTGAATTCCGGCAATGCCAACGCCTTCACCGGCAAGAAAGGCCGCGCCTCGACGGCGTTGACCGGCGAGGCGGCGGCGAAGGCCGCCGGATGCTCCGAGAGCGAAGTGTTCCTGGCCTCGACCGGCGTCATCGGCGAGCCGCTCGACACCAACAAATTCAGCCATCTGCTCGCCGGCCTGGTGAAGGACGGCAAGCCGGACCTGTGGACCGAGGCGGCGAAGGCCATCATGACCACCGACACCTATCCGAAGGTGGCGACCCAGATGGTGAAGCTCGGCGACGCCGACGTCACCATCAACGGCATCGCCAAGGGCGCCGGCATGATCGCGCCCGATATGGCCACGATGCTCTCCTTCATCGCCACCGACGCGCCGATCGCAGCCCCGGTGCTGCAGGATCTGTTGTCGCGCGGCACGGCAAAGACCTTCAACGCGGTCACTGTCGACAGCGATACCTCGACCAGCGATACGCTGCTCTTCTTCGCCACCGGCAAGGCTGGTTCGCGCGGCGCGCCCCAGATCAGCGACCCGAAAGATGCGCGGCTCGGCGCCTTCCGCCGCGCACTCGGCAAGGTGCTGAAGTCGCTGGCGCTGCAGGTGGTGCGCGACGGCGAAGGCGCGCGCAAGCAGGTCGAGGTCACCGTCACCGGCGCCAAATCCGCGCGCTCGGCCAAGCGCGTCGCGCTTTCGATCGCCAACTCGCCGCTGGTCAAGACGGCGGTCGCCGGCGAGGACGCCAATTGGGGCCGCGTCGTCATGGCCGTCGGCAAGGCCGGCGAGCCGGCCGACCGCGACCGGCTGTCGATCTGGTTCGGCGACAACCGGCTGGCGCATGAGGGCGAGCGCGATCCGGCTTACTCGGAAGAAGCGACCTCGGCCTATATGAAGCGCGACGACATCCGCATCCGCGCCGACCTCGGCATCGGCCGCGGCAAGGCGACGGTGTGGACCTGCGACCTCACCAAGGAATATGTCGCCATCAATGGCGACTACCGGAGCTGATGGCACCGGTGTCGACGCATCCGGCAAGCGTGCTCGCGATCGTGCGCCGCTACGAGGCGGCGGGCTTTCGCGCCTGGCCGGCGGCGGCCGTTCACTATGACGGGACATGGTTGGTGCGGCTGACGGCGGGCCATCCGGCGAAGCGCCTGAACTCGGTCAATCCGCTCGATCCCGGCGACACGCATGCCATTGCCGAACGCATCGTGCGCGCCAGCCGTCGCTTCGAGGCTTACGGCCGGCCGCTGACCTTTCGTATGTCGCCGCTTTCGGGGCAGGTGCTGTCGACGCATCTCGACGATGCAGGCTGGAGCCGGTTCGACGAATCGGTGGTGATGCGTCTGCCGCTCAAAGAGGCGCAACTCGACGCCGCGATGGACCAGATTCCGCTGAAAGACATCAGCCGCTTCATCGGCGCGGCGATCAGGACGAACGGCTCGGACGCCTCGCTGCGAGCCGGCCTCTCGGAAGTCATCGGAGCAATCCAGCCTGAGGCGGGGCTGTTTGCGCTCGAGGACGGCAATGAGCCGCTGGCAACGCTGATCTGCGTCCACGACGGCGATCTCGCCGGCCTGTTCGAGGTCGCCACCGAAAAATCGGCGCGCAAAAAGGGCCATGGCCGCAACCTCATCCTGTCGGCGCTGAAATGGGCCAGGCTGCGCGGCGCGCGCGAAGCCTGGCTGCAGGTGGAAGCCGGCAATGTTGCGGCGCTGTCGCTCTACCGGTCGCTCGGCTTCGAGGAAGTCTATCGCTACCATTATCGCCGGCGGCCGGACGCATGAGCGAGATCACGCCAGCTGGAAAGCGCCTGCTTCTTGTCGCGGCCTGCGCGCTGGTGGACGCCGACCGACGCGTGCTTCTGGCGCAGCGTCCCGAGGGCAAGCAGCTCGCCGGCCTTTGGGAGTTTCCGGGCGGCAAGGTCGAGCCAGGCGAGACGCCCGAGGAATGCCTGGTGCGCGAGCTGCATGAGGAGCTCGGTATCGAGACCGAGATCCCCTGCCTGGCGCCGCTCACCTTCGCCAGCCACAGCTATGACCATTTCCACCTGCTGATGCCGCTCTACATCTGCCGGCGCTTCCGCGGCATCGCGCAGCCGAGGGAAGGGCAGGGGCTGAAATGGGTCAGGCCGCGCCAGATGCGCGACTACCCGATGCCGCCGGCGGACGCGCCGCTGATCCAGTTCCTCATCGATCTCTTGTGATCGTCACAGCCGCTTCGGCGTTTCCACCAAAATGCTGATTTGGCGACCTCCGGCCGGAATTGCTCCAAGCTGCCGTTTGCTCCGTCTGCTTTAGGCAGCGTTAATGGAAGATTTATCTCGACATGGAAAATTGACGCGAATCGTCCGCGTGGCGGCATGCCGATTTTGATTGGAGCCAATCCATGAGCCTCGACAGAGAATGGGACTCGATCCGGCCCGACCGCGCTTTCCGCGCCGCCGATGCCGGCATGGGTATCTTGCGGATCACCCTGCTTTTCGGGTCGGCCGCGGTGGCGCTGGCTCTGATCGCGACGCCTTTCCTGGACAGTCAGCTGCGTCCGCAGGGCGCGCGCGAGAGCTTGACCGGCGGACTCGACCTAAGCAGCACCGGTTCGATCAGTCGCCGCGATACCTACACCTTGCGGCGAAGCGTGCTGCAGCCGCTGCCAAGTTCCGTTTGCGTAATCCGCAACGATGGCAGCCGCTACGGCGAGTGCTAATTGGTTAATAAATTCAGCAAGAAACCGCTATTTCACCGCCCGTTAAGCTTTTGCCGTTAACCTTTCTTAACGGGTAGGCGCTATGGTTCCCGCCAAGAGGGATCGATGACCATGAAAAACCTGCTGCAGCAATTCATAGAAGATGAATCGGGCGCCACGGCCATCGAATATGGCCTGATCGTTGCCGTGCTGTCGCTTGTAATCGTCGGCGGCGTCGGCAAGGCCGCCGACGCGATCCAGTGGCTGTTCTCCGACAACAACAGCAGGCTTGCCAACGCCTTTGCCCAGCACTGACCGCATCGGTCAGACCGCGGCGCGCATGGTCAGTGCCCCGTCGGCTTCTCGAGGATCGTCTTCAGCGAGACCCTGGCCGAGCCAGGCTTCAGCGGTTTCTGCTGTGAGGCATCGGGCGCCCAGCCGGACATCCACACAATCGAAAAGCTTGCCCGGATGCGGCCGTCCGGGTCAGAAAACCGATCGGCATAAATTTCGGCGGCGCGGGCGAACAGCCGCCGGGTGGCCGGACGCCGGCTGCGGTCCAAAAGCGGGCTGGTCTCGCCCATGGCGCGCAGGTCGGCGGCAAGCCCGAACAACGAATCGTAGCGCACCGTGACCGTCTCCACGTCGGCGACCGGCAGCGCCAGGCCGGCCCGCTGCAGCAGCGCGCCGGCGTCGCGCACATCGGTGAACGGCAGGACGCGAGGGCTCGCGCCACCGTAAAGCTCGGTCTCGGCGGCAAGCAGGCTCTCGCGCAACTCGGAAAGCGTGCCGGCACCGGCTAAAGCGCCGAGGAACAGCCCATCGGGCCTCAGCGCGCGGCGGATCTGCGCCAGCACGCCGAGGATGTCGTTCATCGCCTGCAGCGACAGCAGCGAGACGACAAGATCGAGGCTCTCCGCCTCGAACGGCACGGTCTCCGCCGGGGCGACCATGCCGGCTTCTCCGGCAAGGAAGGCACCGTCTGTTTCCACGCGTACTGTGTCGGCCACCTTGCCGCTGCCGGCGAGCACCCTGGTCGCGGCCGATGTCTGGCAAAACAGCGCCGCCGCCTTGCCGAATTTGCGCTCGACGGCGCCCAGCCGGTCGGCAAGGTCCTCCGCTGCCCGCCGTATCAGGAAATCGGCTCCGTCGACGGGGTGCATCAGCGCCCGGCGCTTGTGCGCAAGCCAGAGCTCCGTGTCGATCAAAGACTGCAATGGGTTATTCCTGTTGTCGGCGCATGCCGGACCGATGCTATGGTGGCGCGGGGTTTCGCTTCACGTGGCCGATCCGGTGCGCAAGATCAAGACCATTGCGATGAAGGACATGGCGCGGCAGGCTCTGGGCTGGCCGGCGCGCCTGCTGTTTCCGCCGGTCTGTGCCGGCTGCCGCCGCCACGTCTCGCAGCCTGGCGTGCTGTGCGGCGCCTGCTGGCCGAAGCTTCGACTGCTGGAGAAGCCTTGGTGTCCAGTGATGGGCACGCCGTTTACGCATGACATGGGCGACGGTTTTCTTTCCGCCGAAGCGATCGCCGATCCGCCGCCTTTCGAGCGGGCGCGGGCGGCGGTCGTCTATTCAGGGGTCGCGCGCCAGATGGTGCAAGGGCTGAAATACCAGGATCGCACCGATCTCGCGCCCTGGATGGCGCGCTGGATGATGCGCGCCGGCGCCGAACTGATCGCTGAAGCCGATGTCGTGGTCCCGGTGCCGCTGCATTGGCGACGCTTCTTCCGGCGGCAGTTCAACCAGTCGGCGGAGCTGGCACGGGCGGTTTCGAAGCTGAGCGGCCTGCCTTTCGCGCCGGCTGCGGTGAGGCGCGTAAAACTCACCCGCCAGCAGGTCGGGCTGGAGCGGCACCAACGCGAGGAGAATGTGCGCGCCGCCTTCCGCGTCCCGCCCGAGGCGGAAATCGAGATCGCCGGCCGAAGGGTGCTCGTCATCGACGACGTCTTCACCACCGGCGCCACGGTGCGGTCGGTGGCCAAGGCGCTGAAGAAAGGCGGCGCCGGAGCGGTCGACGTGCTGACCTTTGCCCGCGTCCTGCCGGGGGACTTCCGGGCCGATGAGTCTGCAACTATATAGGGCTTAAGTTGTTGTTTTGGTGCATGTCGCTTTCGCATAACCGCTGGGCGATGTGCGCAGGCAGGATTGGTGATCGATGGTTGATGTGACGATCTATACCCGGATGATGTGCGGCTATTGCACCGCTGCCAAGCGGTTGCTCGAGCGCAAGGGTGTAGCCTATACCGAGCATGACGCGTCGTTCTCGCCGGAATTGCGCCAGGAAATGATTTCGCGGGCGCATGGGCGCACCACTTTTCCGCAGATTTTCATCGGCGACACGCATGTCGGCGGCTGCGACGACCTCCATGAATTGGAGTCCGAGGGCCGGCTGGACGTGTTGCTTGCCAACGGGGCGAGGGTTTGATCATGGGTGTTTTCAAGGCGGCGGCGGTGCAGATGCGTTCGGGCACCAGCCCGGAGCGCAACGCGGCCGACATGGAAAGGCTGGTCCGCGAGGCCGCACAGCAGGGCGCCACCTACGTGCAGACGCCGGAAATGACCGGCGCGCTCATCCGCGACAAGCAGGCGGGTGCCGCCGCTTTCACCAGCCAAGACAAGGACGTCGTCGTTTCGACGGCGCGCAAACTTGCGCAGGAACTCAGCATTTTCCTGCATGTCGGCTCGACGGCCATCCTGCGCGCCGACGGCAAGCTCGCCAACCGGGCGTTCCTGTTCGCGCCCGACGGCGCCATGATCACCAACTACGACAAGATCCACATGTTCGATGTCGACCTCGACAACGGCGAGAGCTGGCGCGAATCCGCCTCTTACGAGCCGGGAACAGAGGGCGTCGTCACCGAGATCAACGGCGTGAAGCTGGGCTTCGCCGTCTGCTACGACCTGCGCTTCCCGCAGCTATTCCGTGCCGAAGCGCTGGCGGGGGCTCAGGTGCTTTCGGTGCCTGCGGCCTTCACCCGCCAGACCGGCGAGGCGCACTGGCACGTGCTGCTCAGGGCACGCGCGATCGAGAACGGCGCCTATCTCATCGCGGCCGCGCAGGGCGGCCTGCACGAGGACGGCCGCGAGACTTACGGCCATTCGCTGATCGTCGATCCGTGGGGACGCATCATCGCCGAGGCCGCGCATGATGAGCCCGCAGTGATCGTCGCCGAGATCGACCCGGCGCAGTCGGCTGCGGCGCGTCGCAAGATTCCCAATCTCAAGAACGCGCGGGATTTCACCGTCAATGCCGGCGAGGCGCCGCGTCTCAGGGGCGCAGCCTCTTGATCCGCTTTTCGCTCATCTGTGAACACGAGCACGAATTCGAAGCCTGGTTCCGCAGCAATGACGACTTTGGCACGCAGAAGAAACGCGGTTTCGTCGATTGCCCGATCTGCGGCTCGCACAAGGTCGAGAAGGCGCTGATGGCGCCGGCCGTCTCCACCTCACGCAAGCAGGAGAAGATGGCGCTGGCCATGGGCGACGCGCAGAAACAGGCGCTGGCACAGCTCAAGGCGCTCGCCGACAAGGTGCGCGAGAATGCCGACTATGTCGGCGACAAGTTCGCCGAGGAAGCGCGCAAGATCCATTTCGGCGAGACCGATCCGCGCGGCATCTATGGCGAGGCCACGCCGGACGAGGCGAAAAGCCTCGCCGAGGACGGCGTCGAATTCATGCCGATCCCGAGCTTTCCGGAGGACCGGAACTAAGAGTTCCGATCAGCTTTTTCAGCAGTGTCGCGAGCATTTTCCGGTCCTCTGGCGCCAAACCGGCGAGGATTTCATGCTCATTCGCGACGTGGGCGGTAAGGGCCTCATCGATGAGTTCGAGGCCTTTCGAGGTGAGTTGCACCACAACGCCGCGGCGATCGCTGGGATGCGGCGCGCGCTGGATCAGGCCCGCCTTTTCCAGCCGGTCGAGCCGGGCGGTCATTGCTCCGGAGGTCACCATCGTCGCCTCGTAGAGTTCGGTCGGCGTCAGCGCGTGAGGCGCGCCGGAGCGGCGAAGCGTGGCCAACACGTCGAATTCGCCCTGCTGCAGGCCGAAACGGGCAAAGACCGGCGCGAGCCGGTCGCGCGCGATCAGCGCGGACGCTTCGTTCAACCGCCCGATCACTCCCATCGGCGAGACGTCGAGGTCCGGCCGTTCCTTGCGCCATTGCTCCATCGCTCTTCCCGCACGGTCCATGTGCCTCACCGTAAAGTATCTTGACATTGAGAATCTTTATGCTATATTATCCCAAGTTGGAGCGGCCGCCAAGCTTGGCCGCGTAGCCACAGGATCACGCAGATGAAATTGCTCTGGGACTCCGCACTGGGTCTTCTGATCGTCACCGGCGGATTGCTCGGCATGACGCTCCCCTTCGGCAAGCTGGCAACGGCGGCCGGTGCCCCGGCAATGGTCTGGGCTTTCGTGATCTCGTTCGGCGCCGGCGGCGTGTTGCTCACAACGCTTCTGCTGCTCGGTCAGCGCATCCGGCTTACGGCGCACAAGCTGCGTTATTTCTTCATCACCGCAGCCATCTCCTACGCTCTTCCTAACTTGCTGATGTTCTCGGCCATCCCGCATCTCGGCGCGGGTTACACGGGCATCATGTTCACGCTGTCGCCGGTCATCACGCTGGTGTTCTCGATCCTGCTTGGGGTGCGGCGACCGAACCTGTTCGGCGTCATCGGCATTATCGTTGGTTTTATCGGCGCGGTGATGGTCGCGCTTACGCGTGGGGAGGCCGGCCAGCCGGCCGAATATTTCTGGGTGGCGGTCGGCCTTCTCATCCCCGTCAGCCTCGCCGCCGGCAACATCTACCGCACCATCGACTGGCCCGAGGACACCGGTCCGATCGAGCTCGCCGTCGGCAGCCATCTGGCGTCGGCAACCTTGCTTCTCATCGGCATCCTGACGCTGCTCGGCTGGCAGGCATTTGCTCCGCTCGGCGGCGTGCCGCTGGTGGTCGCCGCACAGGTGGCATCGGCATCGGCGATGTTTGCCTTCTTCTTCCGGCTGCAGGCGGTCGGCGGGCCGGTCTATCTCAGCCAGATCGGTTATGTGGCGGCGTCGGTCGGGCTATTTGCCGGCACGATCTTCCTCGGCGAGCATTATCAGTTGCTGACCTGGCTGGGCGCGGCCATCATCACCGCCGGCGTTCTCATCACCACCAAGGCGCAGAGCCAGCCAAGCCCTAAGCTGCAAAGGCAGGCGGCGTAAACGCTTCGTTGGCCGCTCAGACCGAGGCTTTTTCGGCCAGCACCATGTAGTTGACGTCCATGTCCCTGGATTTCTGCCAGCGGTCGGCCAACGGATGATAGATCACGCCGGTCCGGTCGACGATGGTCAGCCCCGCCGCGCCAAGCGCCTTTGCCAACTCCTCCGGCCGCACCAGCTTGCCGAACTGATGCGTGCCGCGCGGCAGCCAGCGCAGCACATACTCGGCGCCGATGATGGCAAGGCCAAGCGCCTTCAGCGTGCGGTTGATGGTGGCGACGAACATGATGCCGCCGGGCCGGACCATCTCACTGCATTTGGCGACGAAGAGATCGACATCGGCGACATGCTCGACCACCTCCATGTTGAGGATAACGTCGAATGTCTCGCCGGCGGCGGCCAGCGCCTCGGCCGTGGTGGCGCGATAGTCGACAGTGACGCCAGCCTCGGCCGCGTGCAGCTTAGCGACCTCGATGTTGGTGGCCGAGGCGTCGGCGCCGACCACTTCCGCGCCAAGCCGCGCCATCGGTTCGCATAAGAGCCCGCCGCCGCAGCCGATGTCGAGGAAGCGCAGTCCCTCGAATGGCCTTGCCGCGCGCGGATCGCGGCCGAAGCGCGCCGCCACCTGGTCGCGGATATAGGCAAGCCGCACAGGGTTGAACTTGTGCAGCGGCCGGAACTTGCCGTTCGGGTTCCACCATTCGGCGGCAAGGGCGGAGAAGCGTTCGACTTCTCCGGCATCTATGGTCGATCGGCGGGGCTCAGGCATGGGGCGGGTCTCCTCGAACGCCAGCAAGTCGGGGAACGCTAGGAAGTCGGGTTCCCGAGATCGAAAGTCAAGGCAGGTTTTTTCCGTTGCCGCCAACCAGCCGCAGCGGCACGAGGGACGGTCGAGCCTAGGCCGACAGCGCGACCGCGGCATGACCCATGGCCACGCTGGCTGGCTCGATCGCCCGCATGGCCTCGCAATCGCCGATTTCGGCCATGATGCGCTGTGCCGCCGCCTGGGCCTGCTCGAGGCTCTGCCAGCGCACGACGTCGACCCAGCTCCCGTCGTCGCGCTCGCCGAGATGGCGGCTGAGAAAACCGGGCTGGCGCACCAGCCAGTCGGTGACGAAGCCATTTTGGGCAACAAAACCAGCCGCAGCATCCGGCTTGAGGCGGAAGGTCACGATCTCCAGCGTCTCGGTCATGAATTCCTCCATCCGATTTCCAAGTTTATCGCATTGCGCGGCAGGAATCCGCCAGGAGACTTCAAAAATCGGGCCAAGGCCGCTTCTCCTGCGCCCTCGCTTGCGAAGCCTTGCTGTTTTAGTTAAGGAGGCCGCGCATTTCCGCGGCTCGGCTGGTCCGGGCGCATTTTCCATTTTCCGGCCCCAAGCCGGCTTCAGTCAAAGGCATCTCGCTTCCATGGCGCGCATCGTGATGAAATTCGGCGGAACTTCGGTCGCCGACATCGCCCGCATCCGCAATGTGGCGCGCCATGTCAAACGCGAGGTCGATGCCGGCCATGAGGTCGCCGTGGTGGTTTCGGCCATGGCCGGCAAGACCAACGAGCTGGTCGGCTGGACGCGCGAGGCCTCGCCCATGCACGACGCGCGCGAATATGACGCCGTTGTCGCCTCCGGTGAGCAGGTCACGGCCGGCCTGTTGGCGATAACCCTGCAGAACATGGGTGTCCATGCCCGTTCCTGGCAGGGCTGGCAGATCCCGATCAAGACCGACAACGCCCATGGCGCGGCGCGCATCCTCGATATCGACGGCGCGTTCCTGATCAAGCGCTTCGGCGAGAGCCAGGTGGCGGTCATCGCCGGTTTCCAGGGCATCGGCCCGGACAACCGCATCTCGACCCTCGGCCGCGGCGGCTCCGACACCAGCGCCGTGGCGATCGCGGCCGCGGTCAAGGCCGACCGTTGCGACATCTACACCGATGTCGACGGCGTCTACACGACTGATCCGCGCATCGAGCCGAAAGCCCGGCGGTTGGCCAAGATTTCGTTCGAGGAAATGCTTGAAATGGCCTCGCTCGGCGCCAAGGTGCTCCAGGTGCGGTCGGTCGAGCTTGCCATGGTGCACAGGGTGCGTACCTTTGTGCGGTCGTCCTTCGACGATCCCGACGCGCCCGGAATGGGGGATTTGCTCAATCCGCCCGGAACGCTTATTTGCGACGAGGAAGAGATCGTGGAACAGCAGGTCGTCACCGGAATTGCCTATGCCAAGGACGAAGCGCAGATCTCGCTGCGCCGCGTCGGCGACCGCCCAGGCGTCGCCGCCGGCATCTTCGGCCCGCTGGCCGAGGCCAACATCAATGTCGATATGATCGTCCAGAACATCTCCGAGGACGGCAAATTCACCGACATGACCTTCACGGTACCGTCGGGCGACATCGACAAGGCGCTGGCCGTGCTCGAGCGGCTGAAGGCCGATGTCGGCTACGACGTCGTGCAGTCGGAAGCCGGCATGTCGAAGGTCTCGGTCATCGGTATCGGCATGCGAAGCCATGCCGGTGTCGCGGCCACCGCCTTCAAGGCGCTGGCCGACAAAGCGATCAATATCCGGGCGATCACCACCTCCGAGATCAAAATCTCGATACTGATCGACGGTCCCTATACGGAACTTGCAGTTCGTACTTTGCATTCCGTCTACGGGCTCGATAAGCAATAGCAAGAACTGAGTCCGCTATTGCGTGAGCGCCGGCCGCGGCAGAAGCTGCGGCGGGCAATGTGCCCATTGGAGAAGAAGCCGCGATGCGTGACATGGCCGGTGGCCCGCGCGTTTTGCTGAGACGGCTCCGCGAGCTCATGCAGGAGCCGCTGGAGCCGCAGGAGCGGCTCGACCGCATCGTGCGCGACATCGCCTCCAACATGGTCGCCGAGGTGTGCTCGCTCTATGTGCTGCGCGCCGATTCGGTGCTGGAGCTCTACGCCACCGAAGGTCTGAACCCCACCGCCGTCCATTTGGCGCAGTTGAGGCTCGGGCAAGGCCTTGTCGGCACCATCGCCGCCAGCGCGCGGCCGCTCAATCTCTCCAACGCGCAGGAGCATCCGGCCTTCGCCTACCTGCCGGAGACGGGCGAAGAGATCTACAATTCCTTCCTCGGCGTGCCGGTGCTGCGGGCAGGGCGCACGCTGGGCGTCCTGGTGGTGCAGAACAAGACCATGCGCCACTATCGCGACGACGAGGTCGAGGCGCTGGAGACGACGGCGATGGTGATCGCCGAGATGGTCGCCACCGGCGATCTTGCCCGTCTCACCCGGCCGGGGCTCGAACTTGACCTGCGCCGTCCGGCAAGCTTCACCGGTCTTGCCTTCAACGAAGGCGTCGGGCTTGGCCATGTCGTGCTGCACGAGCCGCGCATCGTCGTCACCAACCTGTTCAACGAGGACAGCGAGGAGGAGGTGCGTCGCCTCGACCGTTCGCTCGGCTCGCTAAGGCTGTCGATCGACGACATGCTCGAGCGCCGCGACGTCGCTTTCGAGGGTGAGCATCGAGAGGTGCTCGAGGCGTATCGCATGTTCGCCAACGACCGCGGCTGGGTGCGCCGGCTGGAAGAGGCGATCCGCAACGGCCTGACTGCGGAAGCGGCCGTCGAGAAGGTGCAGAGCGACATGCGCGCACGCATGCTGCACATGACGGACCCCTATCTGCGCGAGCGCATGAGCGATTTCGACGATCTCGCCAACCGGCTCTTGCGCCAGCTGATGGGGCGCGGTCCGGAGGATGTCGCGGCCTCTCTTCCAAAGGACGCCATCATCGTCGCCCGCTCGATGGGTGCGGCCGAATTGCTCGACTATCCCAGGGACAAGCTGCGCGGCCTGGTGCTGGAGGACGGCGCGGCCACCAGCCATGTCGTCATCGTCGCGCGCGCCATGGGCATTCCGGTCGCAGGCCAGGTCAAGGG
The DNA here is from genome assembly GCF_001672445.1 of Mesorhizobium sp. WSM3873. Lineage (NCBI taxonomy): Bacteria > Pseudomonadati > Pseudomonadota > Alphaproteobacteria > Hyphomicrobiales > Phyllobacteriaceae > Mesorhizobium > Mesorhizobium sp. WSM3873. The sequence goes on along the minus strand of NZ_LYTM01000003.1, from coordinate 83,321 downwards.
CGCCGTCTCCATGGCGGAAAACGGCGATGCCATCATCGTCGACGGCGAGGAAGGCACCATCCACCTGCGGCCGCAGTCCGACCTCGAGGCCGCCTATGCCGAAAAGGTCCGCTTCCGAGCTCGGCGGCAGGAAATCTATCGCGAACTGCGCAAGAAGCCGTCGCTGACCAAGGACGGCGTCCCCGTCGATCTCCTGATGAATGCCGGCCTTGCCGTCGACCTGCCGCAGCTTTCAGAATCGGGAGCGGCCGGCATCGGCCTGTTCCGCACCGAATTGCAGTTCATGGTGGCCTCGACCTTTCCGCGCGCCGAGGCGCAGGAGCGGCTCTATCGCGATGTGCTCGAGGCGGCGCGCGGCAAGCCGGTCACCTTCCGTACCATCGACATCGGCGGCGACAAGGTGCTGCCCTATTTCAAGGGCGCGGTGCAAGAGGAAAACCCGGCACTCGGCTGGCGGGCGATCCGGCTCACCCTCGACCGCCCCGGCCTCCTCAGGACACAGATCCGCGCGCTGCTCAAGGCTTGTGGCGGGCGTGAGCTGAAGCTGATGCTGCCAATGGTGACGGAACTGTCGGAAATCGCGCAGGCGCGCGAGATCATCGACCGCGAAGTCCGGCACCTGTCGCGTTTTGCGCATCATTTGCCGACGAGCCTCAAGCTCGGCGCGATGCTGGAGGTGCCGTCGCTGCTGTTCCAGCTCGACGAATTGATGAAGGCGGTCGACTTCGTCTCGGTCGGTTCCAACGACCTCTTCCAGTTCGTCATGGCAGTGGACCGCGGCAACACGCAGCTTGCCGACCGTTTCGACACGCTGTCGGCGCCGTTCCTGCGCGTGCTGAAGCAGATCGCCGACGCCGGCGCGCGCAACCATACGCCGGTGACGCTGTGCGGCGAGTTGGCGGGCAAGCCAATCTCGGCGATGGCGCTGATCGGCGTCGGCTTCCGCTCGATCTCGATGTCGCCGGCCTCGATCGGTCCGGTCAAGGCGATGCTGACTGAACTGCCGCTGCAGGAGCTGGAAGCCTTCTTCAACGACAATCTGATGGCCCCCGTCCAAGGGACGCCGATGCGGGCGCTGCTGCAAGCCTTTGCCGACGACCGCTCCATTCCGCTCTAGATTCACGTGAGGGCGGTCTGCAAATGTCGATTTTCTGCGCTTCCGGTGCTCATGTACCTAAATGTACATTCCGCTCCGGTTCTCGAAATTCGCCAGTTTCGACTCGTCCTGACGTGAAGTCCACCGAAGTCCCAAGCCCATGATCAACCTGCCCCGCGACCGCATGGACCAAGTCGTCAAGCGTTTCGACATGCTCGAAGCGCAGATGTCGGCAGGGCCGTCGGCCGATGCCTACGTCAAAATGGCTTCCGAATATGCCGATATCCAGGAGATGGTGGGCAAGATCCGGGCGCTGCGCGCCGCCGAGCAGGAACAGGCCGACCTCGAAGCGATGCTCGCCGACAAGAACATCGACGCCGAGATGCGGGCGCTGGCCGAGGCCGACCTGCCGGAGGTTAAGGAGCGCATCGAGGTGCTGCAGAAGGATATCCAGATTCTGCTCCTGCCCAAGGATGCCGCCGACGACAGGAACGCCATCCTCGAAATCCGCGCCGGCACCGGCGGCGACGAGGCGGCCCTGTTCGCCGGCGATCTGTTTCGCATGTATGAGCGCTACGCCGCCTCGCGCGGCTGGCGTTTCGAGGTCGTTTCGGCGAGCGAAGGCGAAGTCGGCGGCTACAAGGAAATCATCGCCTCGGTGTCGGGCAAGGGCGTGTTCGCGCAGCTGAAATTCGAATCCGGCGTGCATCGCGTGCAGCGCGTGCCGGAAACCGAGGCCGGCGGGCGGATCCATACCTCGGCGGCGACGGTCGCCGTACTGCCCGAGGCCGAGGAGGTCGATATCGATATCCGGGCAGAGGACATCCGCATCGACACCATGCGCGCGTCCGGCTCCGGCGGGCAGCACGTCAACACCACCGATTCGGCGGTGCGCATCACGCATCTGCCGACGGGCATCATGGTGGTGCAGGCGGAAAAGTCGCAGCACCAGAACCGGGCGCGGGCCATGCAGATTTTACGGGCGCGGCTCTATGACCTGGAGCGCAGCCGCGCGGACGAGGAGCGCTCGTCGTCGCGAAAATCGCAGGTCGGCTCGGGCGACCGCTCGGAGCGCATCCGCACCTATAATTTCCCGCAGGGACGCGTCACCGACCACCGCATCAACCTCACCCTTTACAAGCTCGACCGGGTGATGATGGGCGAGCTCGACGAGGTGATCGACGCGCTGATCGCCGACCATCAGTCGAAGCTGCTCGCCGACATGGGTATTGATGGCTGATCCTTTGCCCTCGGCACTTCGACCGCTGCTGCGCGCGGCGAGGGAGCGGCTCGCTGCCGCCGGCATTGCCGATCCGGCGCTCGATTCCAGGCTGATCGTCGAGCATTTTTCCGAAACCACGCGCACCCAGGCTATCGCGGAGCCGGGCCGAACGGTGGATTCTGCGGCTCTTGCGGCAATCGAGGCGGCCCTGAGGCGTCGCGTCGCAGGTGAGCCGGTGCATCGCATTCTCGGCTATCGCGAGTTCTATGGGCTGCGGCTGTCGCTGTCGCCGGACACGCTGGAGCCGCGCCCCGATACCGAGACGCTGGTCGACGCGATCCTGCCCTTCGCCAAGTCGACGGCCGAAAGGCTTGGCCAGTGCCGTCTCCTCGATCTCGGCACCGGAACCGGTGCAGTCGCGCTGGCGCTGCTCAGCGCGATTCCGGCCGCGACCGCGACCGGCGTTGATATTTCGCCCGGCGCGCTGGCGACCGCCACGCGAAACGCCGCGGATCTGGGGCTCGGCGGGCGCTTCAAGGCCTTGCATTCCAACTGGTTCGAAAAAGTTTCGGGCCGATACCATTTAATTGCCGCGAATCCACCCTATATACCCAGTCGAGACATTGGAAATCTGCAGGACGAGGTCCGCGATTTCGATCCGCGCCAGGCCCTTGATGGCGGTGTGGACGGGCTGATCCCCTATAGGATCATCGCCGGAGAGGCGGAAGGATTTCTGGAAGCGCAGGGCAAGGTAGCGGTCGAGATCGGCCATACGCAGCTAAGCGAGGTGACCGCGATCTTCGCGGCAGCCGGCTACAGGCTGCCGGAGGCGCGACGCGATCTCGGCGGAAACGACAGGGTTCTGGTGTTTGAGCGTTGAAACCCCTGATGCAGTGCGAAAAAACGCTTGGCAATATTAGGGAATGCAGCTAGGTTCCGGCTTAACCGGATGAGACGAAGCAGGCAGTGCTCTTAGCGATTCGGTTTTCCTTGGAAATAGCTGCCTCCTTGCGCAAACGACGCCCATGCTTCGTGCGGGAATCGTCCGGCAAGTGATGTAACCGGAACAGGATGGCACGTGGCGCCAACGCAATCGATGCGGGCGAACGCCGGTGAAAAAACGAAACGGTCGGCTGCATGAGCGCCACCGTTCGCGACGAGTTTTAGAAAATTCACATGAAGAGAGTCGAATGAGGCCACAACAGCAGAACAGGCGCATGCGCGGTCGCAACAACAATGGCGGCGGTGGCAACAACAACCGCAAGGGGCCCAATCCCCTGACGCGCAACTATGAGAGCAACGGTCCGGACGTGAAGATCCGCGGATCGGCTCAGCAGATCGCCGAAAAATATGCCGCACTCGCCCGTGACGCGCAAAGCTCCGGCGACCGGGTGATGGCGGAGAACTATCTCCAGCACGCCGAGCACTACAATCGCATCATCGCGGCCGCGCAGGCGCAGATGCCCATCCAGAACGCCCAGCAGAACCGCGACGACTTCGATGACGACGTCGATGAGGATCGCGACGAGTTCGACACGGTCGGCAACGCAAATGCCGGCGAGTCGCAGGCCGCCGCGAACGGTTCCGGGCCGCAGCCGGTGATCGAAGGCACGCCGGCGGAACTCGCCTACAACCAGGAAAACGGCCGCGACAACCGGCGCGACAATAATGGTCGTGACAGACACCGCGACCGCCGCAATGGCGGCTATGGCCAGTACGGTCAGAATGGTCAGCGCGGCGACAATGGTCAGCGAGAGCGCAGCGAACATGGCGGCCAGCAGATCGATCAGAGCCGCCGCAATGAGGCGCAGGCCAAGCCGGAGGGCTCCGCCGAAGACGGCGTTGCGGCCGAGCAGGCTCCGCTGTTCGACAGCTTCTCGCCTGCGGGCCTTGCCGCCCAGGCCGAGCGCAACGAAGCCGGCACGGACAATGGCGGTGGGCGTCGGCAGAGACGTCCACGTCGCGGTCGCGGCAATGCCGAGCAGGGCCATAGCGCCGAGCAGGGCAATGCCGATGAAAGCAATGCCGGCCGGGCGGACAGCGCCGCCGATGGCGGCAACGTCGCGGACAGCGGCAGCGCGACTGCCGCGACTGCCGCCAAAGAGGCAAATGTAGCGCCGAGCGAGAACGGCGCCGGTGAGCCGGCAGGCGGCGCCGGCGAGCCGGCAGTCGCCGACGCAGATAGCTGACCGCAGGTCCATTTCCAGGCAATTCGAACGGCGGAGAGGTTTCTCCGCCGTCAGATTGCTGACAAACCCCTGGCGTTTGCCGGGGGTTTTTGATTCACTGGGTCATGTTGAAGCGACCCGCCCCTGAACAGACCGCGCTTGAGATGGTGACGTTGGATCAGCTGGTTCCGGCCGATCATCTGTTGCGCAAGATCGATCGATCGATCGACTTCTCGTTCATCCACGATCTGACGGCGCCATTGTACTGCGCCGACAATGGCCGCCCGCCGCTGGACCCGACCTTGATGTTCAAGGCGCTGTTCATCGGCTACCTGTTCGGGGTGCGCTCGGAGCGGCAATTGGTGCGCGAGATCGAGGTCAACGTCGCCTACCGCTGGTTCCTGCGGCTGAAGCTGACCGACAAGGTGTTCGACGCCTCGACGCTGTCGCAGAACCGTCGTCTGCGCTACCAGGACGAGGCGATCGCGCAGGCGATCTTCGACCGCATCGTGGAGCAGGCGATCCTTGCGGGGCTGGTGGATGGGACGGTGCTGTATACCGACAGCACGCACCTGAAGGCCAACGCCAACAAGGGCAAATACGACCTGGCCATGGTCGCCAAGTCGCGTGCCGACTACTGGGGCGAGCTCGACCGCGCCATCGAGACGGAACGGGCGCTGCACGGCCAAAAGCCGCTGAAGCAGAAGGAGCGCAAGCCGCCGGTCAAGCAGACCAAGGTCTCGCGCGCCGATCCGGAGGCCGGGCTACATGGTGCGCGAGGGCAAGCCGAAGGGCTTCTTCTATCTCGATCACCGCACGGTGGACGGTCGTTGCGGCATCATCACCGACACCTTCGCCACGCCGGCCAACATGCATGACTCGATCGTCTATCTTGGCCGGCTCGACCGCCAGGTGGAGCGCTTCGGCTTCGTTGTGGCGGCGGCGGGGCTGGATGCCGGCTATGCCACGCCAGGCATCGCCAAGGGGCTGGAGGACAGGAACATCCGGGGCGTCATCGGCTATCGCAACCCGACCCCGCCAAGGCCCGGCAAGATGAGGAAGAGCGCCTTCGTCCATGAGCCGGATCGGGACGGCTATCGTTGTCCGCAGGGCCAGTTGCTCCCCTACGCCAGCACCGATCGCGGCGGCTATCGTCATTACAGAAGCGATCCGGCCATCTGCCGCGACTGTCCGCTGGCGGCCTCCTGCACCTCAAACGCCAAGGCCGAGCGCACCATCACACGCCATGTCTGGCAGGATCAACGCGAGCGCGTCGATGCCAACCGGCTCACGGCTTGGGGCAAGGCCATCTACCGGCGTCGCAAGGAGACGGTCGAGCGATCCTTCGCCGATGCCAAGCAGCTGGTTCGGCCATCGCTACGCCCGCTTCCGAGGGCGAACCCGCGTCGCCTGCCAGTGCCTGATCGCAGCCGCCGCCCAGAACATGAAAAAGATCGCAATCAGCCTCTGGCCAAAGCCCAAACCGGTCCTCGCCTGAGGCCAAATCTGCGTCGGCGGCCTCCTGACATCCGCTCCCGCCACCAATTTCCCAAGCGCAATCAATCTGCAAAACAAAACCCCGCCGAAAATCGACGGGGTTCGTCAGCAGTCTGACGGCGGAGAGGTTTCTCCGCCGTTTTTCGTTGTGCGTGCCTAAAGCACGTCGCCTGAATCCGTTTCAGCGCGACGCGCTTTCGTTTCCTCGCATGGCGGTAATTTGTGCGCTAATACTGAACCATATGGTTCAGTATATCAAGACCCGCCTCGATGCTTCATTCGCCGCGCTCTCGGATGCGACCCGACGCGGCGTGCTGGAGGAGCTCGGCCGTGCGGACGCTTCGATCACGGAACTGGCCGAGAAGTTCCACATGACCCTCACGGGCATGAAGAAGCACGTCGGTGTCTTGGAGCAAGCGGGGCTCGTCAGCACGGAAAAGATCGGGCGTGTGCGGACCTGCAAGCTCGGCCTGCGCGGGCTGGAGCAAGAGGCGGCATGGATCGAGAGGTACCGCCAGCTCTGGGACGCACGCTTCGACGTGTTGGACAAGGTGGTCGAGGAACTGAAACGAAAGGAGAAGGTCGATGGACGCAAGCAAAGGGAGTGAGGCCACACCGATGCAGAACCGCACGACTGTGGAACGGACGTCGGACCGCGAGCTCGTCGTCACGCGAAGCTTCAACGCTCCGGCGCGCATCGTGTTCGAGGCGTGGACCAAGCCTGAGCTGTTCAAGCAGTGGTGGGCCCCGAAGTCGATGGGAATGGTGCTGCGTTCCTGCGAGATGGATGTCCGTGTCGGGGGCAGGTACCGTTTGGCGTTCGGCCACGATGGCTCAAACCTTGACGAGTTCTTCGGCAGGTACATCGAAGTGACACCGCAGTCGCGCCTCGTCTGGACCAATGAGGAAGGCGGTGAGGGTGGACCCGTCACGACGGTGACCTTCGAGGAAAAAGGTGGCAAGACGCTGCTGGTCCTGCACGAGCTCTATCCCTCGAAGGAGGCTCTCGACGCTGCCGGCACCGGTGCGGCGGAGGCGATGGGCGAGACGTTCGGGCAACTGGACGAGCTTCTCGTCACCCTGGGCGCGAGCGGTGGACGATCATGAAGCCGTCGATGTCGCGCGTCGCGCAGCCGCAGCGCTTAAGCCATTTTTTTAAGCCTAATGTTCGCCCAAAACCGCTGCGCGCTTCGGGCGACCAGGCCCTGGAATATTCTGCGCTGACCGACATCAGGGCGTCTTGAGAGACCTGAGCTAATACACCATATCTCGGCTGAACAGGACTCGGCTCGAATGAGCGGGTCCGTCACCGCAATCTGATCCGGTGCCGCAAAGCGGGCCGGTGATGGAAGGAGACATACATGAATACGGAGAAATATTCCGAGCGCGTGCGCGGTTTCATCCAGTCCGCGCAGACCATGGCGCTCTCGCGCAACCACCAGCAATTCACTCCCGAACATATGCTCAAGGTGCTCGTCGACGATGACGAGGGCCTTGCCGCGTCTCTGATCGAGCGCGCCGGCGGCAGCATTCGCGACGTGAAGCTCGGCGTCGAGGCGGCGTTGGAGGCTATGCCCAAGGTCGAAGGCGGCAACGGCCAGCTCTATCTCGCCCAGCCGCTTGCCAAGGTGTTTTCGACCGCAGAGGAACTGGCCAAGAAGGCCGGCGACAGCTTCGTCACCGTGGAGCGGCTGCTGCAGGCGCTCGCCATGGAGAAGTCGGCGAAGACCGCCGACATCCTGGCCAAGGCCGGTGTCACCGCGCAGGCGCTGAACCAGGTTATCAACGATGTCCGCAAGGGCCGCACCGCCGATTCGGCCAGTGCCGAGCAGGGCTACGACGCGCTGAAGAAATACGCCCGCGACCTGACCGCGGATGCGCGGGCGGGCAAGCTCGACCCGGTCATCGGCCGCGACGACGAGATCCGCCGCACCATCCAGGTGCTGTCGCGCCGCACCAAGAACAATCCCGTGCTGATCGGCGAGCCCGGCGTCGGCAAGACGGCGATCGCCGAAGGCCTGGCGCTGCGCATCGTCAATGGCGACGTGCCGGAATCGCTGAAGGACAAGCGGCTGATGGCGCTCGACATGGGCGCGCTGATTGCCGGCGCCAAGTATCGCGGCGAGTTCGAGGAGCGGCTGAAGGCCGTGCTGTCGGAAGTCACTTCCGCCGCAGGCGGCATCATTCTGTTCATCGACGAGATGCACACACTGGTCGGTGCCGGCAAGGCCGATGGCGCGATGGACGCCTCGAACCTTTTGAAGCCTGCGCTCGCGCGCGGCGAGCTGCACTGCGTCGGTGCGACCACGCTCGATGAATACCGCAAGCATGTCGAGAAGGACGCGGCGCTCGCTCGCCGCTTCCAGCCCGTTTTCGTCGACGAGCCGACGGTCGAGGACACTGTCTCGATCCTGCGCGGCCTGAAGGAGAAATACGAGCAGCACCACAAGGTGCGCATCTCCGATTCGGCACTGGTTTCGGCCGCGACGCTTTCCAACCGCTACATCGCCGACCGTTTCCTGCCGGACAAGGCGATCGACCTGGTGGACGAAGCCGCATCGCGGTTGAGGATGCAGGTCGATTCCAAGCCCGAGGCGCTGGATGAGATCGACCGCCGCATCATGCAGCTCAAGATCGAACGCGAGGCGCTGAAGGTCGAGAAGGATGACGCCTCGAAGGACCGGCTGACCAAGTTGGAGAAGGATCTGGCCGACCTCGAGGAGCAGTCGACCGAGCTGACCGCCAAGTGGCAGGCCGAAAAGCACAAGCTCGGCCTTGCCGCCGACCTGAAGAAGCAGCTCGACGAGATGCGCAACGAGCTGGCGATTGCCCAGCGCAAGGGCGAGTTCCAGCGCGCCGGCGAGCTTGCCTACGGCAAGATCCCGGAGCTGGAGAAGAAGCTCAAGGAAGCCGAAGCCCAGGACGGTAAGGCCGGCATGGTGGAAGAGGTGGTCACGCCTGACCACGTCGCCCATGTCGTGTCACGCTGGACCGGCATTCCGGTCGACAAGATGCTTGAGGGACAGCGCGAGAAGCTGCTGCGTATGGAGGACGAGATCGGCAAACGCGTCGTCGGCCAGGGCGAGGCGGTGCAGGCGGTCTCCAAGGCCGTGCGGCGCGCCCGTGCGGGTCTGCAGGATCCGAACCGGCCGATCGGCTCGTTCATGTTCCTGGGTCCGACCGGCGTCGGCAAGACGGAGCTCACCAAGGCGCTCGCCGCCTTCCTGTTCGACGACGAGAGCGCCATGGTGCGCATCGACATGTCGGAGTTCATGGAGAAGCACTCGGTCGCCCGGCTGATCGGCGCGCCTCCCGGCTATGTCGGCTATGAGGAGGGCGGCGCGCTCACCGAAGCGGTGCGGCGCCGGCCCTACCAGGTCGTGCTGTTCGACGAGATCGAGAAGGCGCATCCGGACGTGTTCAACGTGCTGCTCCAGGTGCTCGACGACGGCCGGTTGACCGATGGTCAGGGCCGCACGGTCGACTTCCGCAACACGCTGATCATCATGACCTCCAATCTCGGCGCCGAATATCTGGTCAATCTCCGCGATGACCAGGACGTCGATGCCGTGCGCGACGAGGTGATGGGCGTGGTGAGAGCCTCGTTCCGTCCGGAGTTCCTCAACCGCGTCGACGAGGTGATCCTGTTCCACCGGCTGCGCCGCGAGGATATGGACCGCATCGTCGAGATTCAGCTCAGGCGGCTGGAGAACCTGCTTGTTGATCGCAAGATCACGCTGTCGCTCGATCACGATGCGATCGAGTGGCTGGCCGGCAAGGGCTACGATCCGGCCTATGGCGCCAGGCCGCTGAAGCGGGTGATGCAGAAGGAACTGCAGGATCCGCTGGCGGAGAAGATCCTGCTCGGCGAAATCCTCGACGGCTCGACCGTCAAGGTCATCGCCGGTTCCGATCGCCTGAACTTCCGTTCGAAGCCGACGGTGGTGGCGGCTGAAGCCGCCGCCTGAGTCGAGCCGGGGCATGTGACCGGAGCAATTCCAGGAAAAGCCTTTGGTGCTCTCCGTCCGGAATGCAAACAAGATACCAGCAGCGCGTCGCATCCGGCAGGGCGGCGCGCTCTTGCTTTTCGACAGGGCCCTGCGGCAGAACCGAGCTTGATCGCGGGTCCCGGAGGGCCGATTCCAATGAAGCTCGAGGACTATAACGGCTTCTGCGCCACGCTGCCCGCTACGACCCATGTCGTGCAGTGGGGCGGGGCTCACGTCTGGAAGGTCGGCGGCAAGGTGTTCGCGATCGGCGGCCACGACCGGGAAGGCGAGGTCTTCGTTACCTTCAAATGCTCCGACATGGCCTTTGACGTGCTGAAGGAACAGCCGGGCTGTCGGCCCGCGCCCTATCTCGCGTCGCGCGGCATGAAATGGATCCAGCGCCAGACAAGCCAAAGCGTGGATGATGCCGCGCTGAAGGACTACCTGCGCGAAAGCCACCGCCTGGTCGTGCTGAAGCTGACGAAACTGGCGCGCAGCGAATTGGGGCTGCACTGACATTCGGTTGGGAACGCCGGAAATCCGCCATCTTCATGCCCGGTTCATATTGGAGCCTTAGTTTTGGTAACTGGTTTGCTGGCGAAGGGTTCGCCCAGCAAGACCGAGCCGACCGGAGAGCCTGACCCACATGCTGCGCACGATCTTTTCCCTTTCGGCACTCGCGGCCGGGCTGGCGGCTTCCGGCGCGCTCGCAGCGCCGAGTCTGGAAGACGCGCAGAAGACGGTTCGGCCCGCTCAGCACGGCGCGCTCTTGCTCGCCCAGGACGGCAATATCGACATCTACTACGATGCCAGGGGCAACCGGGTGCTTGTCGATGCCGATACCGGAAAGGTTATTGCCATCCAGCCGCCGCAGACCAGGCTCGATCGCCGGGCGCTGCGCCGTCAGCTGCGGATGCAGGAACTCGGGCGTGCGCCCGTCGAGGACGACGACCGCTATTATCTCGACGATCCCGACGACATGGCCCGCTTCCGCCGCAGGCAGCTGGACGAGAACGGCCGGTATATCCCGCCGCCGGTCGACGACTACGATTCCAACAGCGGCAATTCCGTCGAGGCCTATCCGCCGGCGCCGAACGACGAAGGGTATGCCACAACCTATCCGGAGGCGCCAAGGTCCGACACCATCAAGCGCGAGCCGCTGAACGAAGCATCGATCGAACCGCACCCTGGGCAGGGGGACGTGCTGCAAGTCAATCCGGAGACCCAGGCCGCGCTGCCGCCGGACACGGGCGGCAAGGCCACCGTCGATCCGTCGCTTTCGCTCGGCGTGCGCCAGGACGTGGCCGAACTCCAGGTGCTGCTCGACCGCGCCGGCGCCTCGCCGGGAGTCATCGACGGCCGCTTCGGCTCGAATGTCGACAAGGCCCTGGCCGCCTACAACCAGATCACCGGCAGCAATCTGAAATCGACCGACTCGGCCGCCATCAAGGCGGCGCTCGCCCAGTCGGGGGGCGACGCCTTCGCCTCCTACACGATCACGCCCGAGGACGTGGCCGGACCCTATGTCGCCTCGATCCCGGAAGACTACAGCCAGAAGGCCAAGCTCGACCGCATGGGTTACACCTCGGTCACCGAGGCGCTCGCCGAGCGCTTCCACATGGACGAAGGCTATCTGAAGTCGATCAACAAAGGCCTCGACTTCAACCGTCCCGGGACAATCATCAAGGTCGCCAATTTCGGCCAGTTGGTGTCGACGCCGGTTGCCCGCATCGTCGCCGACAAGGACAAGAAGGAAGTTTTCGCTTATGACGCGGGCGGCAAGCTGGTCGCAGCCTATCCGGCCACCATCGGTTCGGCCGACACGCCGTCGCCCACCGGCATCCACACCGTGTCGCGCATCGCGCTCGATCCCAATTACACCTATAATCCCAGCATCAATTTCAAGCAGGGCCAGAACGACAAGATCCTGACCATCCCGCCGGGGCCGAACGGTCCGGTCGGCTCGGTCTGGATCGCACTGGACAAGCCGACCTACGGCATCCACGGCACGCCCGATCCTTCCAAGATCGGCAAGACCGAAAGCCACGGCTGCGTGCGCCTGACCAACTGGGATGCGCGAGAGCTCGCCAAGCTGGTGTCGCCGGGCGTGACCGTCGAGTTCGTCGGCGGGTCATCAGTCGATGATTTTGCGCAGCAATGAGCCGCGCAGGGCGGTTGCATAGATCCGCTGCATCACCAGGATGATCCGCGCTGAGCAGCGGGTGATGAGGCATAGGCTGGCTCTCCCCCTTCTGGAATGACCGGCGGGAACCTAGCACGCGACGGCTCGTTTGCATTTACGATAGCTACCTTCCTGGCCATGCCGTCACCAAACTGGTTTCAGAACTGCAATCTTCTGGCTCGTTGTTACCGATACGCCGGAGAGCTAAGCAGGTTTTCATGCCTTCCTCGAGTGAAGCCACAGCCGATTCGCTTTCGACCGCGACGCGCGCGAACGGCACCTTTTGCCCGCAGACGCAGCGCAAGTTCGTACTGGTCGCGGCAATCCTGGCCTCGGCGCTCGGCTTCATAGACGGTTCGATCCTGGCGATCGCCATGCCGGCCTTGCGCGTCGATCTCGGCGCCAGCCTGGCGGAAGCGCAATGGATCTCCAACGCCTATGCGCTGACGCTTTCGGCGCTGATTCTGGCCGGTGGTGCCGCCGGCGACCGATTCGGCCTAAGGCGCGCATTCGTGACCGGCATCGCGCTCTTCATCGCAGCATCGCTCGCCTGCGCCCTGGCGCCCAATCCGGCGGTGCTGATCGCGTTCCGCGCCATCCAGGGCATTGGCGCCGCCATTATGGTTCCGGGCAGCCTCGCCATCATCGCCAAGGCCTATCCGAAAAAGGAGCGCGGCCGGGCGATCGGCATCTGGGCCGCGGCCTCGGCGATGACGACGGCGCTCGGGCCGGTGCTCGGCGGGTTCGTGCTGTCGACTTTCGGCAACGGCGTCTGGCGCGCGATCTTTGCCGTCAACCTGCCGCTCGGACTGGTTTCGATCTATCTGCTGCTCGCCAAGATACCGGCGGACCAGCCGACCGAAAAGCGCAGCCTCGACCTCGGGGGCGCCGCGCTCGCCACGCTCGCCTTCGGGGCGCTGGCCTATGGGCTGACGGCGATGAACGCCGAGGGCGGCGGGATAATGGCCGGGCCGGCGATCGTCGCCGGCGTCGTCCTGCTTTTCATTTTCATTCTCTATGAGCGCTGGCAGCGCGAGCCGATGATCGATCTCGGCCTGTTTCGCATCGGGGCCTTCGCCGGCGCCAATCTCGCGACCTTCTTCCTCTATTTCGCGCTGTCGGCGAACCTGTTCTACCTGCCCATGGTTCTGATCGCGGGCTGGGGACTGAGTTCGGCCGAGGTCGGCTTCATCTTCCTGCCGCTGTCGGCATTGATCGCGCTGCTGTCGGGGCCGGTCGGCCAGTGGTCCGACAAGATCGGCCCGCGCCTGCCGATCGCCGCCGGCAGCTTGGTCGTCGCCATCGCCTTTGCCGGCATGGCCCTGCTCGCCCATGCCGGGATCCACAATTTCTGGACCGGGACCTTTCCGCTGATGGCGGTGATGGGGCTCGGCATGGCGCTCGTCGTGTCGCCGCTGTCGACGGCGATCATGACCTCCGTCGAGGACAAGGACACGGGCGCGGCATCCGGCATCAACAATGCCGTCTCGCGCATCGGCGGCCTGATCGCGGTGGCGGCGATGGGCTCGCTCGCGGCTTTCGTCTATGCGCGATCGACCGGCAGCCCCGCCGGCATGCCCGGTTTCGGCGAACCGCCGGCGTCCGGGCTCGCGGCCAATCTCGACGCGTTGAGGATTGCGGCAAGCGATTCGGCCTTTGCCGCTGTTGCCGCCGTCACGACGCTGCTTTGCCTGCTATCGTCGATCATCGCCTGGTTCACCGTGCCCGGACAGGCGCTGCCCTGGCCGCGGCAGACGGGCGATTCGCCGGATTAGTTGGGAAGCTGCGAATCGGTCTTGGCGCTGGCAACCTTCAGCGAATTTCCGTCTTCCTGCTTGAGCAGGTCGTCGATGCGCTCGCGCTCGCGCTTGAAGGCGACGAGATCGTCGCCCTTCAGCACCTTGCCGACCGGCAGGCGGACCCGCATCGGGTCGACCTTGGTGCCGTTGACGATCAGCTCGTAGTGGAGGTGCGGGCCGGTGGCGAGGCCGGTTTGGCCGAGATAGCCGATGACCTGGCCCTGACGCACGCGCACGCCCGGCTCGATCCCTTTGGCGAAAGCGCTCTGGTGATTGTAGGAGGTCTCGTAGCCATTGGCGTGGCGGATGATGATCTGCTTGCCGTAGCCACCGGCCCAGCCGACCTTTTCGACAACACCGTTGCCGGCGGCGATGATCGGCGTGCCGATGGGCGCGGCCCAATCGACGCCGGTGTGCATGCGCACATATCCCAGAATCGGGTGCCGGCGAGCGCCGAAACCGGAGCGGAACTTGCCGGCGGGCAGCGGATTGCGCAGCAGGAATTGCTCGGCGCTCGACCCGTTCTCGTCGAAATAGTCGGTGCCGCCGTCCTGCATCTGGAAGCGATAGAAATTGCGCGTCTGGCCGCCGAAGGTGGCTGAGACGTAGAGAAGCTCCGAATTGTCGGAGGTCTGGTCGTCGCCGTCGGGCTGCGAGAACAGGACCTCGAGACGGTCCGACGGCGAAAGCCGCGACTGGAAGTCGACGTCCGAGGCAAGAAGCTTGATCAGCTTCTGGGTCATCGATTTCGACATGCCATAAGAATAGGCGGCTCGATAGATGCCGTCATAGACGTTGGGCAGGTTGCCGCGCACCACCACCGGCTGCGAATCGTCGAACGCCGTCAGCAATTCGGGATTAGGCTCCGGCTCCTGCGCCGGCACGAACTGTCCGCGATCGTCGAGCGCGATGGTCACGATATGCGTGGTGCGGTCGTAAACGCTGGTGCGGACCACCTTGGCGACGTCGCCGCGCACCTCCAGACCGACGCGCAGCACCGTTCCGGCCTTGAGCGCCGTCGCGTTCAAGAGCTTGCCGATCGCTTCCGACATGCCGGTGGCGTCATCGCCGGTGTAGCCCGAATCAGCGAAGGCCTCGGTGATATCGGTGTCCTCGGTGAAAGGGATGATTTCCTCGGCGAAGGCCGGCGTCTGGTCGTCCGGCGTGGCGCGCGGCGCCACCGAGACGTTCTCCGGCGTGATCTTGACGTCGTAGGAACCCGCCATGCTCTCGGCGAAGGCGTCGCCGAAGCGCTGCGGGTCGACATAATGAAGCGCCGCAACCTGAACGGCGCCGTCGCTCAGGCCGTTGCCGGCTTCGCGCACCACCTTTTCCACCTCATCGGCGGAGAGGTCGCTCTTTTCGTCGAAGGATGCCGTCTCGATCGGGAAGTCGACCGTCTTCAGGCTCATCTCGCTTTCGACCTTGGCGCCATAGATCTGGCCGGCGACCGCCGTGGCGGAAGCCGGCTGAGCGTTGTCGTCGCCGTCGTCGCCGAAGACCTGCATCGGGTCGAATGGCGGGTAGGGACGGCTGGTGGTGTGACCCGCCGCAAGCGCCATCTTGATCTGCACGAACGGCATGGTGTGGATGACGTCGCGGTCGCCGACCTTGGTGACCATCGATACTTCCATGCGCCGGCGGTCCTTGGCCCTGGCGATCTGGCGCGGCGCGACCAGCCTGGTCGTCTTGGCCTGCTCGCCGGAATCGTCGCCGCCGCTGGCGAGGTTGATGAGCTCGGCGATTTCAGGCGGCGTCGCCAGCTGCTGGCGACCGTCAAGGGCTGCGAACAAGGCCACGCCCATCAGCACGCTCGAGGTCACCCCGGTCAGGAACGTGCCCGAAAGCCAACGTGCCGAAACCTCGCG
>NZ_LYTM01000003.1:60000-62500 GCF_001672445.1 Mesorhizobium sp. WSM3873 | reverse complement strand
GGGCTCTGCGAAGTCGCAAGACGACGTATAGGGTCTGACGCCTGCCCGGTGCTGGAAGGTTAAGAGGAGGGGTGCAAGCTCTGAATCGAAGCCCCAGTAAACGGCGGCCGTAACTATAACGGTCCTAAGGTAGCGAAATTCCTTGTCGGGTAAGTTCCGACCTGCACGAATGGCGTAACGACTTCCCCGCTGTCTCCAGCATAGACTCAGTGAAATTGAATTCCCCGTGAAGATGCGGGGTTCCTGCGGTTAGACGGAAAGACCCCGTGCACCTTTACTATAGCTTTACATTGGCATTCGTAGTGGCATGTGTAGGATAGGTGGTAGGCTTTGAAGCCTGGGCGCCAGCTCAGGTGGAGCCACCCTTGAAATACCACCCTTATCACTATGGATGTCTAACCGCGGCCCGTTATCCGGGTCCGGGACAATGTATGGTGGGTAGTTTGACTGGGGCGGTCGCCTCCTAAAGAGTAACGGAGGCGCGCGATGGTGGGCTCAGAACGGTCGGAAATCGTTCGCTGAGTGCAATGGCATAAGCCTGCCTGACTGCGAGACTGACAAGTCGAGCAGAGACGAAAGTCGGTCATAGTGATCCGGTGGTCCCGTGTGGAAGGGCCATCGCTCAACGGATAAAAGGTACGCCGGGGATAACAGGCTGATGACCCCCAAGAGTCCATATCGACGGGGTTGTTTGGCACCTCGATGTCGACTCATCGCATCCTGGGGCTGGAGCAGGTCCCAAGGGTATGGCTGTTCGCCATTTAAAGCGGTACGTGAGTTGGGTTCAGAACGTCGTGAGACAGTTCGGTCCCTATCTGCCGTGGGTGTAGGAATATTGAAAGGATCTGTCCCTAGTACGAGAGGACCGGGATGGACGGATCTCTGGTGGACCTGTTGTGGCGCCAGCCGCATTGCAGGGTAGCTATATCCGGACGGGATAACCGCTGAAGGCATCTAAGCGGGAAACCCACCTTGAAACGAGTATTCCCTGAGAACCGTGGAAGACGACCACGTTGATAGGCCGGGTGTGGAAGAGCGGCAACGCTTGAAGCTTACCGGTACTAATAGTTCGATCGGCTTGATCGTTCTCATTCCTAATATCCATCCGACAAAGTCGGATGGTCTGCCAGCGCTCACGCATGAGCGGCCCTTACGGGCCTATGCTCCGCGAGGCGCCGGACGACCGGCGACGCGCAGTCGCGCTTGCGGGCTTCGCCCGTAGGCAAAACGCAGACGTCGCCTTGGCACAAAAACGACGATCCTTTGGATCGCGCTGCGACGATCCTTTGGATCGCGCTTGGCGACGATCCTTTGGATCGCGCTTGGCGACGATCCTTTGGATCGCGCTTGAACAGCTTCTCGATTTGAACGTGCGTTTCGCCGACCTGGTGGTTATGGCGGAGCGGCTGCACCCGATCCCATTCCGAACTCGGCCGTGAAACGCTCCAGCGCTGATGGTACTTCGTCTCAAGACGCGGGAGAGTAGGTCGCTGCCAGGTCTGCCAAGCGCACGTTCATCTCACATCCGGATTGGATGCAGACAAATCTTCTCCTTGCGATTGTTGTGATGCATGTCGTTGCCTCAAAACCGCTAACACTTTTGAGCGACATGCATGAGGCCCGCCAAACGGGATCCCGGGCCGCGCAAGCGGCCCTTTCATTGGGCGGTCCCTTGAATACGGTAAGCGCAAACTTACCTCTATCTTGACGCGGGGTGGAGCAGCCCGGTAGCTCGTCAGGCTCATAACCTGAAGGTCACAGGTTCAAATCCTGTCCCCGCAACCAGTTTTATCATAAATCTCTGGCCGTCTCGATCTGATCGAGACGGCTTTGTTGTTTAGTGAGCGCGCGATCGTTGTTGTTCGGACTAGGCGAAGCCAATCGTTCCGTAACCCTCCGCGAAAGGCTGCGGTGGTGCCGCGATTGACGCCGCCCATGACGAGATCGGTCTGTGCACCGCACGGCGCGGAGCTGCGGCCCGAGGCTGAGGGAGCTCTCATACCTTTCCCCGCTGCATGGCACGTAGAACGCTGACGATCATACAAGAGGGCCTAAGTTCGGCGGATCTCGACGCGCTCGCCGGCGACGCTGGCTGGGTCAAGGCCTGAGCGGCTAGTCGAGTAGCCGAGGTCTCGCGGCTTGCAGGGAGAGGGGCAGGTTAAATCTCCGGACCGACCTTATGGAAGGCGACTGGCCTGTCTGTCGATGGACGCCACATGCTTTCGGCGACGTCGAACCCGACCGGCTCGCCGACGTCCTTTCCCAGCCATTCTGGGTGAAGCCGCATCCAAGAAACCTGGTCGAGCGATTCGATGACGAATCGAGCGGCATATCAATGCGGGCACCGTCCCGGATGTCTCGCCGGGGTTCATTGCTCGAGCAAAGCAATGAACCGGCTATCCAGTCGCCGCCACATGGAATGACGCTGTCAGTTGAGCCGGTGATCCCTCAGCCGTGGCGGCAAATCGGTCCGGCCACGCCCAAGAAAGTGCCGCGATCC
>NZ_LYTM01000003.1:0-55000 GCF_001672445.1 Mesorhizobium sp. WSM3873 | reverse complement strand
CGGAAAGACCCCGTGCACCTTTACTATAGCTTTACATTGGCATTCGTAGTGGCATGTGTAGGATAGGTGGTAGGCTTTGAAGCCTGGGCGCCAGCTCAGGTGGAGCCACCCTTGAAATACCACCCTTATCACTATGGATGTCTAACCGCGGCCCGTTATCCGGGTCCGGGACAATGTATGGTGGGTAGTTTGACTGGGGCGGTCGCCTCCTAAAGAGTAACGGAGGCGCGCGATGGTGGGCTCAGAACGGTCGGAAATCGTTCGCTGAGTGCAATGGCATAAGCCTGCCTGACTGCGAGACTGACAAGTCGAGCAGAGACGAAAGTCGGTCATAGTGATCCGGTGGTCCCGTGTGGAAGGGCCATCGCTCAACGGATAAAAGGTACGCCGGGGATAACAGGCTGATGACCCCCAAGAGTCCATATCGACGGGGTTGTTTGGCACCTCGATGTCGACTCATCGCATCCTGGGGCTGGAGCAGGTCCCAAGGGTATGGCTGTTCGCCATTTAAAGCGGTACGTGAGTTGGGTTCAGAACGTCGTGAGACAGTTCGGTCCCTATCTGCCGTGGGTGTAGGAATATTGAAAGGATCTGTCCCTAGTACGAGAGGACCGGGATGGACGGATCTCTGGTGGACCTGTTGTGGCGCCAGCCGCATTGCAGGGTAGCTATATCCGGACGGGATAACCGCTGAAGGCATCTAAGCGGGAAACCCACCTTGAAACGAGTATTCCCTGAGAACCGTGGAAGACGACCACGTTGATAGGCCGGGTGTGGAAGAGCGGCAACGCTTGAAGCTTACCGGTACTAATAGTTCGATCGGCTTGATCGTTCTCATTCCTAATATCCATCCGACAAAGTCGGATGGTCTGCCAGCGCTCACGCATGAGCGGCCCTTACGGGCCTATGCTCCGCGAGGCGCCGGACGACCGGCGACGCGCAGTCGCGCTTGCGGGCTTCGCCCGTAGGCAAAACGCAGACGTCGCCTTGGCACAAAAACGACGATCCTTTGGATCGCGCTGCGACGATCCTTTGGATCGCGCTTGGCGACGATCCTTTGGATCGCGCTTGGCGACGATCCTTTGGATCGCGCTTGAACAGCTTCTCGATTTGAACGTGCGTTTCGCCGACCTGGTGGTTATGGCGGAGCGGCTGCACCCGATCCCATTCCGAACTCGGCCGTGAAACGCTCCAGCGCTGATGGTACTTCGTCTCAAGACGCGGGAGAGTAGGTCGCTGCCAGGTCTGCCAAGCGCACGTTCATCTCACATCCGGATTGGATGCAGACAAATCTTCTCCTTGCGATTGTTGTGATGCATGTCGTTGCCTCAAAACCGCTAACACTTTTGAGCGACATGCATGAGGCCCGCCAAACGGGATCCCGGGCCGCGCAAGCGGCCCTTTCATTGGGCGGTCCCTTGAATACGGTAAGCGCAAACTTACCTCTATCTTGACGCGGGGTGGAGCAGCCCGGTAGCTCGTCAGGCTCATAACCTGAAGGTCACAGGTTCAAATCCTGTCCCCGCAACCAATCCAAAAACGCCCGCCTCGTGCGGGCGTTTTTGTAGCTGGCCATACTGGGCCGGCTGATGTGAGCGGTCATCAGGCCCGCAAGCAGCGAACCGACGCCGCGCCGGCAGACAAGCCAAATCCCCACACCAATCCAGACCGGCCCGCCAACGCAGGCCGTTTGCGTTTGCGGCCCTACATTGCCCTCAAGGTCGACTCGACTTTTTGCTGCGATGGTCGCCCGGGCGTGCGTCGTCGGAACGATGCTCGAGGAGAGAGCTTCGCCGTGCGCGTGGAAAGCACCACCGGGGCCTTCGTGGAGTCGGCGGTGCCGAAGTCGGCCTGATGGTGCAAAGCTTGCAAAGCTGAAGAGGCCAACCTCACCAAAGCGGTCGAAACGGCGCTGGCCTCGGCGGCTATAACGCGGCATTGCCCGACGCGTTTCGCGCATCGACGCTACCAGTTCATGTCCTGGCGGTGGGCCGCGTGTCCCAATGGGGCCCGCTCGCGGCGCCGACCGGTCATGAACCGGCGGTGACGTCCATGCGTTGTGTCTCAGCCGGGTGAGTTTGGAACAGCGAAGGAAACGGACATGACCACGCATCCCAGCACCAATCGCTTGTCCGCACAGGAGCTGCACGACATCGATGCCTACTGGCGTGCCGCCAACTACCTGACTGTCGGGCAGATCTATCTACTCGACAATCCGCTGCTTCGCGAGCCGCTTCGGCTGGCGCACGTCAAGCCCAGGCTGCTTGGGCATTGGGGAACCTCGCCGGGCCTCAGCTTCATATACGCGCATCTCAACCGCGCGATCAGACTTCGCGATGTCAACGTTATTTACATCTGCGGCCCCGGCCATGGCGGACCGGCCATGGTTGCAAACAGCTATCTCGAAGGCACCTATAGCGAGATCAATCCGGATATTTCCCTCGAAGAGGCCGGAATGAGGACGCTCTTCCGGCAGTTTCCTTTCCGGGAGGCATCCCGAGCCATGCCGCTCCCGATGTGCCCGGGTCGATCCATGAAGGCGGCGAGCTCGGCTACGCGCTTTCGCATGCCTTTGGCGCGGCCTTCGACAACCCGGATCTTATCGTCGCCTGCGTCGTCGGCGACGGCGAGGCGGAAACCGGCCCGCTCGCCACATCCTGGCACTGCAACAAGTTCCTCAACCCGGCGCAGGACGGCGCGGTGCTGCCGATCCTCCATCTCAACGGCTATAAGATCGCCAGTCCCACCATTCTCGCCCGCATCTCTGACGAAGAATTGCGGGCGCTATTCGTCGGCTATGGCTACGAACCGCTGTTCGTCGAGGGTGACGATCCGCCCCTGATGCATGAGCGGATGGCCGTCGTACTCGACGATGCGCTGGACCGCATCCAGGCAATTCAGCAGGCGGCGCGCAGCGGCGGAGAGACTGCCGACGGCCGGCCGAAATGGCCGATGATCATCCTTAGAAGCCCGAAGGGCTGGACAGGCCCCAAGGAGGTCGACGGGCTGAAGACCGAAGGATTCTGGCGCGCGCATCAGGTTCCGCTCTCCGGTCTCGCCGAAAACCCTGCGCATCTGAAGATGCTCGAGGAGTGGCTGAGAAGTTATCGGCCCGAAGAGCTTTTCGATGCCGAGGGCGCGCCAGTGGCCATGATCCGCGCCACTGCCCCGCAAGGCGGCAGACGCATGAGCGCCAATCCGCATGCCAATGGCGGCCTGCTGCGCCGCTCCCTCCAACTGCCAAGCCTGCAAGAGCATGCCGTATCTGTCCAGCAGCCCGGCGGCGTGAAAGCAGAGTCGACCCGTGTGATGGGCGGTTTCCTGCGCGACGTCATGGCATTGAACCAAAGCGCCAAAAACTTCCGCATTGTCGGTCCCGACGAGACGGCTTCGAACCGGCTGCAGGACGTCTTCGAGGTGACCGAGCGCGCCTGGATGGAAAAGATTCTGCCCGAAGATGTGCATCTCGGCCGCGAAGGCAGGGTTCTGGAAATCCTGTCCGAGCATACCTGTCAGGGCTGGCTGGAAGGCTATCTGCTTACCGGCCGGCACGGCCTGTTCTCCTGCTACGAGGCCTTCACGCACATTGTCGATTCCATGTTCAACCAGCATGCGAAATGGCTGGATGCCTGCGGCAAGCTGCCGTGGCGGCGGCCGATTGCGTCCTTGAACTATTTGTTGTCGAGCCATGTCTGGCAGCAGGAGCACAATGGCTTCAGCCATCAGGATCCGGGCTTCATCGATGTCGCCTTGAACAAGAAGGCGGACATCGTGCGCGTCTATCTGCCGGCGGATGCCAACAGCCTGCTTTGCGTGACGGATCATGTGCTTCGGACATGGAACCGCATCAACGTGATCGTCGCCGGCAAAGCCAATTCCTGGCAGTGGCTGTCGATCACCGAGGCGAAAGTCCACTGCAAGGCCGGTATCGGCATATGGGAGTGGGCGTCGACCGACGGCGGGGCAGAGCCGGATGTGGTGATGGCCTGCGCCGGCGACGTGCCGACGCTCGAGACGCTGGCCGCGGTCCAAATTCTGAAACGCCACGTTCCCGGCCTCAAGGTGCGGGTGGTCAACATAGTCGACCTGATGACTTTGCAGCCCAAGGAACACCACCCGCACGGCCTGTCGGATCGTGAATTCGACGCGTTTTTCACGGCCGATAAGCCAGTCATCTTCGCGTATCACGGCTATCCATGGACCATCCATCGCCTGACTTACCGGCGGACCAACCACGACAACATCCACGTGCGCGGCTACAATGAGGAAGGGACGACGACGACGCCCTTCGACATGACCGTGCTCAATGGCCTCGACCGCTATCATCTCGTCTTGGGCGTGCTCGACCGCATTCCCGAGCCGGCCGGCGCGCATATTCGGCTGAAGCAGGCGATGGAAGGCAAGCTGATCGAGCACCGGACCTATATCCGCGAGAATGGGCAGGACATGCCCGAGGTCCTCGGCTGGAAATGGGAGCAGTAGTCGATGCCGAAGCGTCAGGCCAAATGGACGAGCGCACGATTGGCCGGGACCGGCCGACCATGACCGATGCCATTCTCGTCCTCAACGGCGGCTCCTCAAGCCTGAAGTTCGCCGTGTTTCAGCAGCGAAGCGAGCTTCACCTGCTGGTGCGCGGCAGCGTGTCGTCGATCGGACATCATCCACAATTGCATGTCGCGCCCTCAGAATTGTCACGCGAAATCGACAGGAGCCTGGGAGACGGACCGATCGGGATGGCCAAGGCGTTCGAGGCCATAGCTTCCTATCTCGAGGATCACGCTCTTTTGCGCCGGATCGGCACTGTCGGGCACCGCATCGTCCATGGCGGGCAAGAACTTACCCAAGCGACCTTGCTCGACGAGCGCACGCTCGACGCGCTGCATAGGCTTGAGCCGCTCGCACCGATCCATCAGGCGATCAACCTGGAGATCGTCCATCTGGCCGGTCGGCTTTTGCCGGAAGCCAAGCAAGTCGGCTGCTTCGATACGGCCTTTCACACGGCGCGTCCGGAGCTTGCCAGGCTCTATGGCTTGCCGCGCGAGATGTCGGAACGGGGCATCGTCTCCTACGGCTTCCACGGGCTCTCCTACAGGCACATCGCAGCGAAGCTCCGCGAGCGCGACGGCGACGCTGCCGGTGGCCGAACGATTGCCGCCCATCTCGGCAGCGGCGCGAGCCTGTGTGCGATGAAGGCAGGGGTAAGCCTCGCCACGACCATGGGTTTTTCGACGCTTGACGGCCTCGTCATGAGCACCCGTTGCGGCGCCATCGATCCTGGCGTGATCCTGCACCTTCTGCAGGAGCGCAAGCTGTCGGCCGACCGAGTGACCGAATTGCTCTACGAGCAGTCCGGCCTGCTGGGCGTATCCGGCATTTCCGGAGACATGCAGGCGCTGCTTGGGTCGAAAGACCCGGCGGCGGCGCGCGCCGTCGCGCTCTTCGTCTATCGCGCCGGACGTGAGATCGGATCGCTCGCGGCCGCGCTTGGAGGCCTCGACACGCTCGTGTTCACCGCCGGCATCGGCGAAAATGCATGGCAGATCCGGCAAGAGATCTGCGAGGCTGCTGCCTGGCTTGGTGTCGTGGTCGACCACGGTTTAAATCGCAGCGGCGAAGCGCTGGTCAGCGCGCGAGAGTCCAGCGTCGATGTTCTTGTCATTCCGGCCGACGAGGAACGTGCCGTGGCCACGCAGCTCCTCGACCTCGACACGGTCTGATCTGCCCGCGGCAGGATCGCAGGGATTAGCTCGGTAACTTGGCGCAGAGCTTCCGCTGAACCAGGACGAGCGTCGGGCGATCGGGCGTCGCGCGGGCCGTTTTCGTTCGCCTCACTTTCCCTTCAAGCTCGACTCGGCGATGGTCAGCCCGGCGCCTCGCGCCCTATATCCGGCCGCGCGGCCAAATGCATAAGGAGCGGAAGATGCGGCAGGCACTGATCGTATGGGGCGGCTGGGAAGGGCATGAACCCGAAGCCGGGGCGCGAGTCGTCAAAGCGATGCTTCAGGAGGAAGGCTTTGCCGTGCGCTTGGAAAATACGACCGCGGTGTTCGCCGACCCGGCGATCGCCGACCTCAGCCTGATCGTGCCGATCTACACCATGTCCAAGATCGCCAAGGCCGAAGAGGCGAACCTCACCAAAGCGGTCGAAAACGGCGTCGGCCTCGGCGGCTATCACGGCGGCATGGGCGACGCGTTTCGCGAATCGACGGACTACCAGTTCATGTGCGGCGGCCAGTGGGTCGCCCATCCCGGCAACATCATCGACTATCGTGTGAATATCGTGCGGCGCGACGACCCGATCGTGGCAGGCATCGACGATTTCCAATACCGCTCCGAGCAATATTACATGCATGTCGATCCATCGAACGACGTGCTGGCGACCACCACCTTCTCGGGCGAGCACGCGCCGTGGATCGCCGGCGTTGTCATGCCCGTGATTTGGAAGCGCCGGCACGGCAAAGGGCGGGTGTTCTATTCGTCGCTCGGCCACGCGGCCAAGGAATTCGAGGTGCCGCAGATGCGCACCATCCTGCGCCGCGGACTTGTGTGGGCGGCGCGCTGAACGCGCCCGTCGGTGCGGGCTGACGCCGGTGGCGGCCGGATTTCCCGAACCGAAAGCATCACCGACCCGCTCCTATGATCATAACAGATCATATGAATGAGTGATTTACATAAGACGTAAGCTTTCATACAACTGCCGGCAGCAACTTGCTCTATCGGGAGAGGATTGCGTGGAAAATATCGTTCCTTCGGACGCAACCGGGTGGATGCCTTCGGTCGACCAGGGCGGCGCAAGCGTGCACAACGCCGTCGTCAGCGTGCTGGGCAGCCGCATCCTGGGCGGCGACTATGCTCCCGGTGCAGCCTTGCCGCGCGAGGAGGAGCTCTGCGCCATGCTGGGCGTCAGCCGCACCTCGGTTCGGGAAGCGGTCAAGGTGCTGTCGGCGAAAGGTCTTGTCGAGGCCAGGCGGCGGGCGGGCGTGCGCGTGCTGCCGCGCGACAGCTGGCGCCTGCTCGACCCGGTGGTGCTCGGCTGGCACCCTTCCATCCAGGATGACGAGGAGCTGGTTTCCGGCCTGCTCGAGGCGCGCCGCATCTTCGAGCCGGCGGCGGCCGAGCTTGCGGCAAGGCGCGCCAGCGCCGCCGATCTCGCCGAAATCGAACGCGCGGTCGTCGGCATGCGCGACAATATCCCGGGCGACCTCAACGCGGTCTGCCAGGCGGACCTCGCCTTCCACAAGGGCGTCATCGCCGCCAGCCATAATGTCGTGCTCAAGGGGCTGGTCGGCATGCTGGAAGCTGCCCTGCGCGCCACCTTCCTGGTCACCAATCCGTTGATGGAGGCGCAATCGCGCGCGCTGTCGGCGCATGTCGCGGTGCTGGAGGCGATCCGCGTCCGCGATACCGCCGGCGCCCGCGGCGCCATGAACAGGCTGCTTGACATCGCCGCCGACGATCTTCACGCCAGAGGGTGACGTTTCCGGCTTGACGCCATTTTTTATCATATGATATTTCAATTTCATATGATCTAATTAGCGTCATGGGAGGAGTTGCGCTTGAGGATCGTGGCCATCACCACGCGCGTCGTGAACGCGGATATGCGCAACTGGGTGTTTGTGCGTGTCGAGACCGACCAGCCGGGCCTCTACGGTTGGGGCGAGGCGACGCTGGAATGGAAGACCCAGGCCGTCGTCGGCGCCGTCAACGACCTCGCGCCGCTTCTGGTCGGCCGCGACCCGCGCGACATCGAGCAGGCGGTGCGCATCCTCAAAAAGCACTCGTTCTGGCGGCTCGGCGTCATCGGCATGTCGGCGGTTTCCGGCATCGAGCTGGCGCTCTGGGACATTTTTGGCAAATGGCTCGATCAGCCGGTCTGGCGCTTGCTCGGCGGCAAGGTGCGCGACCGGGTCAAGGTCTACACGCATCTCGGCCTCGGCGACATGCGCGCCGTCTACGAAACGTTGGAGACCGAGCCGTTGGTGCGGCGCGCCTCCGAAGTGGTGGCCACGGGCTATCGCGCGCTGAAGGCCGTCTTCATCCCCTACAGCCACTATCATGCGCCGCTCGTCGAGGTCGACAAGGTCGGCCGCCTAATGGAGGCGCTGCGCAAGACAGTCGGTCCCGAAGTCGAGATCATGGTCGATTTCCACGGCCGTCCCGCCTCGGCCTCCACCGCGCTCGCCTATATCGACGCGCTTGCGCCCTACCGACCGATGTTCGTCGAGGAGCCGCTGCCGCCGGGTGAGACCGGCGCGCTGGCGCAGCTCGTCGCCAAATCGCGCGTGCCGATCGCCACCGGCGAGCGGCTGATCGATCGTCCCGAATTCGACGACCTTTTCCGGGCAAGGGCGGTCGACATCGTGCAGCCGGACATCTGCCACTGCGGCGGCCTGCTCGAGGCGAAGAAAATCGCCGCCATGGCCGAGGCGGTCTCGGTGGGTGTGGCGCCGCACAATCCGCTCGGTCCGATCGCCGGCGCGGCGGCGCTGCATTTCGCGGTCTCCACGCCCAATCACCTGATCCAGGAAGAGATGGTCGGTGCCGTGCCCTGGTATTTCGAGGTGGTGAAAGGGCCGATCCGCATGATCGACGGCTGCTGGCAGGTGCCGGATGCGCCCGGGCTCGGCGTCGAGGTCGACGAAGCGGTCGCCGATCGGCATCCCTACAGGCCGGAGGTCATGCACACCACCAATGCCGTCCTTGCCGACGGCACCATCGTGGACTGGTGACCATGGCCGGGCGACTGAAGGACAAGGTGGTGATTGTCACCGGCGCCGGGCGCGGCATCGGCGAGGCGACGGCGCGCGCGATGGCCGCCGAGGGTGCGGCCATCGTCGTGGCCGAAAAGGATGCGCTCAGCGGAAAGAGCGTTGCCGCGTCGCTGGTCGAAGCCGGCGCTCGGGCGCTGTTCGTGGAGACCGACGTCGCCGATATCGCATCCTGCAAAGCGATGGCCGAGCAAGCGCTTGCCACCTTCGGCCGCATCGACGTGCTGGTCGCCAATGCCGGCATCAACGTTTTCCACGAGCCGCTGGAAACCACGGAAGAGGAATGGCGGCGCTGCTTTGCCGTCGATCTCGACGGGGTGTGGTATTCGGCGCGCGCCGTGCTGCCGGCGATGCGGGCTCAGACGCAGGGTTCGATCGTGGCGATCGCTTCGTGCCATTCTTTCGCGATCATCCCCTCGACCTTTCCCTATCCGGTTGCCAAGCACGGACTGCTCGGCCTGGTACGATCGCTCGGCGTTCAATACGCGGCCGAAGGTGTTCGCGTGAACGCGATCGCACCCGGCTACATCGAGACGCAGATCGCGGTCGACTACTGGAACACCTTTCCTGATCCGCAGGCGGAGCGCCAGCGCACCTACGACCTGCACCCGCCGCGCCGCATCGGGCGGCCGGAGGAGGTGGCGATGACTGCCGTCTTCCTCGGCTCCGACGAGGCCCCGTTCATCAACGCGGCCTGCATCGTCATCGATGGCGGGCGCTCGGTTCTCTACCACGAATGAGGTTTCGCACCGGCGGCCGGTCGCCGGAAACGTCTTCAAGCAAAAAGGACTCCCGCCGGCCGGGATCGATGGAGGAGGAAACCATGAAACGCATGATCAGGACGTGGCTTGCTGTGGCCGCGACCGCAGCCGTCGCGCTGACGGTCCACGACGCCGGCGCGCAGGACAAGATGAAGTTCGGCTATATCAACAAGATGGGCGACCATCCCTGGTTCGTCCGCGAGGTGAAGGGCGCCAAGGACAAGGCCGCCGAGCTCGGCGTCGACCTGCTTGTCCAGGACGTTCAGTTCGACGCCAACCTCGCCGTCACCACCTTCGACACCTATGTCGGCGACGGCGTCAAGGGCATCGCCGTGGTGGTGCCGGACCGCTCGCTCGGCCCGGTCGTCGCCGACAAAGCAAAGGCCGCCAAGATCGGCCTGATTGCTGTCGACGACGACATCGCCTTCGCCGACGGCACGCCGGTCGCCTATGTCGGCATGAACGCGCTCAACATCGGCAAGCAGGTCGGCGGCGAGATTGCCCGCATCGTCAAGGCCGAAGGCTGGGACAAGGACCTCTCCAAGGTCCGCGTCGGCTCGATCGAGGACCAGAAGGCCGACACCTGCATGCGCCGCAACAAGGGCGCGGAGGAAGCGTTGGTCGCGGCGATCCCGGAGATCAAGTCGCGCATCGTCTCGATTCCCTACGACAATACGATGGTCAACTCGATCGATGTCGTGTCGACGACGCTGACGGCCAATCCGGACGCCGAGAAGTGGATCTTCTACTCCTGCAATGACGACGGCGTGCTCGGCGGCGTGCGCGCCACAGAGAATGCCGGCATGAAGCCGGAGAACGTCATCGGCATCGGCATCGACGGCTCCCGCTCCTGCGAGGCCTTCGGTTCCGGCAAGCCGACGGGCTTCCGCGGCACGATGTGGCTAGACAGCGCCAAGCACGGCGCCGCCGCCATCCAGGCGCTCTACGACCAAGCCACCGGCAAGGAGATGCAGAAGGACTATTTCCAGGACGCCACGCTGATCAGCGGCGAGAACTTCGCCAAGTTCAAGGACACTCTCGGTTGCAAGTCCTAGGCTCCCTTTCGGGCTCGGAGCGGATGGCCTTCGGGCGGGCGGCTTCAAAGGGAGCCTCCCGCCCATGACCGTGCCCGTCGTTTCCGTCGACGGCGTCAGCAAGCGCTTCGGCGCCGTGCAGGCGCTGCGCGACGTGTCGGTCGCTTTCAACGTCGGCGAGATCACCGCGCTGATCGGCGAGAACGGCGCCGGCAAGTCGACGCTGATGCGCGTGCTGGAGGGCGAGCATCGGCCGGATAGCGGCCGGGTTCTGGTCGACGGGCAGCCGGTGCAGCTCAGCTCGCCGCGCGCCGCACACGGCTCGGGCATCCGCGTCATCCATCAGGAGCCGGAGATCATCCCGGAGCTTACGGTGGCGGAAAACATCTTCATCGGGGACATCAAGGCGCGGGGCGCAATTTTTCTCGACCGCGCTGATCTCGAAAGGCGCAGTCTCGACCTGTTGCGCACCTTTGGCGTGGTCGACGTGCTTTCGCCCGGGCAGCGCTGCCATGGCCTGAGCCCGGCGCTCAGGCAGCTGATCGAAATCATGCGCGCGCTGCGGCCGGGCGCGCGGCTGCTTGCCTTCGACGAGCCGACCTCGTCTTTGACGGAGGACGAGGCGCAACGGCTGTTCCGCGTCATCCGGCGCCTGAAGGCCGACGGCGTCGCGGTGATCTACATCTCGCACCGGCTGCGCGAGATCATCGAGCTTGCCGATCGGTGCGTGGTGATGCGCGACGGCAGCCGCGTCGCCGACGAACCAATCGCGGCGCTCGACGAGCAGCGCATGGTGCGGCTGATGGTCGGCAGGCCGGTAAGCGACCTGTTCAACCGAAAAGTGCGCGCGCTCGGGCCGGTCCGGCTGGCGCTCGAAGGCGTCACGACACGCCGCGTCGACGGGATCAGCTTCGAGGTCAGGGCCGGCGAGATCGTCGGCCTGGGTGGATTGGTCGGCGCGGGGCGGACGGAAGTCGCGCGTGCGATCGTCGGCCTCGATCCTCTGCTCTCCGGGCGAATGGCCGTCGGCGGCCGGCCTTACAGGCCGCGCGAGCCGGCGGATGCGGTTGCCGCCGGAATCGGGCTGGTGCCGGAGGACCGCAAGCAGGAAGCCCTGCTTTTTATGCAGGCGGTGCGCGACAATGTCAGCCTCGTGGTGCCCGACAAGGTGTCGCGCTACGGCTTCTTCAGCCGCAGGCGCGAGCGCGCGCTGGTCGCCCGCCATGTCGCCGAGCTCAGGGTCAAGACGCCGTCGATCGAGCAGGCGGTCGGGAAATTGTCCGGGGGCAACCAGCAGAAGGTCGTCTTCGCGCGCTGGCAGGCACGGGGGCCGGCGGTGCTCATCCTCGACGAGCCGACGCGCGGCATCGATGTCGGCGCCAAAGCGGAGATCTACAGGCTCATCGAGAGCCTGGCCGACCAGGGCCTCGCCATCCTGCTCATCTCCTCGGAGATGCCGGAGCTGCTCGGCCTCGCCGACCGCGTCCTGGTCATGCAGAGCGGTCGCATCAGCGGCGAGCTGCCGTGGCAAGAGGCGAGCGAGGAGGCGGTGCTGGCGCTGGCCATGCGCTCGGACAAGAAAGCAATCGAAAGGAGGGTGTCGTGACCGATACCGCGACCGCCGGACGCGAGCGCGCGCCGGCCAGCCTGTTTGGCCGCATCGGCGCGCAAAACATCAGCCTGCTGATCGCTCTGGTCGTGCTGCTGGCGATCTTTGGCGTGTTGAGGCCGGACGTCTTCTTCACGCCGCGCAACCTGATCAACATAGGCCTCGCGGTCACCATTCTCGGCATCCTGGCAATGGCGCAGACCGTCGTCATCGTATCGGGCGGGCTCGACATCTCGGTCGGGTCGATCGTCGGCCTGAGCACGATGGTGCTGGCCGTCGCCGCCCAGGAAACCGGCTCGATCCCCGCCGGCATCCTCGCCGGCCTGCTCGCCGGATTGCTGGCAGGCGCAGTCAACGGGCTGATCATCGTCTACGGGCCGGTCAATGCGGTGATCGCGACGCTTGGCACGATGTCGGCCTTCCGCGGCCTCGCCTATCTGATGAACAACGGCAATTCCATACCGATCACCGGCGACAGCCTGCGCGCGCTGGGCATCGGCACGCTGTTCGGGCTGCCCTTCGCCATCTGGCTGCTGATCGCGGCGATGGCGGCTTTCATCGTTTTCACCCGTGAGACGGTCGTCGGCCGCAATATCTACGCGCTCGGCGGCAATCCGACGGTGGCGCGGCTCGCCGGCATCCCGATCCGCCGCTATCAGATCTCGATCTATGCGATGAGCGGCTTCGCCGCGGCGGTGGCGGGTCTGGTGCTCGCCAGCCGCACCATGTCCGGACAGCCCGCCTCCGGCAGCCAGGGGCTGGAGCTCGAGGCTATCACCGCCGCGATCCTCGGCGGCTGCGCGCTGCAGGGCGGCAAGGGCACGATCATCGGCGCGATGTTAGGTGTGCTGATCATCGGCGTCCTTAACAACGGCATGATCCTGACCTCCGTGCCGACCTTCTACCAGCTGCTCGCCAAGGGCGCGCTTTTGATCCTGGCCGTCATCGTGCAAGAGCGCCAGCGGGCCCGGTCGGGAGAATAGCCCCGCGCGAGGTTAGACGCTTTCGAGATAGGTCTCGATCTCGAAGTCGCTGACATTGAGCGCGAAGGTGTTCAACTCCTGGCGTTTGCAGGCGATGAAAGCGTCGCGCAGCACGGCCGGGAAGATTTCGGCGACGCGCTTGCCGGTCTCGAAGGCGGCGATCGCCGAGGCCCAGTCAGGCGGCAGCTTGGCAAGCGTGAGGCCCTGCCCCTCGCCGCCGGTCGGCTCGCCAGGCGACAGCTGCCGCTCGATGCCCATCAGCGCGGCACCCAGGATCGCCGCCAGCACCAGATAGGGATTGGCGTCGGCCCCGGAAACGCGATGCTCGATGCGGCGCGCGGCAGACGGGCCGCCTGGAATGCGGATCGCCACCATGCGGTTTTCGTAGCCCCAGGCGACAGCCGTCGGCGCATAGGACCGTGGCCGCAGCCGGCGATAAGAATTGAAATGCGGCGCGAACACCAGCGTGCTTTCGGCCATGGCCGCGAGCAGGCCGCCGACGGCGTGGCGCATGGTGTCGGAGCCCTGGTCTCTGCCGTCGTCGAAGATGTTGCGGCCGTCCTTGTCGAGCACGCTGAAATGAACATGGAAACCGTTGCCGGCGCGCTCGCCATAGGGCTTGGCCATGAAGCAGGCGGCAAAGCCGTGCTTGCGCGCGATGCCCTTGACCGTGCGCTTGAAAAGCACGGCGTCGTCCGCGGCGCGCAAGGCATCCGGAACGTGGTTGAGGTTGATCTCGAACTGGCCGACGCCGTTCTCGGCGATCGCCGTATCGACCGGAATGCCCTGCATGCGGCAGGCTTCGTAGATGTCGTGGATGAAGCCTTCGAAATCGTCGATTTCGTCGATCGAAAGCGCCGCATCGGAATCGAGACGCCGGCCGGTGACCGGCGAGACAGGACCGACCGGACGCTGCGATGTCGGATCGACGAGATAGAATTCAAGCTCGGTCGCGGTAACCGGCGTCAGACCAAGCGCTGCGTAGCGGTCGAGGATGCGGGCGAGCGCGCGGCGCGGATCGCCGAGATAGGGTGCGCCGGCCTCATCGGCGAGCCACAGGGGCAAAAGCGCCGTCGGATGCGCCGTCCAGTTGACGGGCAGGATGCCGCGTCCGGTCCAATGGCAAAGCCCGTCGGCGTCACCGGTCGAGAAAACCTGGGCGTTGCCTTCGATGTCCTCTCCCCAGATGTCGAGCCCGATCAGCGAATAAGGCATGCGCAGCTTGCCTTCGAGCGCCTTGCGCGCCTGCTCGACCGGGATGCGCTTGCCGCGCATGATGCCGTTCAGGTCGCACACCGCGGCCCGCAGGCTCTGGATGTCGCTTCTGCTTTCAAGCCAGTTCAAAACGTCCGCAATTGCATCGCCCAATTTCCAGCCCCTGTTCTTTCGGAGGTGCTGCAGCCGTTCCGGCTACGATATCCATTCTACAGCTTGTGAGTTTATGAAGGTCGCCACGGATGGTTCCAGGCGATGTTCCTTCATTTTTTCAATTCACTAGCTGGGATATCGGGCGGCATTTTGGGTCCATAGCTGCGATCTGCGATCGCAACATAGCTGGCCGCTAGGGGAAAGCCAAGGGGGCATTTGCGCGGTCAACGGTGAGCTGGCTGCCGGTATCGCAATCCCTCGATCTACGCTGAGGCATTAGTGCCGCAATTCAGGAAACTTGATCTGTTTGAGAATGTGCGTCGCGCCCTCGTCGATGTCGCGCACGATGGCCGCGCGGGCTCGTTCGCCGTCCTGGACCTCGATCGCCGCCACGACCTCTTCATGATAGTCGATGCCGAGAATGCCGGCGAGGTCGTCCTCGAAGCCGATGCGCAGGTTGCGGAGGAAGGGGCCCACCTGCATCCACACGGTCTCGATCAGGAAGATCATCTGCTCGTTGCCGCAGTGGCGGTATATCGAGAATTTGAAGTCGTGATTCTTGCGCAGGTAGTCGTCGATGTCGCCGCTGCGGGCGGCCTGGGTGAGTTCGGCGCAATGACGGCGGATGGCGCGCAGGTTGTTGCCGTTGATGAGGCCGGTGGCGAGCTCAGTGGCCGTGCCTTCCAGGACCGTGCGCACGTCGGTGAGCTGCTGGAAACGGTCCGCCGAAATCATCGGCACCTCGACGCTGCCGTTCGGCATCGGGCTCAGCGCCCTGAGCGCCTGCAGCCGCATGAAGGCGCTGCGCACAGGCATGTCGCTGGTGCCGAGCTCCTTGGCGAGCTTGCGCGAGGTCAGCTTCTGGCCGGGCTGGAGCTGACCCGACATCAGCGCCCGCACCAGTTCCAGATAGACTTTCTCATGCAGCGGTACTGTGTCGAGGGCAGTCAGTCCGAATTGTGTTTTGTCGGCCATTGGCTATGCGCTACTTCGTCCGTCCCTGAAATCTGGTTTAGCCGCTCTGTCTGCAACCACGACACTTGGCCGGCGGCCCTCGATCGCACGATAGACGGTTAACGCGCGGCGCCGCAAGTGAGGCAGGGGCGGCCTCCTGCCTGACCCGAACGGCGCCCCTGGGCATGCGCGCCGTGGAGCGGTTCCAGTTAGCTGG
Organism: Mesorhizobium sp. WSM3873; assembly: GCF_001672445.1. NCBI lineage: Bacteria > Pseudomonadati > Pseudomonadota > Alphaproteobacteria > Hyphomicrobiales > Phyllobacteriaceae > Mesorhizobium > Mesorhizobium sp. WSM3873. Next base: position 39,306 of record NZ_LYTM01000003.1, on the reverse strand, counting down.
AGACGCACTATCCGATGCGCGCGTCGATGATCTCGACGAAGCGCGCGAAGAGGCCGGCCTGCGACCTGATCTTGAGCTTGCGATAGATGTTGCGGCGATGGACCTTCACGGTCCCTGGGACGATCCTGAGCGCCCTGGCGATCGATTCCGTCGAGTGACCTTGGAGCACCAGGTCGACGACCTGTTTCTCGCGCGAGGTCAGCGACAGGCTCTTCCAGATGTGGGCGCGATCCAGCTCATTGGTCACCGCCGCGGCTTCGCCCGGCGGCGCAACCGTGGTCTCTTCGGCAGGCAAGGCTGGCCAGCGCTGTCGGCAGAAGCCGACCACCGCGGGAGCCATGTCGCGCAACAGCCTGGCGTCGGCTGTTCCGAACGGCCCCGAGGCGCGCAGCCGCATCAGCGACAGCACCAGCGCATCCTTGCCGGCCAGCGGAATGAAGAAGCCGACCTCCTCGGCGAGCCGGGTCTGGCTGTAGTACGAGCGGTAGTACTCGCTGGCATAGAAGCGGTCCGGCGCCAACTCGCGCATGCGCCAGAAGCCTTCCCTGCGCTCGACCGCGGCGTGATGGAAGGGGTCGAGCAGATAGGGCCCTTCCTGATAGAGCGCGACGAAGATGTGGCTTTCGGCCGGCGAAAAGGTCTCGAACAGAAGCGGCGGCCGCGCAGCACCCCGATAGCCGAAGACGACGCAGTGATCGAAGCGGACATGCCCGCGCAGCCAGCCGACGATCGCCTTGCCGAAATGATCGCCGGGCTCGCGCGCCGTGGCAATCACGGCGCCGAGCGCGTTGTAGTCGTCGCTGCGGGAGGCGCTCAATTCATACCCCTCGAAATGCTAAAATCAATTAAATATACCACCCGCGAGGTATATACTAGCCGCCATTGGCTCTGCTAGCTTTGCAAAGATTGCCTCACGCTGTCGCTGGAGCCCGTGGCTTGACTGCAGTGCCCGATATCGAGTTTCGCGCGGTGACCAAGCGCTACGGCGCCGTCACGGCGGTCAGCGGCATCGACCTTGCCATCCCGCCCGCGGCCTTCGTCGCCCTGCTCGGACCATCCGGCTGCGGCAAGACGACATGCCTGCGCATGATCGGCGGCTTCGAGCAGCCGAGCGAGGGCCAGGTGCTGATCCGCGGCCGCGACATGGCCGGAACGCCGCCTTACCGGCGTCCGGTCAACATGGTGTTCCAGCAGTACGCGCTGTTTCCGCATCTCGATGTCGAGGAGAACATCTCCTACGGACTGCGCCAGGCAAGGCCGCGTCTGTCGTCGCGCGAGATCAGCCTGAAGGCAGGTGAGGCATTGGCCATGGTGCAGCTTGCCGGCTACGGACGCCGCAAGATCCACGAGCTCTCCGGCGGCCAGCAGCAGCGCGTCGCGCTCGCCCGGGCGCTGGTCAACAAGCCTGCGGTGCTGTTGCTCGACGAGCCACTGGCGGCGCTCGACAAGAAGCTGCGCACAGACATGCAGATCGAGCTGCAGAACCTGCAGCGGGAGATAGGCATCACCTTCGTTCTGGTCACCCACGACCAGGAGGAGGCACTGTCGATGAGTGACTTCGTGTGCGTCATGAATGGCGGCCGCGTGGTGCAACTCGGCCAGCCGAGCGAGATTTATGACGAGCCGGCCGATCTGTTCGTTGCCGATTTCGTCGGCAAGACGAATCTGCTCAGCGGCAAGGTGGCCGGGCTCTCCGGCGACCTCGTCGACGTGGCGCTCGCCGACGGCACGGTGATTTCGGCGCGCAAGCGGGTACCGCTCAGCCGGGGCGAGGCCGTATCCGTCAGCCTTCGGCCGGAATCGCTCAGCCTCTCGGCGCCCGGCGGCGGCGGCCTCAAGGGCATTGTCCGGAACCGCATCTTTCTTGGCTCGACCGCGGAATACGCGATCGAAGTGCAGGGCATTGGATCATTGCTTACCAAGGCCGATCACGTGACTGGCCGGGGCAACCTTTTCAAGCCGGGCGAACCCGTCGCCATCGGCTTCGCCGCCGGAGCGCCGCTGGCGTTTCCGCGCCCTAAGAACAACGGGACCAACCAGAGGGAAGACCAACATGTCAAAATCCTATCGTGACGGACTGCCGATAAGCCCCGAAAAATTCGTCGACCAATTGATGCGCCTGAAGCGCGGATCGATCAGCCGGCGCGACTTCCTTGGCCTCACCGGTCTTGGCGTCGCGACCGCGGTGATGGCGCGCGAGCTCGGCATCAGGCCGACACCGGCCTTTGCTGCCGAGAACTTCGGCGACCGCATGTCTATCGCCACCTGGCCGAACTATCACGACCCGCAGACCTTCGAGAACTTCAAGGCCGAGACGGGCGTGGCCGTCGAGGTCAACGTCTTCGGTTCGAACGAAGAGATGCTGGCCAAGCTGCAGGCCGGCGGCTCGGGCTGGAGCCTGTTCGTGCCGACCAACTACACCATCTCGACCTATAAGAAGCTCGGCATCATCGAGCCGCTGGACATGGCCAAGCTCGGCAATTTCGACGGCAGCAAGGAAGATGCCCGCTTCACCGCGGAAGGCACGATCGACGGCACGATCTACGCCGTGCCGAAGAACTGGGGCACGACCGGCTTTGCCGTCAACACCAAGAAGCTCGCCAAGCCGATGTCGAGCTGGAAGGAATTCTGGGATACTGCCATGGCGGAAGGCGATGGCCGCACCATGGTGCACGACTACCAGCTGACCACGATCGGCAATGCGCTGAAATATCACGGCTACTCGTTCAACTCGCTGAAGCAGGACGAGCTCGCCAAGGCCGAGGAACTGCTGCTCAAGGTCAAGCCGCATCTGTTCGCGGTGTCGAGCGACTATCAGCCGTCGATGCGCTCGGGCGACGCCTGGATGACGATGTGCTGGACCAATGACGGCGCGCAGCTTCATCGCGATATTCCTGAGATCGCCTATGTGCTCGGCAAGGAGGGCGGCGAGATCTGGACCGACTTCTACGCCATCCCGAAGGACGCGCCGAACAAGCCGGCCGGCTATGCGCTGCTCAACTACCTGATGAACCCGAAGGTCGCCGTCAAGGAGCATCTGGCCAATGGCGCGCCCTCGACCGACGCGCGGGTCAACGCGCTGCTGCCGAAGGAGGTGCTCGAGAACCCGATTCTCTATCCGGCCGCCGAGCTTCTGAAGCCGCTCGAGTTCGGCGCCGCCGCGACGCTGACCGATCCGGGCCGCGCCGAGCTGATGGCGCGCTTCAAGGCCGCGTGAATCAGGGCACCAACTCCGGTCAAGTTCTTACCGCCGGCGGGCAGAGGCCCGCCGGCGCCGAAGCGGCTTTTTCAATGCGCGGCAGGTTCCTTCGCAAAAATCTTCTGACGGCCCTGCTGCTCGCTCCGGCGACGCTGTGGCTCGTCGTGTTCCTGGTCTTGCCGTTCGTCGCCATCGCCGTCTTCAGCGTCGGTGAGCGGGCACCCGAGGGCGGCTACCAGGCAGCGTTCACCTTCGCTCAATATGCCAACCTGCCGGCACGGGCGACCGCCTTCTGGAACACGATGGTGCTGGCGCCGGTCGGCGCGCTGGCCTGCCTCCTCGTCGGCTATCCTGTCGCCTACTACCTGGCGCTGCGCGCGCCGCAGCGCTGGCGGCTGATCCTGCTCGCGCTGATCGTCATCCCGTTCTGGACCAGCCTTCTGATGCGCACCTATGCCTGGATGTACATCCTTGGCGGGCGCGGCATTCCCGCCCTGCTCGCCTATATAGGCATCGAGGATCTCAGGCTGATCAACACGCCTGGCGCGGTGCTGCTCGGCATCGTCTATGGCTATCTGCCGCTGATGATCCTGCCGATTTATGTCAGCCTCGAGCGGCTCGACCGGCGGCTGCTCGAGGCTTCCGCCGATCTGGGTGCTACGCCGCTATCGACCTTCCTCGGCGTCACGCTCCGGCTGTCGTTGCCGGGCGTGATGACCGGATTTTCGCTGGTGATGATCCTGCTGCTCGGCGAGTATCTGATCCCCACGCTGCTTGGCGGCGGCAAGGTGTTCTTCATCGGCAACGCCTTGGTCGACCTCTTCCTGCAGTCACGCAACTGGCCGTTCGGATCGGCGATTGCCATCACGCTGGTGCTGGTCTCGGTCGTGGTGCTGATCATCGCCAACCGCATCTCGACCCGGCTTTCCGGCGCCCGCCGCGTGGACCTGATCTGATGCGCGCCTTCGTCGTTGCCGTCTTTGCGTTCCTCTATCTGCCGATCGCGCTGGTCGTGCTGTTCTCCTTCAATGCCGGCCACCACGCCAGCGAGTTCACCGGCTTCTCCGAGCAATGGTACGGCAAGGCGCTGTCGAACCCGTTCCTGGTCGAGGCGCTGAAGAACAGCCTGTTCATCGCCACCACCAGCGCGCTGCTCGCGGCTTTCTGCGGCACTGCCGCGGCGCTCGGGCTGCAGCGTGTCGGCGCGCGGACAAGGGGCGTGTTCGACGCATTGCTGGGTGCCGCGATCGTTGTGCCGGGTGTGGTCATCGGCATTTCGACGCTGGTAGCCCTGGTGCAGCTCTTCGCCGTCGTCAATCCGTTCCTCGCTTCGGTTTGGCCGACCGACCAGCCGCCGCGCCTGGCGCTCGGCTACGGCTCGATCATCGCCGCGCACGGCCTGTTCTCGATGGCGCTGGTGACGATGATCGTCGGCACGCGGCTCAGCAGCCTTGACCGCAACCTGGTCGAGGCCTCGAGCGATCTCTATGCGACACCGTTGACGACGTTCCGCTCGATCGTGCTGCCGCAAATCATGCCGGCGGTGATTGCCGGTTTCCTGCTCGCCTTCACCTTCTCCTTCGACGACTTCATCATCGCCTTCTTCGTCGCCGGCGCGCAGACGACTTTGCCGATCTATGTCTTTGCTTCGATCCGACGCGGCGTGACGCCGGAGATCAACGCCATCGCGACGATCGTGCTCGCCGCCTCGGTGCTGCTCGTCCTGCTCGCGCAATGGCAGCTCGGCCGACGAAAACCATCGCCTTGAAAGACAGATCCATGATTTTGAAAGATCGCATCGCCGTGGTGACGGGCGCCGGGTCGGGCATCGGGCGCGCCGGCGCCATGATCATGGCGCGGGAAGGGGCTGTCGTGGTGATCGCCGACCGGGATCCGGCGGCAGGCGAGGCCACGGCGGCCGCTATCCGCGCAGCCGGCGGCCGCGCCGAAGCGGTTGCGACTGATGTCGGCAACGACACGGCGGTCGAGGACCTCATAGCGGGAACGCTCGGCAAGCACGGCCGGATCGATATCCTGCACAGCCATGCCGGCATCCAGGTCGGCGGCACGCTGACGGAAGTCAGCACCGACGGCATGGACGCGTCGTGGCGGATCAATGTGCGGGCGCAGTTCCTCGCGGCGAAGACCGTCATGCCGGCGATGATCGCGCAGGGCGGCGGCGTCATCCTCAACACTGCGTCCAATTCCGGCGTCTTCTACGATCGCGAGATGATCGCCTATGCCACGTCCAAACATGCGGTGGTGGCGATGACCAGGCAGATGTCGCTCGACTACGCCAAGCACAATGTGCGCATCAACGCGCTCTGTCCGGGCTGGGTCGACACGCCGTTCAACGAGCCGTTCATCACCCAGATGGGCGGGCGCAACGCAATTGAAAACTATGTCCGTACCAAGATCCCGATGGGGCGCTGGGCGAGCGCGGAGGAGATCGCCGAAGCAATCCTGTTCCTGGTCTCCGACCGCTCGTCCTTCATGACCGGCCAGGCGCTGGTCGTCGACGGCGGCGAAAGCATCGGCTGAGGCGCGCTTGGCGAGCGATCTACCGGTCGACGGGATTTCCAAATGCCGGATCGCGGCGTCGCGAGTAGGTGTCGATACGCGGCAGATCGTCGGAAAATTCCAGCCAGGGCAGACGCAGCCGCCAATAGGCGTGGGCTTGTGGCCGAAACCGCTCCGGATGGTCGAAGAAGCCGATGGTGACATAAAGCTCGTCGTTCAGACCCTCGTCGCGATAGGCGATCGAGGTGCCGCATTTCTCGCAGAAGCTGCGGACGATGCCCTGGGTCTTCGAGAATTCCCTGGGCTGGCCGCGGGTCAAGCGGAACTGGTCCGGCCGGTAACCGATCCAGATGGTCAGCGGGCTTCCGATCGCCCGGCGGCAGTCGTCATCATGGTCGAAGCAGATCCAGAACGGATCGCCCTGCATCTCGGCCGCGATCGCCCCGCAAAAACATGCCCCCGTTTCGATCCTGCATTCCATCTCATCGCTCCTGATCGTGCTGAATTCCGTCGGCCGCGCTGTGCGCTGGTGGCGTGCTCAGTGGGAACATCAAAACCGGCAGCGAGTTCCTTTGGCCGTGCAACGCGCGGAGTGGTCCCAGCGGGTGGGCTTGCGCCCGAAGCAACGATCGGTCAAACCATAGGCCAGGTTCCGTGAAGAGGTTGCCGTGCAAATGGAAAAAAGCCGCTCCGGCTCTCGGCTGTTTTCAATTTCGGCCGCAAGAAACCGTCTTTCGGCGGGGCATCACTAGTCATGCGCTGTTGCCGGCACGAGAATCTGCAACGCGCGGAAGAGACCAAGGTCGGTTCCCACGTCGTTCGCGACGGCTGGACCGAGGGGGTATGCGGAGTGCTCGATCCGGCCTGTTGGCCGGCCATCAGGCGGGCGTCCGTCGTTCAGATCACGTAGCTTACTCAGCGCTCAAACCGAAACGGACATGCCCGCCGAAGCGACTTCTCCTTCGTACGGACATGACCGATGCCTGACAAACTGAATTCCTCATTTCCCAGTGCCGATCCGCAAAGCTGGCTGACCACGCATGGAATAAGCGAGGTCGAGTGCCTCGTGCCCGATGTCAACGGTGTGCTGCGCGGCAAGGCCTTGCCGGCGGCCAAGTTCCTGAAGTCGCTCGAGGACCGTGCGCTCTACCTGCCGAGCAGCGCTTTCCTGGTCGCGATCGACGGCCGCTATTCCGGCTCCATCGATGAAGGGTTCGCGTATCAGGACCCCGACATGCGCATGGTGCCCGACCTGTCGACGCTCAGCGTTGCGCCCGGCGGCAGGGCCGGCAAGGCCTATGTCTTTGCCGATACGTTTCACATGGACGGACGGCCGTGGATGGCTTCGCCGCGCCATGTGCTGAGGGCCGTGCTCGATCTTTACCGCCGGCGCGGCTGGCACGCCGTGATGGCGCCGGAGCTCGAATTCTACCTCACGGCACCAAATCCCGACCCGGATCGGCCGCTGACCGCGCCAGTCGGGCGCAACGGACGGCCCGAAAGCGTGCAGCATCCCTACGACATGCAGGCGCTGGAGGAGTTCGAAGCGGTGACGCGTCACCTTTATGACCACGCCGCGGCCGCCGGCCTGCCCCTCGACACGCTGATCCACGAATCCGGCACGGCGCAGCTCGAGATCAACTTCCTCCATGGCGACCCGCTGGCGCTGGCCGACAAGGTGCTGTTGTTCAAGCGCATGGCCAGGCAGGCGGCGCAGGCGAGCGGTATGCACGCCACCTTCATGGCGAAGCCGATCGCGACGCAGGCCGGCAGCTCGATGCATCTTCACATGTCCATCGTCGACGAGCGCGGCGAGCCCCTGTTTGCCGGCAAAGACGGCGAGGACACAGAAATGTTCGCGCACTTCATCGGGGGCCTGCAGAAATACGTGCCTGAAATCATGCCGCTGTTTGCACCGAACGTGAACTCGTATCGCCGCATCCGGCCGGGCCACAGCGCGCCGGCCAATATTGAATGGTCGCATGATAACCGCTCCTGCGGCTTGCGGGTGCCAATGGGCGGGCGCGCCGCGCGGCGGGTGGAGAATCGGCTGCCCGGCGCCGACGCCAATCCCTACCTCGCCATGGCCGGCTCGCTCATCGCCGGATATCTCGGCGTCGAGGAGAAGCTGGCCCGCTCGCCGGAGGCCTTCGGCAACGCCTATCGCAGCCAGAGCACGCTGCCCAAGACCATGGAGGAAGCGCTCGACCGTTTCGCCGCCTGCGAGCCGGTGCGGGTGCTGCTCGGGGAGGATTTCTTCCAAACCTATCTGCGCGTGAAAAGCGTAGAGCTCGACCTGTTCCAGACCGTGGTGACGTCGTGGGAACGCGACCATCTGCTGCTCAAGGTGTGACCATGGCTTCGACGGGTTTCAATTCCGGTCTTGATATCGGCAAATCCTATTATGTGGCGACTGCCAATGCGGCGCCGGACCATCCGGCGCTTACCGGCGATGCAGAAGCCGACCTGGTGGTCGTCGGTGGCGGCTGCACCGGGCTTTCGGCGGCGCTCCATGCGGCCGAACGCGGCCTTAAAGTGGTGCTGCTCGAAGGCGGCAAGATCGGCTGGGGTGCCTCTGGGCGCAATGGCGGCCAGATAATCCCCGGTCTGCGCAAGGGCGCCAAGGAGCTGGTCAGGGCGTTCGGGCCGGAGCGGGCGAAGGCGCTGTTCGACCTCGCCTTCGAGGCGCGAGGCTTGGTGCTCGACATTATCGAGCGCCACGGCATCGAGTGCGACTTGCGGCTGACCGGCCATCTGGTCGGCGCGGTCAACGGCTCCGACATGCGCGAATTCGAGGAGGAGGCCGAGTGCCTCGCCAAGGTGATGGACTTCCCGCATGTCGAGATCCTGTCGGCGGCGGAGGCGCGGCGCATGGTCGATACGCCTTATCTCGGTGCATCCTTCGAGACGCTCGGCGGACACATGCATCCGCTGAACTACACGCTGGGGCTCGCCGGGGCCGCTTCTGCCGCTGGCGTCACCATCCACGAGAACTCGGTCGCCGTCCGGCTGGAGCGCGAGCCCGCTATCCGGGTGTTCACCGACAAGGGTTCGGTCCGTGCCAGGCATGTGGTGCTGGCCGGCGATGCGCTGCTCAACGGGCTCGAGCCGCGCGTCAACAGCCGCATCATGCCGATCGGCAATTACATCGTCGCTACCGAGCCGTTGGGCGCGCGCAACGTCATCCCGTCCAACGCTGCGGTTTCGGACACGCTTTTCGTGGTCAATTACTACCGCATGTCCGCGGATGGCCGCCTGCTGTTCGGCGGCGGCGAGCGCTATACGCCTTCGCCGCCGGCCGACATTGCCGGCTTCGTGCGGCCGCATATGGAAAAGACCTTTCCGCAGCTTAGGGGGTGCCGGATCGACCATGCCTGGGGCGGGCTCGTGTCTGTGACGACGTCGCGCCTGCCGCATGTCGGGCATTATGGCGAGGTCTATTTCGCGCATGGCTATTCCGGCAAGGGAGTCATCCTGTCGACGCTGTCGGGCAAGCTGCTCGCGGAAGCGATCACCGGCGATGCCTCGCGGCTCGACCTGTTCTCGACGCTGACGCCGCTGCCGTTCCCCGGCGGCACGGCGCTGCGCGGGCCGCTCTATGTGCTCGGCATGCTGTGGTATGCGATGCGCGATCGCCTCAGGCATTGAGCGCCGACTTTCCCGTCGGTGCCGGCGACGAATCCGGCGCGGAACTGCACGTCTTCGGCCGAAAGTCAAATCGTCGGCTCGCTAGGTGTCGCGGTTGGTCAGCGCGATGTGGCAGCAGCCGGAGCCGTGGCCCGGCGTCCAGGTCACGTTGGCGAAGCGCACGCCGGTTGCTTCGAACAGTCCGCGGTCGAAGGCGCCGGCGATGCGGCAGAGCGTGGCAAGCTTTTCGTCGCTGACGCCGGCCTCGACCCACGCATCCTTCAGCGGGCAGCGCTTCACCTTGAAAGCGATGCGGTCCGGCCCGCGCTCGACGTCGGTCGGATACATGCGCCCGCCATCCGGGCTGATGGAAAGGAACGCCTCGCCGATCGCCAGCGCATCATTGGGGCCGAAACCGGCGAAAGCGGCCGCTGCAACTTCCCGGCCGCGCTTTTCGATGGTGCGGATCATTAATGCTTCGGCCTTCTCGGCGCCAAGCTCGGCGGTCAGCTCATCGAGGAAGAGGCGATAGAGATCGCCCCGGTTGCGAAAGGCGGAGTCGAGCTCGCGCGACAGGTTTTCGGCAATGGCTGCGGCGGAGTCGGTCATGGTGTTTTGATCCTATTCAGCCTCGGGGTTGCCGCCACCAGCGCCTTGCCGACCGCCGATTGCGGGCTGGCGATGACGGTGCGGGCGTCGCCGCTCTCGGCGACCCGGCCGGCATCGAGGAGAACGATGCGATGCGCGAGGGCGCGGATTACGCCGAGATCATGCGAAATGAAGAGATAGGCGATCTGTTCCTGTCTTTGCAGGTCGAGCAGCAAGTCCAGGATCTGTCCGCGCACCGAAACGTCGAGCGCCGAGACCGCCTCGTCGAGGACGATCAGCGACGGTCGGGTGGTGATGGCGCGGGCGATCGCTACCCGCTGGCGCTGGCCGCCGGAAATCTCGTGGATCGCGCGCGCGGCAAGGCCGGCATCGAGGCCGACACGCTCCAAGAGAGCTGCGATGCGGCGCGGGCGCTCCGAGCGCGAGGCGATGCCGTGGATGCGCAACGGGTCGTCCAGCGCACGCGCCACCGTGGAGCGCGGGTTAAAGGCGGCGAGCGGATCCTGGAAGACCATCTGGAGGCGGGCACGGCGGGCGCGCAACGCGGCGCCCGACAAGATAAGCAAGTCCGCGCCCTCGAATTGGATGCGCCCAGCGTCGGGCTCTAGCAGGCGCAGTACCAGCCGCGCAATCGTCGACTTGCCGCTGCCGGACGGGCCGGCGACGGCCAGCGTTTCGGCCGGGCCGATCTCAAACGAGACATCGTCGACCGCCGCAAAAGGTTTGCCGCCGCGGCGATAGCGCTTGGAGAGATTGGAGACGGCGAGCACGGTCATGCCGAGGCGCCTTGCCGGTCAAGAAGCGGCTTGGCGTCGAGGCCGAGATGGGCATCGAGCAGCATGCGCGTATAGGCATGGCGCGGCGCGTTGAGGATCTGGTCCGTGTCGCCCAATTCGACCAACTCGCCATGGCGCAGCACCGCGATGCGTTCGGCGAGCGTGGCGGCGAGCGCGATGTCGTGGCTAATGAAGGCGAGCGTCAGGCCGTCCTCGTTGACCAGCCCGCGGATCAGGGAAACGATCTCGGCCTGGACGATGGTGTCGAGCGCGCTGGTCGCCTCGTCGGCAATCAGCAGTTTCGGGGCGGCGGCGATGGCCGCGGCGATTGCAACGCGCTGCTTCTGGCCGCCGGACAGCTGGTGCGGATAGGCGCGCAAGGCGGCTTCGGAGTCGGGCAAGCGGACGCGTCCGAGCAGGGTTTTGGCTTTGGCATAGGCCTCGCGCCAGGTGAGGTTGAGATGCGTGCGTGCGACCTCGGCGATTTGCTTGCCGACCGGCATCACCGGGTCGAGGCTGACGGAGGGGTCCTGGAAGACGAAGCCGATGTCGCGGCCACCTAAGGGCTGAAAATGCGAAGCTGTCACGGAATGAGACGATCGAGGTTTCTGCCACTCGATCGAACCTCCAACCTCGGCCGCTTCCGCCAACAATCCCGCAACCGCCAGCGCCAGCGTGCTCTTGCCCGAGCCGCTCTCACCGATGATCGCAAGGCGTTCCCCGGCTTCCACATCAAGGCTGATGCCCTTCAGCGCCGTTACCTCGACGCCCTCGCGCCGATACCGCACCGTCAGATCGCGGATCGAAAGCAGCGCAGTCACGAGAGGCTCCTGCGTACCGCGGTGCTTTCCACCACGCCCTCGCCGGCGAGGTAAACGCCGAGAACGGTCAGCACCAGCGCGATACCGGGAACGATCGACAGGAAAGGCGCGGTGCGCAAGACAGTGCGGCCTTCGGCGATCATGCCGCCCCAGGTGACGCGGTTGGGATCACCGAGGCCGAGGAAGGAAAGCGCTGCTTCGGTGAGGATGGCGGCCGCGACGATCACCGAGGAAAGCGCCAGCACCGGCGGCAGCGCATTGGGCAGCACCTCGCGAAAGGCAATCTCGAGCGGATGCATGCCGATGACGCGAGCGCCGGCGACATAGTCGCGCTCGCGGATCGACAGCACTTCCGCGCGCGCCACCCGCGCCGGCCCGGTCCAGGCGCCGAGCGCGATGGCCGCGATCACCACACCAAGCGAGGGGCCGACGATGCTGACGAACGCCAGCGCCAGCAAAAAACTAGGCACGGTCTGGAAGGCGTCGGTGATGCGCATCAGCACCTCGTCGATCAAGCCGCCGGCGAAACCGGCCAGCGTGCCCACCACCGCGCCGACCAGAAGCGCAGCTGCGGCCGCCGCTAGTCCAACCGCCAGCGAGGTGCGCGCGCCGTGGAAAAGTTCGGCCAGCACGTCGCGGCCGAGCCGGTCGGTGCCGAGCGGCAGCGACCAATTTTGCAACGGCGGCAGCAAGGCCGGGCCGGCGATCGCTTGCGGGTCGCCCGGAAAGAGCAGCGGCGCTGCCAGCGCGATCGCGACGAGCAAGGTGAGGATGAGTGCGCCGGCGATCGCTTCCGGCGTCTGGAAAAAGCGATGCAGCCTCTTCATGCGACCGCCTCGCCGGCACCGACGCGCGGATCGAGGAAGGCGTAGGCGAGATCGACCAGGAGGTTGATGACGATAACGAGCACGGCACTCACCAAAATGATGCCGAGCAGCAGCGGCGTGTCGCGTCCGGCGACGGCTTCCTGCGCCAGCCGGCCGAGGCCGGGGACGGCAAAGACGCTTTCGATGACAACGCTGCCGCCCAGCATCTGCGCCGATTGCAAGCCGAGCATGGTGACCAGCGGCAGCAGCGCGTTGCGGGCGACATGCGCAAGCACGATGCGCCGGCGCGGCAAGCCCCTGGCACGGGCGGCAAGCACGAAATCCTGCCGCCAGGCTTCCGCCATGCCGGCGCGCATCATGCGCAGATAGAGCGCGAGATAGATGAAGCCGAGCGCCGAGACCGGCAGCACAAGATGGGCGGCGATGTCGCGGGCCCGCGCCACCCCGGTCTTGGCCGATGCGACGGTCTCGAAGCCGCCGATCGGCAGCCAGCGCAGGTCGACGGCGAAGACGACGATCAGCACAAGGCCGAGCCAAAAGCCCGGCACGGCGTAGAGCGCCAGCGAGCCGATCGACAGGAAGCGGTCGCGAAAGCTGCCGGGACGCGCACCGGCATAGATGCCGAGCGCCGAGCCGAGGCCGAAGGAGAGCGCGGTGGCGCTGCCCATCAGGATGAGCGTGCTCGGCAGGCGTTCGAGGATGACGTCGCGGATCGGCCGCGAGAAGGTGACAGACTGGCCAAGGTCGAGGTGCAAGAGCGCCCAGAGATAGTTGGCGAGCCGGGTCAGCTCCGACTGGTCGAGGCCCCAGCGGTGGCGCAGCAATTCGATCATGCCGGCATCGCCGCCGGTCGAGACGATATAGGCGTCGACCGCGTCGCCGGGGGCAGCTTCGAGCAGCAGGAAGCTGCCGATGACGACGATCAGCAGCACGAAGACGCTGCCGACGAGACGGCGGCGCAGGAGGGTGAGGGCTCGGGTCATGGCGACGCCATATCAGGGCCAACCCTTGGATGCCGCGTCCGGCAGGACAGAGGGGCGCGCGACGGAACTCTCATTCTCAAAGCTCAGCACCCAGGCAGGCAATCCGCAAGTGCGGATCAACCCGCCAAAAAGGTGTCCGCCCAGTTCGATACCGCCCAGCGCGGGTTGTTGGCGATGTTGCCGACAGTGTCGCGGGCGACGGAAATGAAGCTCCACTCGGCGACGTTGATCAGCGGCAGGTCGGCCGCCACCATTTTCTGGAATTCCTTGTACAGCCCGGTGCGGGCGGATGTGTCGAGCGTCTCTGACGCTTTGGCGATCAGCGCATCCAGGTCGGCGTTCTTGTAGCCACCCTGGTTGGAGAAGGGCACGCCGTCGGGGATGCCGCTCTGCACCAGGATGGTGGTCGAGATCGCCGGGTCGCCTCGGAACACCGGCGGGCCGACGGCGAGGTCGAAGGCATGGTCGGTATAGACCGCCTTCATATGGGCGGCCGAGTCGTTATTGACGATTTGGGCGTCGATGCCGATTACGGCCAGCGCCTGGCGCAGGTAATCGCCGAACTGCTTGGTCTCATTGAAGTAGGGCGCCGGCAGCAGCTTCAGTGCAAAGCGCTTGCCGTCGTCGGCCCGTTTGTAGCCGGCCTCGTCGAGCAGCTCGTTGGCCTTGGCGACGTCGAAGGGGTAGATCGGGACGTCAGCAGTGTAGAATTGCGGATCGTTCTTCGGCACCGGACCGGTTGCGGTCGCGGCGTAGCCGAGGAAAATTGTCTTGACGACGAAATCCTTGTCGATGGCATGCGCGATCGCCTGCCGCACTTTCAGGTCCGCCAGTTCCTTGCGGCGATGGTTGATCTCGACGACGAGCTGGTAGGTCAGCCCCTCATAGCCCTTGGTGATGACCTTCAGGCCCGGCACCTTTGAGATGCGGTCGAGGTCGGCGAGCGGCACGGCGGAGAAGGCGGCGAGCTGGATTTCTTCCGCCTCGAGCGCCGCAGCCGCAGAGGTTCGGTCGGGCAGCACCTGGTAGACGATCTCGTCGAGATAGGGCTCGTCCTTGTCCCAATAGGCATCGTTCCGCGCAAGCCGATAGTACTGGCCGGCCTTATATTCGGCGAATTTGAACGGACCGGTGCCGACCGGAGCGTTGTTGGCCGGGTTGTCCTCGATCTTGCCCACCTCATAGACGTGCTTCGGCACGACGCTGCTCAATGCCGGCAGCGCGTTGCGGATCAGCTGGAACGGCGTCGGCTTGGCGAATTTGAACACGGCCGTCAGCTTGTCGGGCGTGTCGACGGCTTCAAGGTCCTTGAACACCGTGCGGCCGAGATTCTGCAGAGGCTTCCAGACCTGCAGCGCGGAGAAGGCGACGTCGGCGGAGGTGAAGGGCTTGCCGTCATGCCATTTGACGCCGTCGCGCAACTTGAAGGTCACCGACCGGCCGTCGGCCGCGCCTTCCCAGGAAAGCGCAAGGCGCGGCTGAAGCCCGTCCTTGCTGTCGAAGGAGGCCTCGGCCAGCGTCTCGACCACCTTGCTGGAGATGAAGAAGACGCCGTTGGAAGCGACAATAGCCGGATTGAGGTTGCGCGGCTCGGAGTCGGCGGCCACGATCAGCCTGCCGCCCTTCTTCGGCGTCTGCGCCCGGCCGATGGCCGGCAACGCGGTCGAGGCCAGAAGCAGTGCCGAGCCGGCCAGCAGGCCGCGGCGTGAAATCGGCAATCCGGACATCCTCAAGCTCCCCTCTTCACCCGCGACCGGCGCGGGCAACCTCAAAATCAGCGGGATTATGGCCCTTGGCAAAGGTTTCGCCAGAGACGGATTTGGCGCATGCTGGCTTGGCTCTGAAATTTTCGTCCGCTGGACCAGTTATATTCGGTCTGCGGTCGCGACTATCTGGTAGGACCAGACTAAGCCGTACGCGGTCTCAAGCCAAGTAGGAGAGGGCGGGATCAGCCGGATGCTGTCAACGCTGGCTGGACCAGAACGGTCAAGATGGTTCAGATTTGGCCGCAAACGGCAGTTTCAGGATGTTTGACTGCTTGAGCGACCGAGGAAATCAGGGAGGGAAAGATGAACATCGCTCCGGGCAAAACCGAGGCCAGCGGCATCCCGTTCGACCAGGTTCGGGTGGACCGGCTGATGGAGGAGACCGGCATCGATGTGCTTTTCGCCACCTCCAAGCACAACACGCAATATCTGCTTGGCGGCTACAAGTTCATCTTTTTCGCGGCGATGGACGCCATCGGCCATAGCCGCTACCTGCCGATCGTCCTCTATGAAAAAGGCGGGCCGGAGCATGCTGCCTATATCGGCAACAAGATGGAAGGCGGCGAGCACGAGAACCATCCGTTCTGGACACCGACATTGCATGCAGCCTGCTGGGGCACGCTCGACGCTGCCAACCTTGCCGTCGAGCATCTGCAGAAGATCGGCAAGGGTGCTGCCCGCATCGGCATCGAGCCTGCTTTCCTGCCCTCGGACGCTTACTCGCTGATCCGCAAGGCCTTGCCGGATGCAAAGCTGATCGATGCCACCGGCATGCTGGAGCGCATGCGCGCCGTCAAGACCGAGGCCGAACTGGAGAAGCTGCGCATCGCCTCCGAACTGATCACCGATTCGATGCTGGCGACGATCGCCTGGGCGCGCGAGGGCACGACCAAGACCGACATCATCGAGCAGTTACGGCGCGAGGAGACCAATCGCGGCGCGCATTTCGAATATTGTCTGCTGACACTGGGTGCCAGCCACAACCGTGCTGCGTCGAGCCAGGCGTGGAAGCAGGGCGAGGTGCTGTCGATCGATTCCGGCGGCAACTATCACGGCTATATCGGCGACCTCTGCCGCATGGGTATTCTTGGCGAGCCGGATGCCGAGCTCGAGGATCTGCTGTCCGAAATCGAGTCGGTGCAGCAGGCCGCGTTCTCCAAGGTCAAAGCCGGCACGCTCGGCGGCGACATGATCGCGCATGCCGAGAGCGTGCTGAAGGCTTCCAAGGTCGCGGCCTATACGGATTTCTTCGCCCACGGCATGGGGCTGATCACGCATGAAGCGCCGTTTTTGATGACCAACCATCCGGTCACCTATGAAGGCACCTATGCGGCCAAGCCGCTGGAAAAGAACATGGTGCTTTCGGTCGAGACCACCATGCTTCACTCGACGCGCGGCTTCATCAAGCTCGAGGATACCGTGGCGGTGACCGACACAGGCTATGCGATGTTCGGCGATCGCGGGCGTGGGTGGAACAGGGGTGGGGTAGCCTAGAGCGCGCTCGGGAAACCAATCACTCCGAATGACCGAGTTCAAACCTCGGGGCGGCTTCTGGATTGATGGGAAACAAGCTTCGTCGTGCGCGCCCGCCATCCCGGGTGTATCTTGCTGACTTGAGTTGTGGCCCGGCGCCTCCTACCAGACCGATTACGTCGGGCCGGTAGCAGGAGGAAGTTATGGCAGACGTAGCATCAAGAAATCAGAACTCCGAGCTCATTCGGCGGGGTTACGCCGCCTTCAACTCCGGAGACATGGACACGCTTGCGCAAATCATCGACGAGAAATGCACGTGGCACAGCCCGGGAAGGAATCCGATCGCCGGGGACTACAAAGGCCGTGAGGCGACTTTTGCCCAGTTCGGCCGTTATGGCGGGCAAACCCTTGGCACCTTCAGGGCGAATCTTCTGCATGTCATGGAAAGTGAGGACGGACGTGTAGTCGGCGTCCATCGCAATACCGGGGAACGCAACGGCAAACAGCTTGAAGTGCTCTGTTGCATCGTCTTCGACATCAGGGCCGGCAAGGTAGTCGATGGCCGGGAACACTTCTACGACCTCTACGCCTGGGATGCATTCTGGGCTTAGCCTGGAGGTGCTATTCGCGGCAACTCGCACGAGACTGTTCGCGATGCCTTCGCACACCTGTTCGCCGGGCCCCGTACATACCTCGAAAGGTGATTGCCAAGCAAACCGGTGGGCGAATAACGCCCGCAAGCGATTTGCCATCAATTGCTTGCCTCTCGCGGCAGCAGCTTGAAATCCGGCAGGTCACGCAGCGCCAGCTCGGGGCCGGCCGGCGAATAGACGACGAAAAGCTGCATCGGCTGATCGCCCGTGTTGAGCGTCGAGTGGAAGCGGCTTTCCGGCACATAGACGGTGCAGCCGGGACCGACCTTGGCGACCACCGGATTGCCCTTCTCGTCCTCGACCACCTGTTCGCCATGGCCGGAAATCACGAAGATGATCTCCTCCGCGCCTGGGTGGTTGTGGCGGGTGTGCCCCTTGCCGGGCGGCAGGTCGACGACGCCGCCGGAGAAGCGCTCCGCGCCGTTCACTTCCGGCGCGACCGTGAGCGCCAGCTTGCCCCAGTCGAAGCCGAAGGCGCTGACCTCCTTCGGATAAACGAACACCTTGCTCTTGTCGGCCATTGCCTCATCCCTTGCTAGTTGCTGGCATTTTCGCTTTGCCGATTGCCGCTGCCTTGAAATCCGCCGTCTGCCTGGCGATCGCCGCCTCGGCCGGCAGCCGTTCCATCGAGCTTGCGCCGTAGAAGCCGTGCAGTCTTTCGCCGCGCTCGAGGATGTAGCGCGCGTCATGGGGCATGGAGATCGGCCCGCCATGGCAAAGCAGGATGACGTCCTTGCGCACCGAGCGCGCGGCGTCGGCAATGGCGTCGATCTCCTCGACGCAGGCATCCAGCGACTTCGCCGAGGTCGCGCCGATCGAGCCGCCTGTGGTCACGCCCATATGGGCTACGACCACGTCGGCGCCCGCTTTGGTCATGGCGCGCGCCTCGTCGGGGTTGAAGACGTAAGGCGTGGTGAGCAGGTCGAGCTTGTGCGCCTCGGCGATCATGTCGACCTCGAGGCCAAAACCCATGCCGGTCTCCTCGAAACTCTGCCGCATGGTGCCGTCGAAGAGGCCGACGGTCGGAAAATTCTGCACGCCGGAAAAGCCCATCGTCTTCAGTTCGGCGAGAAACAGCGGCATGATGACGAAGGGGTCGGTGCCGTTGACGCCGGCCAGCACCGGCGTCTTCTTTACCACCGGCAGCACCTCATAGGCCATTTCCTTGACGATCTCGTTGGCATTGCCATAGGCGAGCAGGCCGGCGGCCGAGCCGCGCCCGGCCATGCGGTAACGGCCGGAATTGTAGATGATGATGAGATCGATGCCGCCGGCTTCCTCGGCCTTGGCGGACAGGCCGGTACCGGCACCGCCGCCGACGATCGGCACGCCATCGGCGATCATCTTGCGGAACCTTTCCAGTATGGTTTTGCGCGGGATGGCGGCCATGTTTGTCGGATCTCACTTCTTGGCGATGTCGAGGAAAGCCTCGGCCGCGGCCTTGGCGAATGCAGGATCGTTGATGTGCAGCGGCAGGCGCGTCACGATACGGTTCCCGGTCGGCTTGATGGTGTGCTCGATGGCCTCGAACAGCGCCGCATCGGCTTGCGGATCGAAGAAGGCGCCGCCTTCGACATCGAGCGCCGACACGCCTTTTTCCGGGATCAGGAAGCGCACCGGGCCGTCGCAACGGGCGAGGCGGCCGCCGATCCATTCGCCGATCCGGCGGCTCTCCTCGGCGGTAGTGCGCATCAGCGTGACATTCGGATTATGCTCATAGAACAGCCGCCCGCGATATTTGTCGGGAATGGTCGGCGGCGCCCAGAAGTTCACCATGTCGAGCGCGCCGACCGAGCCGACATAGGGCAGTTTCGTGCGAGCAATGGCGCCGAAGCGGTCCTCCGTCGCCGGCAGCACGCCGTCGAACAGCAGATCGCAGACCTCGGTTGTGGTGATGTCAAGGACGCCGGCGAGCAGGCCGCTATCGGCAAGCTTCTCCATCGAGCGGCCACCTGTGCCGGTCGCATGGAAGACCATGCAGTCATAGTCGGCGCGCAAGCGCTCGACGATTGCCGTGACACAGGGCGTGGTGACGCCGAACATGGTCAAGCCGAGCGCCGGCTTGCCGGCAGTCGACGGGGCCGGCCTCGCCGCCATGCCGGCGATCGCCTGGGCGGCGTTGTGCAGCACGACGCGCGACAGACGATTGAGGCCGGCCATGTCGGTTACCGACGGCATCATGACGATGTCGGAGACATCGACGTAAGGCGCGGTATCGCCGGAGGCCAGCGTCGAGACCATGATCTTCGGTAGACCGAGCGGTAGCGCGCGCATCCCGGCGGTGACAA
This sequence comes from Mesorhizobium sp. WSM3873, assembly GCF_001672445.1. Lineage (NCBI taxonomy): Bacteria > Pseudomonadati > Pseudomonadota > Alphaproteobacteria > Hyphomicrobiales > Phyllobacteriaceae > Mesorhizobium > Mesorhizobium sp. WSM3873. The sequence continues at coordinate 19,764 of NZ_LYTM01000003.1, read as the reverse complement.
TCGATGTGCCGCCGCCGCCGCCAATGCCGATCACGCCGGCGACGTCGTCGCGCGATTGGATGAAGCGGATAAAGGCGACACCCATGCCGGCAACGGCGGGTCCGCGGTCGTCAGTGCCGAGCACGGCGCCGGCTCCATCGGGATGATGCGCGGCGACCTCGCTTGCCGCGACATCCACCGGGACGGTCGCGCCGCGTGTGCCGATATCGACGCGGACGACCGAGCCGCCGCCGGCGGCGACGGCGTCGGCCAGGAAGGCAAGCTCCTCACCCTTGGTGTCGGCGGTGCCGACCACATAGATACGCTTCATTCGCCTTTCCCCGTCGTCTCCTCGGTTAGCCGGCCTGCTCGGCGGTGCGGCCTGCCGCTTCGGGCCCGGCGCTTGGTCCGGCCATTGCAATTTTTTGAGACGCGCGTATCGTATTGATATGGATGTCTCACGTCAACAAGCCGCTTCCGATGACGCCGAGCAGCTGAGAGCCGGGAAGGGGGCCCGCGCCCGTACCAGGCGGCTGATGCTGGAAACGGCGACGCGGCTGATGCAGTCCGGCGCGACGCCTTCGGTCAGCGAGGTTGCAGAGGCTGCGGAAGTGTCGCGCGCGACCGCCTATCGCTACTTTCCGAGCCAGGCCGCGCTGGTGCAGGCGGTCGTCGACGAGGGGCTCGGACCGATCCTGACCTGGAAATCGAATTCGAAAGATCCGGAACAGCGGGTTGCCGAACTCTTCGCCTCCGCCATGCCGCGCATCGAGGCTTTCGAGGCGACGTTCAAGGCGGCGCTCAAGCTTTCGCTCGACCAGTGGGCGAGACGGCAGGCTGGAACGCTAGGCGCCGAACCGGCTTTCAAGCGCGGCCATCGGATCGACCTCCTGAAGGACGCGATCGCTCCGCTCAAGGGTCAGCTCAAGCCGCGCCAGTTCAAGCGTCTTGCCCAGGCGCTGTCGATGATGTTCGGTGTCGAGGTGCTGATCGTGCTGAAGGATATGTGGGGGCTGGACAGCCGTGACATGATGGCGGTCGCCGAGTGGGCGGCGGGCGCGCTGGTGCGCACGGCGGTGGCGGAATCAGGAGCGAAGGCGACTGGAGGTTCGGCATCAGCTGAAATAGACATGTCCTGAATCTGGTTCGACCAGATTGGAGAGGATGTCAACAACAATGAGTGCAATACACCGCTGGAGACAAGGTCTCCGCATATCAAGGAGTACGAAAAATTATAGAAAACAGAGGGATATCGCTTTGAGCGGCTCGTGGAGCCGTTTTGGACTGCACAAGAAAGAACTTGACGTCCCTCTTGAATTGGTAATACCAGATCAGGACGCGTAAAGCGGAGCGAAGGTGAAGGTTGCGATCGATTTTTCCGGTCGGGCGAGGAGGCCCGAAACCGGAAAATGCCGTCACGGGAGGAACTGCCAGGGCCGACCGCTATGCCGGCCCGCATGACAAGGTAGAAGGCGCACAAGGGAGGAAAACTATGCGCAAGATAGTGACCAGCGTGATCGCTGGTATCGGGCTGGCGCTTGCCTGCGGGACATCCGTCCGCGCGCAAGACAAGGAACTCACCATCTTCTGGGCGGAATGGGATCCGGCGAACTATCTGCAGGAACTCGTCAACGACTACACGGCCGAGACGGGCGTGAAAGTCACGGTGCAGACCACGCCGTGGCCTGATTTCCAGACCAAGGCCTTCACCGAGTTCAACGCGCATGGCGACGCCTACGACATGGTGGTCGGCGACTCGCAATGGCTGGGCGCCGGCTCGACGCAGGGCCACTATGTGGATCTGACCGACTTCTTCAACAAGCATAAGCTTGGCGATGTGATGGCGCCCGCCACCATCAAATATTATGCCGAGTACCCGGGCGGTTCCGGCAAGTACTGGGCGATCCCGCTGGAAGGCGATGCGATCGGCTGGTCTTACCGCAAGGACTGGTTCGAGGACCCGAAGGAGAAGGAAGCCTTCAAGGCGAAGTACGGCTACGACCTCGATGTTCCCAAGACCTATGCGCAGCTGCGCGACATCGCCGAGTTCTTCCATCGTCCGGACCAGAAGCGCTACGGCGTCGCGATCTACACCGACAACTCGTATGACGCGATGGCGATGGGCGTCGAAAGCGCGATCTTCAGCTATGGCGGCGATCTCGGCGACTACGCGACCTACAAGGTCGACGGCATCACCAATTCCAAGGAGGCCGTCGCCGGCCTCGAAATGTACAAGGAACTCTACAAATTCACGCCTCCCGGCTGGGGCAAGACGTTCTTCGTGGAAGACAACCAGGCCATCACCGGCGGGCTCGCCGCGATGAGCATGAACTTCTTCGCCTTCTTCCCGCCGCTGGTGAACAAGGCCACCAACCCCTACGCCGACGTGACCGGCTTCTTCGCCAACCCGGCCGGTCCGGACGGCAAGCGGTTCGCCGCTCTCGGCGGCCAGGGCATCTCCGTCGTCTCGTACTCGAAGAACAAGGACGAGGCGATGAAATTCCTTGAGTGGTTCATCAAGGACGAGACCCAGAAGAAGTGGGCCGAGCTCGGCGGCTATACCTGCAGCCAGGCCGTGCTTAAGTCGGAGGCCTTCCAGAACGCTACGCCGTATAACAAGGCCTTCTACGACACGATGTTCATGGTCAAGGACTTCTGGGCAACGCCTGAATATGCCGAAGTGCTCGATCAGCTGAACCAGAACATCTATCCGTTCGTGGTCGGCGGCAAGGGCACCGCCCAGGAAGCGCTCGACAAGACCGCCGCCGACTGGAAGGCGACGTTCACCAAATACAACCGCTACAAGTAGGCGTCACAGTCAGAACGCCGGAGGAGGGTTTCCCCTCCGGCATTCCTGTTTTTCAGGGAGAACGACCGTTGGCTTCGGTAGCCCTTACCAATCTTGATCCAGCATCCAGGGCCGCCGCGCGAGGCTGGTCGGATCTGACCATCCGCAACATGTTCATCATCCCGACGCTGGTTTTCCTCATCGTCTTCAACATTTTTCCGCTGATCTATTCGCTCGGCTATTCCTTCACCAACTTCGCCGCGAACCGCAGCGAGCCCTGGCAGTTCGTCGGCCTGCAGAATTACCGCGAGCTGCTCAGCGACGGTCACATCTGGTCGAACTTCGTCATCACCGCGAAATATGTGATCGTGTCGGTGGCCGGGCAGATGATCGTAGGCTTCGGCCTCGCGCTTCTGCTCAACCGCAGCTTTCCGATGAAGGGCCTGATCACGACCTTGCTGTTGCTGCCGATGATGATGTCGGCGGCGGTCGTCGGCCTGTTCTGGCAGCTGCTCTACAGCCCGTCCTGGGGACCGATCAACTACGTCTTCGGCCTCGGCGACTTCGCCTGGCTCTCCAATCCCGACAGCGCCCTCTACGCCGTCGCGATCACCGACATCTGGATGTGGTCGCCCTTCGTCATGCTGCTGTCGCTCGCCGGTCTGTCGGCGGTGCCGCAGCACCTCTACGAGGCCGCGGCGATCGACCGCGCCAGCTGGTGGTACACCTTCACCCGCATCACGTTGCCGCTGGTCTCGCCGATCCTTTTGATCGCGCTGATCTTCCGCACCATGGAAGCCTTCAAGACCTTCGACATCGCCTACACGATGACGACTCAGCCGACCGCCGAGCTGATCGCGATCCGGCTCTACAAGCAGGCCTTCCAGCAGTGGGACACCGGCAAATCCTGCGCGCTCGCCTACATCGTGCTGATCATGGTGCTGGCCATCACCAACCTCTACGTGAAGTATCTCAACAAGGTGAAGGAGCGCTGAGATGGCCGCTGTCCGCACTTCTTCCGAGGTCGCGCTCAACCGTGTCGCCATCGCCGCGGTGCTGATCGCCACGCTGGTCTTCCTCGCACCGATCTACTGGATCGCCTCGACGGCATTCAAGCCGAAGGAGCTCGCCGTCAGCGTGCCGCCAACCGTGCTGTTCGAGCCCGAGGTGACGCCGTTCGTGCGGCTCTTCACCAAGCGCGTGCAGATGCAGAAGACCGTCGACCCGCAAGTCTACGAAGCCGCGCCCTGGTGGGAAAAGCGCATCTACGACGGCGGCGAGCGGGTGCTGAAGGTCGGCAAGGATGTGCAGCTTTCGCAATATCCCGACCGGTTCATGAACAGCCTGATCGTGGCGGTGGTCAGCACCGTTCTCGCCGTCGGCATGGGAACCTTCACCGCCTACGGCTTCTCGCGTTTCAAGATTGCCGGCGAGGCGGACCTTCTGTTCTTCATCCTCTCGACGCGCATGCTGCCGCCGGTGGTCGTCGCCATCCCGATGTTCCTGATGTACCGGGCAGTTGGCCTCAACGACTCCCATATCGGCCTGATCATCCTCTACGTCGCCTTCAACCTGTCCTTCTCGGTCTGGCTGATGAAGGGCTTCATGGATGAGATCCCGAAAGAGTATGAGGAGGCAGCACTTGTCGACGGCTATACGCGCATGCAGGCCTTCTTCAAGATCGTTCTGCCCGAGGCCGCAACCGGCATCGCCGCCACCGCCGTGTTCTGCTTCATCACCGCCTGGAACGAGTACGCCTTCGCGCTGATCATGACCAACCGGCGCGCCCAGACGGCGCCGCCCTTCATCCCGTCGCAGATCGGCTCCGGCCTGCCGGACTGGACCACGATCGCGGCGGGCACGTTCCTGTTCCTGCTGCCGGTTGCGATCTTCACCTTCCTGCTGCGCAACCACCTGCTTCGCGGCGTGACTTTCGGAGCGATCCGCAAATGAGTTTTCGCGCCGTCAACGAGAAGTACCTTTTGCCGGCATCGCAGATCCTCATGGTGCTCGGCATCGTCGCGCTCTGCCAGCCATGGAGCCTCAGCCTGCATTCCTATGGGGTGACGATCATCCTGATCGGGCTGATCGGCTTCAACATCACGTCGAAAATCGCACCGGAGCAGAGAGAGGAAACCGGCGCCGTGACGCATGAGGGGGCCGGGCAGTGACGCAGATCGAACTTCGCGGCATCGAGAAATTCTTCGGTGCGGTCCAGGTCATCCATAATCTGAACCTCGCCATCGCCGACAATGAGTTCATCGTGCTGCTTGGACAGTCGGGCTGCGGCAAGACGACGACGCTGCGCGCGATTGCTGGGCTCGAGACGATCGATAAGGGCGACATCCTGATCGACGGCAAGGCGGTGCAGCATCTGAAAGCCGCCGACCGCGACATCGCCATGGTGTTCCAGTCCTTCTCGCTCTATCCGCATATGACGGTGTTCGAGAACATCGCCTTTCCGTTGCGGGCCACGCGGATGAGCAGCGGTGAGGTCGACACCTCGGTGCGCGAGATCGCACGGGTGTTGCGGATCACCGACCTGCTCGACAAGCGGCCGTCTGCGCTTTCGGGCGGCGACATGCAACGCGTGGCGATCGGCCGCGCGCTGGTGCGGCGGCCGAAGGCGATGCTGATGGATGAGCCGATCGGCGCGCTGGACGCCAAGCTGCGCGAGGAAATGCGGGCCGAGATCAAGCGGCTGCACATCAAGCAGGGATCGACCACGATTTATGTCACCCACGACCAGATCGAGGCGATGAGTCTGGCCGACCGCATCGTCATCATGCACGAGGGCTTCATCCAGCAGGTCGGCACGCCGGACGAGGTCTACTCGCATCCGGCAAACCTGTTCGTGGCGCAATTCGTCGGCAGCCCGGTGATGAACATCGCCGAGGCGAGCGTCACCGATCAGGCCGGCGCCGCCTCCGTCACCGTCGGCGGTGCGCCGACGGGTTTCGAGTTCCCGCGCGAGCTCCTCTCCAGGCTCAACGGGCATTCCAATGGTGGCTTGACGCTCGGCATCCGTCCGGAAGGCGTGCTCGTCCGGCATGATGCCGCTCCTGGCTACGTGCCGGTCGAAGCGCAAATTATCGAGCCGCTCGGCTCCTTCGACATTGTCGACCTCAAGGTCGGCTCCAAGATGCTGCGCGCCCGCACCAAGGCCGGCTACGTGTCGGGTCCGGGCGAGAAGGTTCATGCCCGCATCGACCCCGAGCAGGCGCATTTCTTCGACACGGCAAGCGGCAAGTCGCTGGGAGTAAGGCTGTAATGGCCCATATCGAACTGAAGAACATCACCAAGAAGTTCGGCGGCCATACCGCGCTGACGGGTCTCAACCTCGATATCGCCGATGGCGAGTTCTTCGTGCTTTTGGGCGAAACCGGCGCCGGCAAGACGACGACGCTCCGGATGATCGCCGGCCTCGAGAAACCGACCGAGGGCCAGGTCTTCATCGACGGCGTCGACGTCGCCGACTGGAGCGCGGCCGAGCGCGACGTGGCCTTGGTGCTGCAGCAATATTCGCTCTATCCGCGCTACACGGTGCGGCAGAATCTCGAGTTTCCGCTGAAGCCAAAGATCCGCCGGCTGCCGGATGCCGAGATCAAGGACCGCGTCGCGCGCGCCGCCCGCACGCTGCGCATCGAGCACCTGCTCGACCGCAAGACCGACCGGCTCTCCGGTGGCGAGATGCAGCGGGTCTCGATCGGCCGCGCGATCGTGCGCAAACCACGCGTGTTCCTGATGGACGAGCCGCTGTCGGCGCTCGACGCCAAGCTACGCGAGGCGCTGCGCACGGAGTTGAAGAACCTGCAGATGCAGCTCGGTGCCACCTTCCTGTTCGTCACCCACGACCAGATCGAAGCGATGTCGATGGGCGACAAGGTCGGCGTGCTGAACCATGGCCGCATCGTGCAGACCGGCACGCCGCAGGAGATCTACAACAATCCGCGCGATACCTATGTCGCAAGCTTCGTCGGCTCGCCGCCGATGAACCTCATCGACGGCAAGCTGGTCGACGACCGCGCGGTGATGGCGCCGATGAGTTTCGAATTGCCGGTTGGCGGGGGCGCCAGGGTTTCTTGGGGGCTAAAGACGAGCGGCGCGAGCGACGGTCGCCCGCTCGTCTTCGGCATCCGTCCGGAGGACGTCTATCTGGAAGGCGGCGCGCCGGTCGAGGCTAAGGTCCACGACATCGAGAACCACGGCGTCGAGAAGATCGTGACGCTGAGGGTCGGCGACACGATGCTGAGAGCCACCGTGCCGGCGAGAACCGCCGTCGAGATCGAGCAGCCGGTCCGCTTTGCCTGGAACGCGGACAAGGTGGTGCTGTTCGATAAGGGCACCGGCGTCAGCTTGCGGCACGCCGGATAGCGGGCGGACCGGCCGAATGCTGTCGGCTTGCACTTACTTCGGCAGATAGGTCTCGTAGGGCGTGTCGTTGATCAGCAGGATCACGCATTCGGTGTCGGACAGGCAGGCATCGTCATGCATCTCGTTGGCTTTCTGGGTCCAGTAGGAGCCCGGCGGCAGCTCGACCCTGGTCGCCTCGCCGCCTTGGATCTGCCAATGCGCCCAGAGCCCCTTGATGACCACGGCGCGATAGTCGGCGGTGTGCGCGTGGACCGGCGCGCGCCAGTTGCCGGGAACTTTGAGCAGCGTGCCGGCCGCGCCCTCGGCTCGCGAGCCCCATAGCGGGCCGAGGCGCTGCGGCTGGTCCGGCGATTCAACGACATAAGGGATCTTGTCGGCCGGCAGATAGCTGTCTTCAAGGCCGAATGCCTGCCCAGGAGAGATGGTGAGCGCGGCGAGCGCAAGTGCTGCGAGTTGGTTAGCCATGAGCGGTTCCTCCTGTGGCCAGCTTAGGCGCTTCCTGTCGGTGGAGAATGATGCGTCGTCCAAAAGACTTGGCAATTCCTCCAGCCTGGTAGCGACCTGAACGCCGGCTGTCAGGATTGCTCGCCGCCGCCGCCGTTGCGCAGATGGCTCGGCGCGACACCCATCACCCGCTTGAAGGCGCGGCTGAAGGAAGCTTCCGAATCGTAGCCCAGTTTCGCCGCCACCACCGACACCCGCATCCCGTCGCGGGCGAGCCATTGCCGCGCCTGATGCATGCGCACGCGCAGCACATATTTGGCCGGCGTCTCGCCGACCACGGTGGCGAAGCGCTGCGCGAAGGCGGAGCGAGACGCGCCCATCAATCGGGCCAGGGCCGCCACCGTCCAATCCCGGTCGGGCTGCAGATGAATGGCGGCGAGCACCTTGCCGACGTCAGGATTGCGGACCGCGGCGATCCATCCGGTCGCGTCGCCGCAGCCGTTCTCTACCCAGGAGCGGATGATTGTGGCGGCGAGCACGTCAGCCAGGCGGGCGAGAATGCCGCCGGAGCCGACCCGGTCCATCGTCACCTCGCCGGCCATCGCATCGAGCAGATGGTGGATGCCCGGCGCGTTCGCCATCAGCTTATGCGCTTGCATCAGGTCGGGCATCATGTCGAGCAGCGGATGCGAGCCGTCGAGATTGAAATGCATGCTGCCGCAAAACAGCAAGGTCTTGCGGCCGTCGCAGCCGTTGGAGACGTCATAGATGTTCTCGCAGACCGGCTCGATCGTGTAGCGGCCGATCGGCACGGGCGGAACGCCCGGCGCGCTCGCCAGCACATGCTCGTCGCCACGCGGGATCAAGAGCGCGTCGCCGACCGAGAGCTCGATCCATTCCTTGGCCGGTGAGAATAGCCAGCAGCCCTGCTGGCCGATGAAATGGAACCGCGCCGCCTTCTGCGCGGGGAAGGAAACGGCCCACGGTTCGCCCAGCACGCAGCGGCCATAATCGACGCCGTCGAGCCGCAATCCGCGCAGCATGTCGGTCAGCGGATCGCCGGACGCCGGGAATGTGGTTATGGACGAATTGTAATTCATTTCGGCGTTTCTAGCATGGAAACTCCAGCCCGTCAGTCCCTATGTTGCACTGCAGCGTCGCGCGCCGGGCCTGTAACGGGTGGATCCCGAACTGGCGGTCTTCCAAATGGCGCCGCAAAACAGAACGGAGATTTTCCCATGACCGAACCCGCCACAGGCGTCATCGACGCCGCCGTTCTCGATAGAACCGAAGCCGAGGAGCGAAGCGAGCCGGTATGGGGCGCGGTGGTCTCGCTGGCGCTCGGCGTGTTTGGCTTGGTGACCGCCGAATTTCTGCCCGCCAGCCTGCTGACGCGGCTGGCGCAGGATCTCGGCGTCAGCGAAGGCGCCGCCGGCCAGGCCGTGACGGCGACGGCCGTCGTCGGCGCGATCGCAGCACCCACGATGGCCATCGTCACCAAGCGGCTGGACCGCAGGCTGGTCATGTGGCTGCTCACCGTGCTTCTGATCGTCTCCAACCTGCTTGCCGCCTTCGCCTCCTCGCTCACGATGCTGCTTCTGGCCCGCGTGGTGCTGGGCGTCGCGCTCGGCGGCTTCTGGTCGATGTCGGCCGCCATGGCGATGCGGCTGGTGCCGATGCGGCTGATGCCGCGCGCCATGTCGATCATCCTGACTGGCGTATCGGTGGCGACCGTCACCGCGGCGCCGGTCGGCGCCTATGTCGGCGACATCTGGGGCTGGCGTACGGCCTTCATGATCGCGGCGGTGGTCGGCGCGCTGACGCTGCTCGTACAGCTTGCCACCATCCCCAGCCTGCCGCCGACGGCCGTGGCGAGCTTTCGCACGCTGATCGAGGTGCTGAAGCGGCGGACGATCCGCATCGCCCTGCTGGTCGTGCTGCTCGTCGCCTCGGGACAGTTTGCCGGCTTCACCTATGTGCGGCCATTCCTGGAGACGGTGCCGGTCATGCCGATCGAGACCATCTCGCTGGTGCTCCTCGCCTATGGCATCGGCGGCTTCTTCGGCAATTTCGCCGGCGCCTTCCTGGCCGAGCGCAATCTGAAGCTTGCGGTCGGATTGGCGCCGCTGCTGATCGCGCTGTCGGCGCTTGCCATGCTCACCGTCGGCACTTCACCGGTGATTGCGGCAATCGCTGTTGCGGCATGGGGCTTTGCCTTCGGCGCGGTGCCGGTCGCGCTGCAGACTTGGCTGATGCGCGCCGCTCCCGACCAGGCCGAGAGCGCCGGCGGCCTGATGGTAGCGACGTTCCAGGTGGCGATCGCGCTGGGCGCAGTCTTCGGCGGCCTGCTGGTCGACCATGCCGGCGTCGCCAGCGCATTCGGCTACGGTGCCATGGCAACGCTGCTCGCGGCGCTGGTGACTTTCGCCGTCGGGCCGAAACAGGCTAAATAACCTTGGACGCCGACAAGCCAGCCGGTACGGCCGGCTTGTCGGCAGGGCGATGCAGTCTGGGCTAAGCCGAGCGGCCGTCGAACTCGAAAACCTCGATGGCGGCGAGATCGATGCCGTCGAGGCAATTGATGTTGATGTAGGCGCTGCGCTCGCTGCCTTGACTGACATCCTCGGCGAAGGGATGGATGCCGCAGGTCCGGCAGAAGCGATGCGCGATTGCGCCCTTGCCGAAGGTGTATTTTCCGAGGTCGTCGGCCCAGGCAACCAGGCGCATGCTGGCGTGCGGCACGGCCCAAAGCAGCGCCCCCTTGCGCGCGCAGATCGAGCAGTTGCAGCGCACCGCGCCGCCGAGCTCGCCTGCGACCTCGAAAGCCACCTTGCCGCAGTGGCAACTGCCTTTGTACAGCATCAGTCTCTTTCCATCGCTGGCAGGTGCAAAGGCACCCTTGCCGGGTTATCCATCCGCTAGCCAAATCGGCTGCCTTAAAGACGTTGCATCCTTGCGGAGTCCGACATCGACATGCAATCCGTGCGCGACCGTCTCGAAATCATCCTGTCACGTCTTGCCAATCGCGCGGCTGACGAAAAGGTCTACGTCAAGCTCTATGCGCAGGCGGCGCTCGCCGCAGCGGATGCAGCCGACGCGCGGCAAAGAGCCGGCGTCTGCCTCGGGCCGCTCGATGGCGTGGTCGTGTCGATCAAGGATTTGTTCGATGTCGCCGGCGAGCCGACCCGGGCAGGCTCGCTGATGCTCGCCGGTGCTCAGCCCGCCGCGCAGGACGCGGCGATCGTGCGCCGGCTGCGCCAGGCGGGCGCGGTGATCCTCGGCAAGACCAACATGACCGAATTCGCCTTCACCGCGATCGGCGACAACCTGCACCACGGCACGCCGGGCAATGCGGCGGATGCCAGCCTGATCCCGGGCGGTTCTTCGTCCGGCGCCGGCGTTGCGGTAGGCGAAGGCAGCAGCCAGATCTCGATCGGCTCGGACACGGGCGGCTCGGTGCGCATTCCGGCCTCGCTCAACGGCGTCGTCGGCTTCAAGCCGACGGCCCGGCGCGTGTCCTTGGACGGCGCGTTTTTCTTGTCGGCGACACTGGATTCGATCGGTCCGCTCGCCCGCAGCGTCGCTGATTGCGCGGTTGCCGACGCGATCATGGCGGGAGAGGAGCCAGTTCCCCTCCAGCCGATCCCGCTCGCCGGTCTGCGCATCGGCGTTCCGCGCGGCCGACTGTTTGACGACACGCTAGCGGAGGTCGCCGTGGCCTTTGAGGCGTGCACCAGCCAGATGGAGCGGGCAGGCGCACGCGTCACCGATCTATCGATCGATGACCTCCTTGGCGAGATGCGCGCGGCGACCATGCGCGCCTCGATCGCGTCGATGGAGGGTGCGGAAGTGCATGCCGACTGGCTGGCGACCGGAGCCTCGGTGCCCGTCGACCCACATGTCAGTGGGCCTTTGTCGCGCGCGCTGACGGTTCCCGCTTCCGCCTATATCAGGACAATGCGCCGCCGGGCGGAACTGGTCGCGGCCATGGCGGAACGGCTGCAAACGATCGACGCGCTTGCTCTGCCGACCGTGCCGATGGTCGCCCCGTCGATCGCGGCGATGGCCGGCGACGAAGCGCTACGCGACAGGACGGAAGGCTTGCTCCTGCGCAACACGCAGGTCGCCAACCAGTTCGATCTCTGTGCAATCTCGCTGCCGATGCCGGGCACGAAGCTGCCGGCTGGGCTGATGCTGGTGGCGAGGCATGGGCACGACCGACGTCTGCTCGGAATTGCTGCCGCAGTGGAGGCTTTGCTGAGCGGATAAGGTCGTGACAGGGACGCAGTCAGGGGGCAGGAAAGCGCCGACGGTAACGCTCGATCACTTCCGGATTTCGCAGGTTGACCGGCAGCTTGTCGGCAAGCACCAGCAAGGCCTCGTTCGCCGCGCCGACGCCCATGCGCATCATCGATTCCTCGGTGATGCCGGCCATATGCGGAGTGATGATGACGTTGTCGAAGCTGAAATAGGGATGGCTCGGCGGCAGCGGCTGGGTCACAAAGACGTCGAGCGCCGCACCGCCGATGCGGCCTCTTCGCAGGGCTTCGATCAGCGCCTCGTCATCGACCACCGGCCCGCGCGAGACATTGATCAACAGCGCATTGGGCTTCATGCGGGCGATGCGCTCGCGGCTGATCAGGCCGCGTGTCTCCTCGGTCAGCGGGCAGCAGAGCACGATGATGTCGCTCTGCTCGACCAGCGCGTCTATCGACAGGAAACCGACGCGCTCGGGCGCCGGGCGCAGGCTGCGCGTCGTCGCCACGACATTGAGGTCGAAGCCGTGCGCGGCGATGTGGCCGACGGCCTGGCCGACGGCGCCAAGGCCGACGATGCCGATCGTCTTGCCGGCGAGCTCGCTGGTCGAATTGGCATGCTCGCGCCCGGCGAGCCAGCCCCTGGCGCGCAGGTCGCGATCCATCATGCGGAAGCGCCTGAGCAGCGCCAGCGCCGTGAACATTACATGTTCGGCCACCGAGCGGGCATTGACGGCCGGCACGTTCGCCACCAGCACGCCGGCGGCGGTGGCCGCCTCGACCGGGATCATGTCCAGTCCCGCGCCGTGGCGGATCGCGGCGCGCAACAGGGACGCGCCTGCGAACAGCTCCGGCGGCAGCGGCGCTCGGACGATGACGATGTCTGCGTCTTTCGCCTCGGCAGCCAGTGTTCTTGCATCGAGCGCGGAGGCGACGACCAGCCGGCCGGCTCCCGCCAGCATGCTTGTCGCGCGCGGATGTAGCGGGTGCGTCGACAGGATCTTGCGCATGAAACTCAGGCCCTTTCGAGCGCCGCGCTTTTCGGCTCGGTCCAGCGACCTTCTATAATCCCCTTCCAGTAGCTCTCGGCTCCTTGCAGGTGCGCACTCATCAGCGCCTGGGCGAGGTTGCCGTCGCGGCGCAACAGCGCCTCGTAGATCTGGATGTGTTCGGCATGCGAGCGCATGCTGCGCTCCAGATCGTTGAAATAGATCGGCAGGCGCTGCTCGCCCATCAGGTAGTAGACGCTGCAGATGTTGTGGAAGACACCGTTCTTGGTCGCTCGCACGATCTCGAGGTGGAACTCGCGGTCTTCCCTGGCGAGGCCTTCGCCGGCGGCGATGCGCTCCTCGGAAGCCTTCAGGATCTCGCGCAGCCGCTCGAAATTCTCCTCGGTGGCGCGTGAGCAGGCAAGCTCGGCCGCCTTGATCTCGTGGATCTTGCGCAGCTCGACGGTCTCGTAGATCTGCACCGGATCGAGCGGCAGGCCCGCGCGGGCGAAAAGCGCTAACGCTTCCACGCTCGCCTGCTTGGTATCGATATAGATGCCGGACTTGGCGCGGCGCTCGACGATGCGCATCGCTTCGAGGATGGCAAGCGCCTCGCGTATCTGGCCGCGGCTGACGGCGAAATGCTCCGCCAGCTCGCGCTCCGACGGCGTGCGGCCCGACTCCTTGTCCGAGTTGGAGAACAGATAGGCGGCGAGTTCCGCAAGAAGGTTCTTTTCTTTCATCGTCAAATGCGTAGCGCGTGCGCCTCCAGGAATCGCTCCGAAACGGTGAAACCCAATCCGGGCTTTTCAGGGATCGCTATCATACCGTCCTTTGCTTCGACAGTCTCCTCGACGAGATCGTGGATCATCGGATTGGCGCCCAGCGAATACTCGACGATGAAGGTCGCGGGGGAAGCCGCGCAGACATGCAGTCCGGCGAAGAAGCAGGGCGCGCCGGCCCACAGATGCGGCGCGAAGCGCAGGTTAAAGGCGCTGGCGATGGTGCCGATCTTCATCGCCTCGCTGATGCCGCCGCAGAAGGCGGGATCAGGCTGGAAGATGTCGGCCGATTTCAACACGGCCAGATCGCGGAAGGCGTAGCGCGTCGCCTCGCTCTCGCCGGTGGCGATCGGGGTCGAACCGGACGCGCGCACCTCGGCCATACCGGACTTGTCGTCGGCGATCACCGGCTCCTCGAACCAGGCCAGATCGAGATCGGCGGTGAGGCTGATGAAGCGCTTGGCCTCGGCGACGGTGTAGGTGCCGTGCGCGTCCACCATAAGTTCGACATCAGGGCCGATCGCTTCCCTGGCGGCGCGGACGCGCGCGGCCGAGATATGCGGCGCGCCGTCCATGGCGCCGATGCGCATCTTCAGCGCCTTGAAACCGCCTTTGGCGATATAGGATTTGAGCTGGTCGCCGATGGTATCGGCTGGCGCCCAGCCGCCCGAGGCATAGGCCTGCATGCGCTCGACCTTGCGGCCGCCGAGCAGCCGCCAGACCGGCTGCCCCAGTGACTTGCCGAGGATGTCCCAAAGCGCGATGTCGACGGCGCTGATCGCCGCCACGCTCATGCCGCGCCGCGCCAGCTGGGGCATGGCATGGCCGGCATGGGCCGCCGTGTGGTGTCGCACGCCGTTGTAGAGCATCTCCCAGATGATACCGATATCGGCCGGATCGCGGCCGATGAGCTGCGGCGCAATTTCGTGATTCAGCATGTGGACCAGCGCGCCGTAGCTGCCGGCGCTGCCGGCGGCGTTCTTGCCCTCGCCCCAGCCGACCAGGCCGTCGTCGGTCTCGACGCGCAGGATGGCGGCGTCGAACGTCGTCACCTGACCGAAGTCGCTGCGATGCTGCTTTGCGACTTCGATCGGTATGCGAACCCACCAGGCCTGGACGCTTTTTATACGCATCTTGATCCCCGGACCCGCCGCCCGGCGAGGACGGTAGGGCTAAGCTCAAATCGGACCCTCTACTTGATCAGCGGCAGCAGCGTTTCGGCGGTGATGCGCATCTGATCGGTGTAGAACTTCTCGGTGAGCACGCTGGAGCCGTGATCCTGGATGAATTTGAGCTGCTCGGGCGAGATGTCGACCGGGTTGCGCTCCACCATCTCCGGATAAGGGGCGGCCGGCGTGCGGTCGACCGGGGCGACGAACTCGTTGGTCAGCGCGCCGTCATAGCCGATCTCCTTCAGCGTGCCGACGATCTTCGGCCAGTCGATCTGGCCGAGACCCGCGGCGAAGCGGTTGTTGTCGGCGACATGGAAGTCGTAGAGGCGCTTGCCGACCTGGCGGATGGCGTCATAGACGTTAAATTCCTCCATATGGATGTGGTAGGCGTCGAGGCAGACGCCGCATTCCGGGCTCACCGCATCCGCGAGCGCGAGCGCCTGGGCACCACGATTGAAGAGGTAGGTCTCGAAGCGGTTGAGCGGCTCGACGGCGATCTTGACGCCGACCTTCTTGGCATGCGCGAAGCATTCGCGCGTGGCGTCCACCACCCAGCCCCACTCTTCCGCCTCCGTGCCGTCGGGCACCACCTTGCCGACGGTGGCGGGAACCAGCGTGATGATCTCGCCGTCAAGCTCGCTGACCATGGTCAGCACGTCTTTGACATACTGTACCGATCGCTCCCGCTGGCCCTGGTTCTTGGCGGCAAGGTTGCGTTCGCCCAGCATCAGCGTCACCGAACCCCAGCAACGTATGCCGTGCTCCTTCAGGAGCGCGCGCGTTTCCTTGGTCTTGTACTGCTCGGGCTCGCCGGAAATCTCGATCGACTCATAGCCGAACTTCTTGATGCGCTTCAGCGTCACCTCCAGCGGCTCCGCCCGCATCCAGTTGTGCGTCGAAAGATGCATGGTCTATCCTTCCCAGAATTCGCCTGTCACTTTTTTCGCGGCGTTCTCCACCGAGCCCGTCGCATGATCTCCTCCCCACGGCGTTCCAGTGTTTTTTCTCGAAACTGGTTCGACCAATTGGGCCTGACAGAACCTCTACAGCAAATTCACAGTAACGGCAAGGAGACCGCCTATTGGGCTCAATTTATCAGTCAATGCTTTGATTTGAATAGATTAAGCTGCCTTTCGGCAATCGTGCGGATCGCATTCCAACTGTTTCTGGCCGCTTGACCAAACAGCCGTATTTGGTAATACCAGAATGCCGCTGCTTGTCGGCGCCGAGACGAACGGTCGAAGAGGCTAGCCCTCGCTTCAATCGGCGCTATGCTTGGTCCATGAAAACGAGAGAGGGAGGATGCCGATGCCGACGACGATGAAGGGGCCCGGCCTGTTTCTGGCGCAGTTCGCGGGCGACGCCGCGCCGTTCAATTCGCTGGCTTCGATCACCAGATGGGCGGCCGGGCTCGGCTACAAAGGCGTACAGATCCCGACCTGGGACGGACGGCTGTTCGACCTGAAAAAGGCGGCGTCATCGAAAAACTATTGCGACGAGGTGAAGGGCATCTGCACTGAAGCCGGCGTCGAGATCACCGAGCTGTCGACGCACCTGCAGGGGCAGTTGGTCGCGGTGCATCCAGCTTACGACGCGCAGTTCGACGGGTTTGCGCCGCCGGAGGTGCACAACAATCCGAAGGCCCGGCAGAAATGGGCGGTCGAGCAGATGGAATTCGGCGCCAGGGCATCGAAGAATCTCGGCCTCAAGGCGTCGGTAAGCTTCAGCGGCGCGCTCGCCTTCCCGTACCTCTATCCGTGGCCACAGCGGCCGCCTGGGCTGATCGAGGAGGCGTTTGCCGAGCTTGGCAAGCGCTGGAAGCCGATCCTCGACGTCTATGATGAGAACGGCGTCGATATCGGCTACGAGATCCATCCAGGCGAGGACGTGTTCGACGGCGCGACCTTCGAGATGTTCCTCGACGCGGTCGGCGGCCACAAGCGCTGCAACATCAATTACGACCCGTCGCACTTCCTTTTGCAGCAGCTCGACTATCTCGAGTTCATCGACATCTACCACGAGCGGATCAAGGCCTTCCACGTCAAGGATGCCGAGTTCAACCCGACGGGGCGGCAAGGCGTCTATTCGGGCTATCAGGGCTGGGTGAACCGTGCCGGGCGTTTCCGTTCCCTCGGCGACGGGCAGGTCGATTTCAGCGGCATCTTCTCCAAGCTCACCCAGTACAACTACGATTCCTGGGCGGTGCTGGAATGGGAATGCTGCCTCAAGCATCCCGAGGACGGCGCGGCCGAAGGCGCACCCTTCATCCAGCATCATATCATCCGGGTCACCGAAAGGGCCTTTGATGATTTCGCCGGCGGCACCAGCGACAAGAAGCTGCTGCGCGCGATGATGGGGATTTAGCACCTTTATCCTCCCCTCGAGGGGAGAGTGGCCCAAAGGGCCGGGCTGGGTCGGTTCATGCCGAGATCCACGCCCGGCGACCCCACCCGATCCGCTGTGCGGATCGACCTCCCCTCAAGGGGGAGCTAACCAACATGAGGGAGAACGAAAGCATGGTCGGCGCATCGAAATCGGAAACGGGAGGCGGCCCGATCCGCTACGGCATGGTCGGCGGCGGGCAGGGCGCTTTCATCGGCGCGGTGCACCGGATTGCGGCGCGCATGGACAACGACTTCGTGCTGGTGGCCGGCGCGCTGTCGTCGGACCCGGCGCGCGCGAAGGCCTCGGCCGAAGAACTCGGGCTCGATCCGTCACGCAGCTACGGCTCCTATGCCGAGATGGCCAAGGCCGAAGCCAAACGCCCGGACGGCATCGAGGCAGTGGCGATCGTCACGCCCAACAATGTGCATGTGCCGGCGGCCAAGGCCTTCCTGGAGGCGGGTATCCACGTCATCTGCGACAAGCCGCTCGCGACCTCGCTCGCCGAGGCGAAGAAGCTTGCCGCGCTGGTCGAGAAGGCTGGAAAGGTGTTCGTGCTCACCCACAACTACACAGCCTATCCGATGGTGCGGCAGGCGCGCGAGATGGTGGCCAAGGGCATGCTCGGCGACATCCGCATCGTGCAGTCGGAATATCCGCAGGACTGGCTGACCGAAGACCTAGCCGCGACCGGTCAGAAGCAGGCCTCATGGCGCTCCGACCCCAAGCAGGCCGGCGCCGGCGGCGCGCTCGGCGACATTGGCACGCACGCCTATAACCTCGCCCGCTTCGTCTCGGGGCTGGAGCTCGATTCCCTTTCGGCCGACCTCGACGCCTTCGTGCCGGGGCGCCAGCTCGACGACAACGTCAATGTGCTGTTGCGCTTCAAGCCGGTTGGCAACAAGCATCCGGCCAAGGGCATGATCTGGGCGAGCCAGGTGGCGCCCGGCCACGAGAACGGGCTGAAGCTGCGGATCTATGGCTCGAAGGGCGGGCTCGAATGGGTCCAGGCCGACCCGAACTATCTTTGGTACACGCCCTTCGGCCAGCCGAAGCAGTTGCTGACCCGGGCGGGCGCCGGCGCGATGCCGGTAGCGGCGCGCGTCAGCCGCGTGCCCTCCGGCCATCCGGAGGGCTATCTCGAAGGTTTTGCCAATATCTACCAGGAAGCGGCCCGCGCCATCCGCGCGGCCCGAAAAAAGGGCGGCAAGCTTGCCACGGATGTCGCCTTCCCGACGATCGCGGACGGCGTCGAAGGCATGGCCTTCATCGAGGCGTGCGTGAAGTCTTCGAAGAAGAACGGGGCGTGGACGAGGCTATAAAGGCGGGTTCGGCGACGGCACGGGCCGGATGAGGGGGATTGTGACCCGCTAGCGCAAGTGGTGGGCCGCAGAGGAGGGGTGTCGATGAAAATCGGCATGTGCATGTTCTTGTGGACGACGAGCGTCTCGAAAAAGCACGAGGCGCTGCTGAAGGACATCAAGGCAACCGGCTTCGACGGCGTCGAGATACCGGTCTTCGCGGGCGAACCGGATGACTACCAGAGGCTCGGCGAGATGCTCGATCGCATCGGACTGGAGCGCACCGCGGTCTCGGCGATGGGCGACCCGGCGATGAACCTGATCTCTGCGGATACCGCGACGCGCAAGGCCGGCATCGATTACATGAAATGGGCGATCGACTGCAGCGCGGCGCTCGGCGCGGACAGGCTGAGCGGGCCGCTGCATTCCACGCTGGGCGCCTTTTCCGGCAGCGGGCCGACAGCGGCCGAGAAGAAGCGCTCGGTCGCCTCGCAGCGGGCCATTGGCGATCATGCCGGCAAGAGGGACGTCACCATCGGGCTCGAAGCGCTGAACCGCTTCGAATGCTATCTGGTCAACACGATGGACGACCTTTCCGAGCATGTCGACGCGATCGACCGCCCGCACATCAAGGCGATGTACGACACCTTTCACGCCAATATCGAGGAGGTCGATCCGATCGGCGCCTATACGCGCAATCGCCGGAACGTCGTCCACATCCACATCTCGGAAAACGACCGCGGCGTGCCGGGGCGGGGTAATATTCCCTGGAAGGAAACCTTCGCCGCGATCCGCAAGAGCGGCTATGACGACTGGCTGACCATCGAGTCGTTCGGGCGTTCGCTGAAGGATCTGGCGGCAGCGACCAAGGTGTGGCGGGATTTTGCCGAAAGCCCGGAGGCGGTGTATCGCGAAGGGTACAGGCATATCAGGGATGGGT
Source organism: Mesorhizobium sp. WSM3873 (assembly GCF_001672445.1). Taxonomy (NCBI): domain Bacteria; kingdom Pseudomonadati; phylum Pseudomonadota; class Alphaproteobacteria; order Hyphomicrobiales; family Phyllobacteriaceae; genus Mesorhizobium; species Mesorhizobium sp. WSM3873. Next base: position 357 of record NZ_LYTM01000003.1, on the reverse strand, counting down.
GGAGGAAGGCGGCGTAGGGCGCCCTGATCGATAGTGACGCAAAGGAGACCTGCGTCGGCGACCCTTGGCGCAAGGCGAGACGATGATTTCGCCTTGTCCATTTTCTGTTTGCGTTCGCGGCGATTGCCTAGTGGTTCCCCCAATCCGTCTCGGCTTCGCCGAGCCACCTCTCCCCCCTCGAGGGCAGGGGAATCGCAGATAAGTTGATTGGCTATTGCCAAGCCGCAAAGGAAGGATTCTTGAGAGGCTTTCTCGTAGCAGAGGAGGCCCGAGTGCGGCTTGTTTTGTCGATCCTGCAAGCAGTTCGCGATCCGCGCGACATCAACGCGCGGCATGATCTTGCTGAACTTCTGTTTC